>JAPOYG010000345.1 GCA_026706755.1 Acidobacteriota bacterium
TCCCCTGGGCAGCGGCCACAGCCTGATCCTGAAGTACACGCACCTGTTCGATCTGTTGCGATAGCGCGCCCTGACGGGCGTTGGGAGTCTGCGCGGGCACAGAGTCCCCCATGACACGTCCTGCGGCGCAGACTCCCAGTTCGCCAGCCGTCGCCTGACGGCTCCGCTTCGCTCCGGCCGGGGCGATGACGCCGCGGAGCGCCTTCGATAGGATGGGTCCGAGCCGCACACGTCAGATGCCGCATGACCGCCGCGCCGCGCGCTCGCGGGCGCGGCCCGAGTTGGGGAGTGGATCAATGACCCGAAGCTGCCTGTTCGTCGTCGCCCTGGTGGCGGTCGCCTCCGCCGTTCCCCTCGCGCAGCGGGACTGGAACGCGCCGTTCCCGGCCCACCATGTCATCGACAACGTCTACTTCGTCGGGACGCAACAGCTCGGGAGCTTCCTGGTCACGACGCCGGAGGGGCACATCCTGATCAACAGCGACTTCGAGTCGACGGTGCCGTCGATCCGGAACAGCATGGAAGCGCTCGGATTCGAGTTCGACGACATCGCCGTCGTGCTCGGGAGCCACGCCCACGGCGATCACATGGAGGCCAACGCGCTCGTCAAGGAACTGACGGGGGCCCAGGTCGTGGTGATGCGCGAGGACGTCGCCCGCCTCCGCGCGATGCGCCCGGGCGGTCGGGAGCAGCCCGTAGACCGCATCGTCGACGACGGGGACGAGGTGACGCTGGGCGGGGAGACGCTCGTCGCCCACCGCACGCCGGGCCACACCGAGGGCTGCACGAGCTGGGCCCTCGAGGTCGAGGAGCGCGGCCGGACCTACCTGGCGCTCGTCGTGTGCAGCTTCGGCGTCAATCCCGGCTATGTCCTGGTGGACAACCCGGACTATCCGGGGATTGCCGACGACTACCGGGCGACGTTCGCGAAGGCGCGCTCGCTGCCGGTCGACGTCTTCCTCGGCGCCCACGGCTTCTGGTACGACATGGAGCGCAAGGTGGAGCGGGCGATGACCCGCGGCGAGGACGACCCGAACCCGTTCGTCGACCCGGAGGGGTACCGGGCCCACATCGACCTGCAGGAGGGGCGCTTCCTGGAGATGCTGCGGGAGCAGCGGGCGGCCGCGGGTCGCTGACTCGGCCTTTCGTGTTCCGCAGCCAGCCTGCGGCCCAGCGCCCCCGCGGCGGACCCCGCGGGGGCGCTCCGAGCCGGGCTCAGTTGACGATGACGGCCACGGCCTCGTGGAACCGCGCCAGGGGCCGCGGGAAGATCTCGAAGGCGTCGAAAGGATTGAGCTGGATGTCGGGGTACTCCGCCCCCTCGACCTCCGTGCACGAGTACGTACCCCAGGCCGCGTCGACCACCAGGCTGGCGCCGGAGCCGGAGGTGAGCTCGACCCGTTCGCCGTGGAGTTCCGAGCCCTCGCACACCGCGGCGCTCCCGCGCGGCGGGCGATCCTCCGGTATGGCCACGCGGACCGTCCGGCCGAGATGATGGAACGGCACCGCGTGCCGCTCCGCCAGATCCCGCAGTCCGCTGGCCAGCGGGCCGTCGGCACACTCGCGCGCGGCGGCGGTCCGCCGGGCAAGCGGGCTGTCGGGGATCGGGTCGCAGAGCCGGCTGCCGATCGCGTCCACGAGGCCATCGTCGTCCAGGGAGAAGAAATCCCGCGCACGGAGCCAGTCGACCACCGCGCCGCGTGTCGTCCCGTCCGCGAACATCTCCTCGAGGAGCGATTCGTGGCTCACCTCCGGGGCGCTCGTCGCCAGTTCCACCGCGCCTCCGCCCGGGAACGTGACGCTCACGGCCTCCACGGCCGGGGCTTGGGGTATCGCTCGGCCGGCGAGGAGCCCGATCACCAGGAGCACCACGCCGCCGAACACCATCTTGATCAAGTCGCCGCGTGCGGGCATGTCCTCTCCTCTCACTCCTCGATTGCGAACACCCAGATCACGCCACCCTGGGGGACGTGCGTCCGCTCGCCGCGGAAGCGGTCCAGTCCGCCCTGCATCCGCTGCGCGTCAACGCCCCAGCCGGACTGCACGGCGATGTACTGCCGGCCGTCCACGGCGAACGACGACGGAATGCCGATGACGCCGGAGTTCGTCCGGATGGACCACAGCTCGTCGCCCGATGCCGCGTCGAACGCCCGGAAGTGGCGATCGTTCGTGCCGCCCATGAAGACGAGTCCGCCGGCCGTGGTCAGGACGGGCCCCCAGTTCGGCGACGCGAACTCCCGGCGCCAGACCAGCTCTCCGGAGTCCAGGTTCCAGGCCTGCAACTCGCCCAGGTGGTCCGCGCCGTCACGGATCTCGTAGGTGGATCGGGCCCCGGTGAACATTCGCCCGGGGGTGTACTCGACCGGACGGCCCTCCATCGAGGTGCAGACGTTCTCGATGGCCGGGATGTAGAGCAGCCGCGTCCCGGGGTTGAACGCCGCCGGAGGCCAGTTCTTGCCGCCCGTGAGCGAGGGGCAGAAGGAGGCCGGCTTGCCGGTGCCGGGCGTGTGCTCGGGGTCGTACGAGGGCCGCCCGGTGCGTGGGTCGATGGCGGTGAAGGCGTTCTGGTAGACGTAGGGTTCGGCGTCGATGAACCCGATGCCGGACGGCCCGCGCTCCAGGATCCAGAGGTAGCCGTTCCGCCCGGGGTGCACCAGGGCGGGGATGGCGCGGCCGTCCCGCTCGATGTCGATCAGCAGCGGCGGGTCGATCTCGTCCCAGTCCCACGAGCCGTTCCAGTGGTACTGGTGATAGCCGGCGATCGCACCGGTCGACGCGTCGAGGGCGAGCACCGAGTTGGTGTAGAGATTGTCGCCCGGCCGCGCATCGCCCATCCAGGGTCCGGGGTTGCCGGTACCCCAGTAGGTCTGGTTCAGCTCCGGGTCGTAGGTGGCGGTGGCCCAGACCGAGGCGCCGCCGTTCCGCCACGTCTCGCCGGGCCAGGTGTCGCCGCCGGGCTCGTCGGGCGACGGGATGGTGTGGGTCTTCCAGACCTCCTGCCCCGTCTCGGCGTCGAGCGCCGCGACGAAGCCCCGGATGCCGAGCTCCCCGCCGGACGTGCCGACCATCACCTTGCCGTCCGCGACGAGCGGGGCCATCGTGATGTAGTAGCCCACGGCGGGATCCTCGACGGCCTGCTCCCAGACCACGTCGCCCGTCGCGGCGTCGAGCGCCACGACGTGGGTGTCGACAGTGCCGATGTAGACCTTGTCGCCGTACAGGGCGACGCCGCGGTTCGTCGGATGCAGTTGCTGCAGCGCCGGCGGCAGCTCGCGGGCGTAGCGCCAGAGGAGGTCCCCCGTTGCCGCATCGAAGGCGAAGACCTGGTTCTGCGGGGTGGTGACGAACATGCGCCCGTCGTTGACGACGGGCGGCGCCTCGTGCCCCTCGCGGACGCCGGTGGAGAAAGTCCAGACCGGCTTCAGGCGGCCGACGTTGGCGGTCGTGATCTGGTCGAGCGGGCTGTACCCCCAGCCGTCGTAGGTCCGCCGGTACATCAGCCAGTTGCCCGGCTCCGGATTGCGCAGGCGCTCGTTGGTCACCGGCGTGTAGCCGCCGTCGCCGTCGTCCTGAGCGGCCGGCGCGACGGTCAGCGCGCACGCGGCCGCGACGGCGAGCGCAGCGGTGCGGTGCGGGGTCGGGATCATCAGAGGTCCTCCAGACTCACCCGGCCGCGGTCAGGGCGCGGGCGCCGGGCGTCCGCACTCATGGCGGATCGGCTCCGACGCGGCCGATGAAGCCCCCGGCCGCCTCCAGGGCGCCGTCGACGATGGCGAGGGGAAGCGCGGCCAGGCGCCGCGGGGCCGGACCCAGCACCACCTCCGCACCGCGGGCCGGATCGAACTCCGAATCGTGACACGGGCAGAGCAGCGTGCGCGTGCTGTCGATCCACTCGGAGACGTCGCAGCCGGTGTGGGAGCAGACGCCCGAGTAGGCGACGATGCCGTCTGCCGCGCGGGCCGCGGTAGCGGCGTCCAGGGTGGCGGGGTCGAGGCGGACCAGCGCGACCTGGTTCAGTCGCGAGCCGTCGCGGACCGCCCCGCTTGCGGGATCCATCGGCCAGGCCAGCAGGAGCGCTCCGCCGGGTGCGAGGTCGCTCGGAACTATCGGCTCCCCGCGGCGCGCGCCGAGCGCGAACACGAACCGGTCGCCCGCGCGGGGACCTGGCGCGCTGTCGCCCACCGCCTGCCCCGCCGCCGCCTGGCGCCCGCGCAGGACGAGGCCGACGCCCGCCGCCGCCTTCAGCAACTCCCGCCGCTCCATGATCGCCTGGTCAGTGCTCGTAGGCCAGGATCGGTTCCTCGGCCGGCACCAAGTCGTCCAGCCAGGAGGCCCGGTCGTCCCGCAATCGGACGAAGAACCGCCCGAGGTCGGCCGGGTCCTTCGCCTGGTGGTAGCGGAGGTAGATTCGCTCGCTGTCGACGCCGACGATCTCGACCTTCCCGGACGCGTGCGACATGCAGTACTTGGCGCGCCGGGCGAGGCCGGAGCCACGCCGGAGAGCGTCCTGGAAGATGTGCCAGCCGCGGACGATGGGGACCTCGTAGGGCTCGTTGCCGGCCGTCGGCCGCCCCTGGAACAGGTAGTAGGGCGGGCACCCGATGTAGGACAGCCGCGAGTACATCTCGGACAGCGTGGCCGCGTCGTCGTTGACCCCCCGGATCAGGGGGCACTGATTGACGCAGATGACGCCGTTCCGCAGGCATGCGTCGATGCCCTCCACCGCCGGGTCGGTCAGCTCGCGCGGGTGATCGAAGTGCGCCATCAGGTAGATGCGCCGCTCCGGCGTCGAGTACTTCCGGAAGGCGGCCTGCAGCTCTTCGTCCCGGAGCACGCGCCACGGGTCGAACGCCGGCATCTTCGACCCGATGCGGATGATGCGGACGTGGTCGATGGCGCGTAGCGCCTCGAAGATCTCGACCAGCCGCCGCGTGCTCATCAGCAGCGGGTCGCCGCCCGTCAGCAGGACGTTGCTGACCTCGGGATGGGCGGCGATGTACGCGAGGCCGGCGCTGACGTCGTTGGTCACCTCGTCGTTGTCGTCCATGAAGAGCCGCTTGCGGAAGCAGTAGCGGCAGTAGGCGCCGCAGACCTCGTTGCACAGCAGCAGGACGGTGTCGAAGTACTTGTGCTGCACGCCGCGGGCCACGGTCACCGCCTGCTCGTTGCTGGCGTCCAGCCGGCCCCAGTCGTTCAGTTCCTCCTCGCGCGGGATGATCAGTTGCCGGATCGGGTCGTCCGGGTCGTTCCAGTCGATCAGCCGGAGGTAGTAGTCGTTCGCGCGAAAGACGTACTCCTCGGTCACGGGTTGCAGCCGGGCGCGGACGTCGGCTGGTATCTCGGGCACGTGGTCCAGCCGCCGGACGTACTTCACCCGCTGCCGCCCGCCGGGATCCGACGATGATTGCGTCAGTGGTGTAGACATAGGCTCTGCCCCACGCGGCGGCGACGGCGCCGCCCGTGAGCTCGGGAAACGCGCCCGCCGTTGCCGCGCCCACAGGGCTCCGGAGCCGAGATGTGGCGGTAACCGACGAACGCTGATGTTGCCCGCCGGCCCCCATCGCGCCTTCCGGCGATGAGGCGGCGAGACGCTCAGAGTATTGCAGGATGCCGGCTGATGCAACCCCGACGCGGGGTCGGCGGCCGGGCGGCACGGGACGGGCTCGTTGTCCTGCGGCGGCAAGTCGTTGACGTGGAGGACGTTGCGCCGAGGTGGGCGGCGGAGCGCACCCGGATCGGCACCGGCCGCGAGGCGCTGGTCGCCGCGGCGTGGCCCTTGGCGCCTCGCCCGGCCCGACCGCTGCCGGCGGATGACGTCGACGCCGCCGGTGGCGCAGCGGGGCCGGACCGGTCGGTCCGGACGTTCGTCAGCGGTCGCGCGTCCGGCCCTCGTACTCCTCGCGCAACCTGGGCGACAGGGGGTAGACATCGCGGAAGCGGTGCTCCCGGCTCCGGAGCAGGTCCCGCTCGTGCTCCTCGAGCGCGGCTCGCTCCGCGGCTGCCGCGAGGACGGCGGGAACGAGCTCCGGCGGGAAGAAGAGGACCCCGGTGTCGTCGGCGACGACGACGTCGCCGGGGAGGACGGTGGCGGTGCCGATGCGCACCGGCGCGTTCCAGGCGGCGCCCAGCCAGCTCGTGGTCTTGACGTCGAAGAAGCGCGCGAACACCGGGAAGCCGCGGAACGCGTCCGACGCGAGCTCGGCGAGGTCGCGGCTGCCGCCGTCGATGACGACACCCGCCGCCCCGCGGAGCTTGATGCCGAGGGCGCCCATGCCGCCGAACAGGACGTGGCCGCCGGCGCCGCCCAGCTCCGCCACCACGACGTCGCCCGGCTGCGCCTCCTCCGCCGCCCGCGCGTAGTAGCGGCGGTCCCAGTCGCCTTCGGCCGCAAGGGTGTCGATTGCCTCCACGAAGTCGGGGCGGGGCGGGAGGAAGCGCATCGTCAGCGCGCGTCCCGCGATCCGTTGGCCCGGCTGCGTGCTCCGAAAGCCGCGGACGTAGTTGGCCCGGTAATCGCCGAGGGCGCTCCAGATGTCCTCGAGCTGCATCTCGCGCAGTCGGGTGAGGTCGGCGTCGGTCACCGTAGCCGCGTCGCTGGTGGAGTCCAGCACGTCCATGATCGCGCTGTACGTCGTGCGGTTGGTGCGGAAGCCCTCCGGCGCCAGGACGTCGGCGTCGGCGGAAGACCCGGCGGGCCCTCCGGAGGATTGGGCGGCGCCGGGCGCGGCCGCCAGCAGCGTCAGGAGCAACCCGGCGACGGTGTGCCTGCGCATCTGTTCGCCTCTCGATCTCGAAGGCGGCGCGCGCCGCCGGATGACGGGAAGTGGATGGCCGCCGGTCTCGCCGGGGCCGATCCATCCGGAGCCGTGCTATAAGGATGCCATGAGGCAGACGCTGTCCCGGCGCGAGTGGTTGAAGCGCGTGGCGGTCGCCGGCGCCGCGGCGGCGGTGCCGGTCGGAGCGGCCGGCCCTCGCGCCGCGCAGGCACCGGAGGGAGCATCGTTCGAGACGCTGACCGCGGCGGAGGGGGAGACGCTCGAGGCAATCGCGGCCCGGCTGATTCCGAGCGACGAGCACGGACCGGGCGCCGCGGAGGCGCGCGCCGCGCGCTACGTCGACCGTGCCCTCGGCGGCGCCCTGGCCCCGTCGCTGCCGGCCTACCGCGAGGGGCTCGCGGCGGTCGATCGCTTCGCGGAGACGGCGGCGGGAGGCCGCTTCGCCGAGATCCCGGCCGATGCCCAGGACGGCGTGCTGCGGGCGATCGAGCACGGTTCGGCGGCCGGATTCGCCGGCAGCTCGGCGGCGTTCTTCGGGATGGTCCGCTCGCACACCATCCAGGGCACGTTCTCGGACCCCGCGTACGGCGGGAACGAGAACTTCGTCGGCTGGGAGCTGATCGGCTACCCGGGCGTGCGGACGGCGGTCACGCCGGAGCTCCAGCGGATGGACGTCGCGCCCCGGGCGCGGCACGTCTCGGCCTACGACTACCCGGCGTTCGCCGCCGCCCGCGCGAGGAGGACCCGTGGCCGTTGAGCTCCCGAAGACCGACGTCGCCGTCATCGGCCTCGGCGCGGCCGGCGGAGTGGCGGTGCTGCCGCTCACGGAGGCCGGCCTCGAGGTGGTCGGCATCGAGGCGGGCCGCTGGCAGAGCGCGCGCGACCACGCGCCGGACGAGCTGTTCAACAACTACCGCGGCTGGCCCGACTCGGTCCAGAAGGCGAACCGGGAGGTCCCGGTGCACCGGAGGAACCCGTCGGCGCCGGAGACGCGGGCGTCGATCCACCCGATGATGAACGCGGTCGGCGGGACGACACTGCACTACTGGGCCCAGAGCTGGCGACTGCACCCGTGGGACTTCAAGGTCGCAAGCGAGACCACCCGTCGCTACGGGGCGTCGCGCCTCCCGGCCGGGACCACGGTGGAGGACTGGCCGTTCGGCCTCGACGAGCTCGAGCCGTACTACGATCACGTCGAACATGCGATCGGCGTGTCGGGGCAGGCCGGCAACGTCGGCGGCGTGATCGACCAGCGGGGCAACGTCTTCGAGGGGCCGCGCCGCCGGCCCTACCCGATGCCGCCCCTGCGCGGCACGGGCTTCACGGAGCTCATGACCGGCGCCGCGCGCCGGCTCGGCTGGCATCCGTTCCCCGGGCCGGCCGCCATCAACAGCGAGCGCTACGGCGAGCGCGCGGCCTGCCAGTACCACGGCTTCTGCAACCGTGGCGGCTGCCACCTGGACGCCAAGAACTCGACCGCGGTCACGACGATCCCGCGCGCGGAGGCGACCGGACGGCTCGACGTGGTGACCGAGGCCCACGCCCGCGCGATCCGCGTCGGCGGCGACGGGCGCGTGACCGGCGTGGAATACGTGAAGGACGGCGAGACCTTCTTCCAGCCGGCCAGCGTCGTGCTGCTGGCGAGCTACACCTACGAGAACGTCCGGTTGCTGCTGCTCTCGAAGTCGGCCGCCTGGCCCCGCGGCCTGGCGAACAACGGCGGGCAGGTCGGCCGCCACTACCTGAGCCACGCCCAGCTCGGCGGCGTGACGGCGCTCTTCCCGCACGACCTGAACCGCTGGTACGGGCTGCCCGCGCAGGGCGTCGCCGTCGACGACTGGGCGGACGACAACTTCGATCACGCCGGGCTCGACTTCATCGGCGGCGGCAACCTGTGGGTCTACTCGGACCGGCGGCCGATCGAAGCCGCGAGCATGAGCACCTTCGGCCGGGCGCCGGCGTGGGGTTCGGCATGGAAGGCGTTCGTCATGGAGAACGCCGACCGCACGTGCGGCTCCTACCTCCAGAAGACGACCCTGCCCTATGAGGGCAACTACCTCGACCTCCACCCGACGGTCACGGATCCGCTGGGCGATCCCGTCTGCCGGATCACGGCCGACTACGGCGCGAACGAGCACCGCATCAACGACTTCATCCAGGACCGGATGGAGGAGTGGTTCCGCGAGGCGGGGGCCATCGACGTGATCCGCGGCGGCCTCGGCACGATGGGCCCGACCACCCACGCCTACGGCGGCACCCGCATGGGCGACGACCCGGAGACCAACGTCGTCGACCGCTGGGGCTTCGCCCACGAGGCGCCGAACCTCGGCGTCCTCGGCGCCTCGGTGATGGGGACCAGCGGGGCCCACAATCCGACCCTCACCGCCCAGGCCCTCGCCTGGCGGACGGCCGAGCACCTCGCGGCGAACTGGCGGTCGATCGCCGAGTAGCAGGAGAGGGACGGCCGTCTGCACCGTGCTGGGGGTGGCAGAACTGGAGGTTTATCCCCTCGCCGGCCGCCTCCTTCGCCACGCTGACGCCGGCCCAGCGCGCCAGGCGGCTCGCGCAGCTCGCGGGCTGCCTGCCGGCCGCCTGCGGCAGGAACTCGTTGATGTAGGCAGTGACCGCCTCGTAGATGGCGTACTCGTCGGGTCCGAGGGCGAAGCTGACCGTTCGGACGTGGCGGTCGGGGAACAGGCGGGGCCCCTGGAGGTCCTTCAGGTCTTCCTTCAGGCACCGGAGCGACCGGGCGCAGTCGTCGCCGAGGCGCAGGATCTCGCGGCGGATGCGTCCGGCGTCCTCTCCGACGCGATGCGGTTCGGGAAAGAGATCGAGGTCGAGCAGGCGGATGAAGTGCGCGAAGCGGTCGTCGTCGCCGTGGTGGGGCGTCGCCGTCAACAGCAGCAGGTTGTCGCAGGTCCGGAGAGCCGTTCCGCGAGCTGGTAGCGCTTCGTGCGCTCGACCTCGTCGCCGCGGCCAGCCGAGCGCTTCGTGTACGCGCTGCACTTGTGGGCCTCGTCGATGATGACCAGGTCCCAGCGCGGTTGCCAGACGCGCTCCCGCACGCCGTCCTGCTTGGTGTAGTCGATCGAGGCGATGACCTCGGCCTCGCGCTCCCAGAGGTTGAGAAGCTGCTGCTGGTCGTTCCCGGAATGGATGATCTGGAACGGCTCGCCGAAGAACCGGAGAAGCTCGTCCTGCCACTGAATGGTCAGCGGGCCGGACCAGGATCAGACAGCGATCGACGGCTTGACGCAGCTTGAGCTCCTTGACGAGAAGCCCGGCCATGATCGTCTTGCCCGCCCCCGGATCGTCGGCCAGCAGGAAGCGCAGCCGTGGCTGGGGCAGCATCTTCCGAAAGACCGCCTCGATCTGGTGAGGCAACGTCCGGATGCCCGACAGGCTGACCGCGAACTGACGGTCGTAGGCGTACGCGAGGCGGATGCGGGTGGACTCGACCAACAGGCGGAGCTTCTCGGGATCCGCCGGTGGATGACCAACGGCCGACTCTGGGGCGGCCGCCAACAGCGGCGCCAGGTCGCCCCCGGACAGCACGGCCTCGTCGAGTTCGCCGCCGGCCAGAAAGTCGACACGTTTCTCGTGTTACACTGTTTTCTTGTCCACTTGACGCGTTGGAGCTTATCTGAAGGTTGCCTGATGAAGAACGTGACGATTACGTTGCCCGAGGACACCGCCCGCTGGTTGCGGATCAAGGCGGCCCAGGACGATCGCAGCGTGTCCCGCTGGATCGGCGAGTTGCTGGAGCGGATGCGGCGCCAGCAGGACGAGTACGAAGTCGCGATGCAGCGCTACCTTGCGATGAAGCCGCGCAAGATCGAATGGCCGGGGGGGCGCCGGCCGACGCGCGAGGAGCTCTATGACCGGCCCGGTCTTCGTTGACACCAACGTCTTCGTCTATCGGCACGATGCATCCGACGCGGCGAAGCAGGCCCGAGCTCAGCAATGGATCGCGCTGCTCGCCCGCAGCCGCACGGGTCGCCTGAGCTTTCAGGTCCTGCAGGAGCTCTACGCGACGCTGACGCGCGTCGGGCGATTGCACTTCGATCCCGCGGACGCCCGACAAGTCGTGGATGCGCTCGCTACGTGGCAACCGATCCCGATCGAACTGGGCATCCTGCGGCGAGCTTGGCTGGTCGAGGAGCGGTATCGCCTGGCTTGGTGGGACGCCCTCATCGTCGCCGCCGCACAGGCGGCCGAGTGTCCGGTTCTGTTGACCGAGGACCTGCAGAACGGACAGGTTTTCGACGGCCTCAGGGTGCTCGACCCGTTCTCCGCGGCCGACAGCAGCCCGCAGCGTATTCTGGAGACGTTCGGCCGAGGTCTCCACGGCGGGGCGTAGCGAAGGGGACGCCCTCGCCGCCGGTCTGGATTGCGTTCGCGTCAGAGGTCGGCTCCGCGCCTTCTGAGGAGATCTGCCCTTTCGTCGAAACATGACGTCGTTGTCCCCGGAAACGCATCGATCAGCTCCAGCCTGACGTCGACATGCCCCTCGAAGACGGCAAACCAGACGCAAGAGAAGCCGCAGTACTTGGCAGCGTCAAGGACGAAACCGCGGGCCGCCTCGGATCGGTCGAGCGACTCGAACCTGTCGCGACAAATCTCCGCGGTTGACCACGCCTCCTCATCGTGTTGTGTCTGTCGGGCCACAGGACGTCGTCTTCAGCGACGTCCTGGTTGCCCTTGATCGAATTGCAGTTGGCGCAGCCGAGCAGGAAGTTGCCCCAGTCGCGCTCGCGATTCCGATGCAGACTCTTCGGGGCCACATGCTCCACAGCCAAGCTTGTCGGCAGCCGTCGCTCGCAGTAGCTACTGTAGCGCCCGAGCCTGTTCTCCAGATCGCCGATGGCATCTGCATACCGGGCGTACGCCCGTGGCGCAGCTCCCCTCTCGATCGGCCTCATTCTCCGCCAGCCTTCCGCCTAGTCGTCTTTCCGGCACCGTTGTCACCCACGAGCAGAGTGAACCGAGGGTGCAAGTCCAGCGTTTGGTCTTCGAAGCGCTCGAAGTTCCGTATGCGGAGTTGATCGATTCTCATTGTCCCGTCATGTTCCGGAAGAACCGACTGCACTCGGGCGCTGGACGGCCGGCGGTTCCTCAAACCAACTCACCCAGCCGGGCGTTCCCGATCGGCGTGAAGAGACGAAACGACTCGGCAACGCGGCGCGCCGACCGACGAGGCTCTCCCGGGATACAGAAGGGGCCCACGAGGCTGATCATACCGACGCCGAACGGGCGTGTCCGGCGTCGGATGCGCGCCGCCGGCGTCAGTGATGGTGGTGGTGGATCGCCTCGTGCTCGGCGACCTGCTTGTCGCGCCGAATCTTCGCCGCCGCCTTCCGGGCCGACTTCAGGTTCATCTCGCGGGTGCCGTCGGAGCTGACGGCGAACATCGAGATCAGCCGCTCGACTTCGCCGCTCCGGCAGGCGGGGCAGGCCACGGGGCCGCTCTTGGGGAGGATGACGGCCTCGAACTCCTTGCCGCACGCGCCGCAACGGTACTCGTAGATCGGCATGGCTGAGAGGCAGTGTGGATCGGCGGCGAACCGAGGGTCAAGCAGCGGTCGCAGCTCGGGTCGGAGTCGCCGGCCCTCACGGGAGAAGGTCGTCGACCGCGATCTCCGTCCCGGGGCGCGCGAGGGGAGCCACCCTGTCCCCGCGCCGGTAGATCCGGACGGACCGGTAGCCGTCGGCTGCCGGTTCGCGGTGGACTTCGAGCCGGGCGTCGGGCAGGGCGACAATCCAGTATTCCGGCAGGCCGTGGCGCGCGTAGAGTCGCTGCTTGACGGTTCGATCGCGCCGCAGCGAATCGTCCGATACCTCGACCGCCAGCAGTGCCGTGGTGGGATGGGCGTCGAGATAGTCGCCCGGGGCGCCTTCGACCACGGCGATGTCCGGCTCCGGCTCCGAGTCGGGGCCGATAGCCAGGGGGGTCCGGGGCCGGACGTGGCATCCGGCGCCGAAGGCGCGCTCGACCACCTTGGCGACCATGATCACCGCCGCGGCGTGCCGGCTTCCCTGCGGTGTCATTCCAACGATCTCCCCGTCGATCAGCTCGATCCGATCGTCGGGACCGAAGACGCCGGCGTCGACCGCGCGGTCGTACGCCTCACGGCTCCAGCGGTAGGTTCCGGCGGTCGCCTCGGCCAAGGGTTACTCCAGTAGCGAGTGCAAGAGTTGCGCCGGGTGCAGCGCCCGGACGCCGGCGAAGTCGTGGACCTGGTGACGGCACGACGTGCCGGCGGCGATCAGGACGCCTTCGGGCCCGAGCTCGCGCGCGGCGGGCAGGAGACGCCGCTCGCCGATCTGGCGGGAAATGTCGAAGTGCTCGCGGGCGTAGCCGAAGGAGCCGGCCATGCCGCAACAACCGGAGTCGAGGTCGGTGACGCGCGCGCCCGGGATCCGGTCGAGGAGCGCCTTCGCGGGCGCTACCAGGCCGAGCGACTTCTGGTGGCAGTGGCCGTGCAGGAGGATCTCGTCGGGGCCGGAGCGGAGCGCCAGCGATGCGCCGCCTTCGTCGAGCCGCCGGTTCAGGAAGTCCTCGAACAGCACGCAGGCGGCGGCGACTTCCCGCGCCTCCTGCTGCGCCTCGCCGCGGAGGAGCGCCGGTACGTCGTCGGCGAGGGCCGACAGGCAGCTCGGCTCGAGCAGCACGATGGGCGTGCCGGCCGCGGCCAGGGGATGGAGCCGGCGAACCGCGTCCGCGGCCCGGTCGCGCGCCGCGTCCAGGAGCCCCTGCGAGATCAGGGGCCGTCCGCAGCAGGCGGCCGGTCCGAGGGCCACCCGGAGGCCCGCGGCCTCCAGAACGTCGGCCGCCGCGAGGCCGATGCCCGGGTCGTAGTGGTTGGTGAAGGTGTCGTTGAACAGGACGACGTCAGCGGCCGCCGAGCCAGCGTCCGGGGCAGCCGCGCTTCCCGGCGCGCCCGACCGGTCGCCCCACGCCGCCGCGAGCGTCCGCGGCGCCCACGCGGGCAGCGAGCGGCGCCGGTCGATGCCGAAGAACGCCTCGTTCATCCACCGCACCCAGCCGCGCCCGAGCCACGGGTTGAGGAGCGGCGCCGCCCGGCTGGCCAGCGCCGACAGGTCGTGGATGTGCCCGAGCACGCGCGCCCGGAGCGGCGTGCCGTGGCGCCGCCAGTAGTCGGCGAGGAATTCGCTCTTGAAGCGCGCCATGTCGACGCCGACCGGGCATTCGGTCTTGCAGGCGCGGCACTCCAGGCAGAGGTCGAGCACGTCGTGGACGGCACGCTCCCCGAGCCCGGTCTCGCGCGGGCCCTCCCGGCCGAGCGCGCCCGTCATTGCGAGGCGCAGGACGTTGGCCCGCCCCCGGGTCGAGTGCGCCTCGTCGCGCGTCGCCATGTAAGACGGACACATCGTGCCGGCGAGAGTCTTGCGGCAGGCACCGACGCCGCTGCACATCTCGACCGCGCGTCCCAGCCCGCCGTACTCGCCGTGATCGAAGGCGGCGGGCGGGTCCGGCGTCCGGTAGGCCGGGCCGTAGCGCAGGTTGGCGGTGAGGGGAGGCGCGTCGACGATCTTGCCCGGATTGAAGAGCCCCTCGGGATCGAACGTCCGCTTGACGGTCCGGAACGCCTCGTAGAGCTCGGGGCCGAACATGCGGGCCATGAACGGCGCCCGCACGAGGCCGTCGCCGTGCTCGCCCGACAGCGCGCCGCCGAACTCCAGGACGAGGTCGGCGATCTCGGTCGCGATCGATTCGAACTGCCGGACCCCGTCCGCGGTCTTCATGTTGACGACGGGGCGGACGTGCAGGCAGCCGACCGAGGCGTGGGCATAGACGCCGGCCGTCGTGCCGTGGCGGTGGACGATGCCGAGGAAGCGCGCGATGAAGTCGCGGAGCTTCTCGGGGGCGACGGCCGTGTCCTCGACGAACGAGATGCTCTTGGCGTCCCCCTTCATCGCCATCGACAGGCCGAGGGACGACTCGCGGAGCTTCCAGATCCGGGCCTGGTCGGCCGGCGCGGTGGCGCGCGCCGTGTGGGCGGCGGCACCGCGCCCGTGGACGTCCGCCTCGAGGTGCTCGAGGCGCGGCGCGAGCTCCTCCGCCGAATCGCCGTACAGCTCGACGCAGAGCAGGGCGCCGCAGTCGGTCCGGAGGACGGCGCGGCGCATCGCGTCCAGGGCCGGGTTCTCGCGCGCGTGGTCGAGGATGGAGCGGTCCATCACCTCGACGGCCGACGGGTCGTGCTCGAGGATGGCCGGGGTGTCCCCGAGCGCGTCGAGCAGATCGTCGTACTCGATGGTCAGCACCGCCTTCGCGTGCGGCAGCGGCACGAGGTTGAGGCGGGCTTCGACGATCAGGCCGAGCGTGCCCTCCGAGCCGACGAGGAGCCGGGCGAGGTTGAACGGCTCCCCGGCTGCCGCCCGCGCCGGCGTGAAAGCGTCGAGGTTGTAGCCGCCGACGCGGCGCAGGATCTTCGGATAGCGACGGTCGATCTCGTCCGCGTGGCGGGCGGCGAGCTGCCGGACCGTCCGATAGCAGGCGCCCTCGAACGTCGGCGCAGCGCACGCCGCATCGAGCTCGTCTCCGTCCAGCGGGCGGAGATGCGAGATCGTGCCGTCGGCCAGCGCGACTTGGAGGTCGAGGACATGATCGATCGTCTTCCCGTAGCGCACCGATCTTGCGCCGCTGGAGTTGTTGGAGATCATCCCCCCGATGGTCGCGCGGCTGGCCGTGGAGATGTCCGGCGCGAACCGCAGGCGGTGGGGGGCGAGCTTCGCGTTCAGCTCGTCGAGCACGATGCCCGGCTCGACGCGGGCCCAGCGCTCGGCGACGTTCACCTCGAGGAGCCGGTTGAAGTGCTTCGACGTGTCGACCTGCAGCCCCGCTCCGATGGCCTGACCGGCCTGCGAGGTTCCGCCGCCCCGCGCCGTGATCGAGCATCCGTGCGTGCGGGCGCAGGCGATGGCGGCCAGGATGTCGTCGCGCGAGCGGACGATGGCGGCGCCCAGCGGCTGGATCTGGTAGACGCTGGCGTCGGTGGAGTAGAGGGCCCGCGAGACCGGATCGAAGCGCACCTCGCCCTCGAGGCGCGCTTCGAGATCGCGGCGGAGGTCATCCATCCGCCGCAGTATAGGCCGGCCCCCGGCGGGGCGCCGTCCAGATCCAGCCCTCGCGTTCGGCGGCGCTCCGATCGGTCGGCGGCGTTGCCCGTCCCGCCACGAAGTCCTCCGCGGCCAGAACGCAGACGGCAGCATCAAGGACGTCTGCGTTGTCCGAGAGAGCAGCCGCGAGGTGCGCCGGGATCGTCATCTTCCGCCGCGCTCGTCAACCGGGGAGGGTCTCGCGTCGGGCCAGCCGCGAGCCATGTCTCTCATCCGCGGTCCGGCGTCGGGCCAGTCGTGGAGGGTGGCCGGATCGAAGTCTGCGCCGTTGGGCCAAACCAGGGTCCAGGTGTCGGGGTCGAGTCGAACCTGCTCGAACAACGTCCTGTCGCGCAACGCTCCGTAGAGCTCTCCGCGCAGAACCGGCCGGAAGTCGACCTCCCTTTGCACTCCGTTGTCGAACCGGACACTCACGACGAACGGTTCGATGACCTTGCACCACATCACGCGGTACAGGGGATGGTCCATGGCCTCAGGTTCACCGCAGCGGAGGGATTCGAAGGGGCGCCCGATGAACCGGAAGGCCGGCTATCGTGAGACCTGCGGGGTCTCGTTCGCTGGCAGCGCAGGCGTGACCCACCACGTGTAGCCCTCCGCCAGGCGTGCGAACTCGGACCAGAGGTCGGACCCCGACCAGATGTCGGGAAACCGGGTCACGTCGTCGGCCTGATCGGGGACCAGTCCTGGCAGTGAGTCGGGGAAGGTCTCGAAGTAGATCACAAAGATCACGCGCCGAATCTCTCCGTAGTCCGTCGCGGAGTAGAAGTGCAGTCGGCCCCCGAGAAGCTCGGCGGCGCCCTGCACCTGCAGTTCGATATTGTGGAAAACCGCGTGGTAGTGCTCCCGGCGCACATCCACGAGATTCACGCCGTAGAAAGGTGGCTCCAGCGACGGCATCTCCTGAGCGAAACGCTCGCCCCACCGAGGCGCGTCCGGGCTGATCCCTGGAAGAGGCTGGAAAGCCGACCGAAATTCTTGATGTGCGGACTTGGACGACGACACTATGCAACCAGTATACCCCGACAGGTGAATCTTCAAACTGACAGCGCTCAGCGCGAGAAGCAGTCGACGCGGCGCAGGTGGAGCTCGCTCATGGCCGGCCGTGCGCCAATGGACAAGGAGAAGTCCTGTGACGAGGCGGCGCGTGGGGTCCCGGGCCGGTCCCGCGTACAAGACGATGGCCGCCGGGGACCCATGCGGTCGGGTCCACGGCGGCCATCCGCGCGGCGACGGTCGGGGAGCAGGACGCCGCCAGCCGGACGTCCCCCTCCCCCCTGCGCCGGTCAGTAGTTAGTGGGTGAACTGGAAGCCGCCGTAGGCCTCCATGCCGTGCTCGCCGACGTCGAGCCCCATCCGTTCCTCCTCGGCGCTCACGCGGAGCCCGATCGTGAAGTGGAGGGCGAAGAAGATGGCCAGCGCGGCGATGAACGCGAAGGCGCCGTAGGCCAGCACGCCGATGAGCTGGGTAAGGAACGAGTGGCCGGCGCTGAAGATACCCACGGCCAGCGTGCCCCAGATGCCGCACGTAAGATGGACGGAGATGGCCCCGACCGGGTCGTCGAGCCCGGCGCGGTCGATGAGCAGCACCGAGCCGACGACGATGACGCCGGCGATGAGGCCGATGACCATCGCCGCATTCACGCTCACCACGTCCGCCCCCGCCGTGATGCCGACGAGCCCGGCGAGCGCGCCGTTCAGCACCATGGTGAGGTCGGGCTTGTGCTGTACCGTCCACGACGTGGCCATGGCGCCGATGATGCCGGTCGCCGAGGCGAGGCAGGTCGTCACGAAGACGAGAGAGACCAGCTCCGGGTCGGCGCTGAGCACCGAGCCTCCGTTGAATCCGAACCATCCGAGCCAGAGCAGGAAGACGCCGATGGTGGCCAGCGGCATGCTGTGCCCGGGGATCGGCTTGGCCCGACCTTCGAGATACTTGCCCAGCCGCGGGCCGAGGACGATGACGCCGGCCAGGGCGCCCCACCCGCCGACGGAGTGCACGAGCGTGGAGCCGGCGAAGTCGTAGAAGCCCATCGCGTCCAGGAACCCGCCGCCCCACTTCCACGAGCCGGCGATGGTGTAGATGAACGCCACATAGATCGTCGTGAAGATGAGGAACGAGCCGAGCTTGATCCGCTCCGCCACCGCGCCGGAGACGATCGTGGCCGCGGTGGCGGCGAACATCGCCTGGAAGATGAAGTCCGTCCAGTAGGTGTAGGCGCCGTCGGCGTAGGCGACGGTGTTGCCCTCCGCGCCTGGATCGAGCCCGATGCCCGCGAACCCGAAGAACTGCCCGAGCGAGAAGTCGCCGGGGTACATCAGGTTGAATCCCACGATGGCGTAGGTGACGAGGCCGATGGCGATGACTCCCGTGTTCTTGAACAGGATGTTCACCGAGTTCTTGGCCTGCGTCAGCCCGCTCTCGAGACATGCGAAGCCGAGATGCATGATGAACACGAGGAACGTGGCGACGAGCATCCACGTGTTGTTGACCGTGAAGAGCTCCTGCGAGGCGCTCTCCTGGGCGAACGCGGCATGAGGGGCCAGGACGATGGCCAGCAGCACCAGCGACGGTGCGGCCGCGCGGACGATCGAACGACGGAATCCAGCATTCATTTTGGCGTTTCTCCTGGCTAGAGAGCAGAGGGACCGGATTCACCGGTCCGGATGCGCACGGCCTGACCGACGTCGCTCACGAAGATCTTTCCGTCGCCGATCTCGCCCGTCCGGGCGGATCCCTTGATGGCTTCGAGCACGGCGTCGACCTGACCGTCGTCGGCGACGATGTCGATCTTGATCTTCGGGACGAAGTCGACCGAGTACTCCGCGCCCCGGTAGATCTCGGTGTGCCCCTTCTGGCGCCCGAAGCCCTTGACCTCGGTCACGGTCAGGCCCTGGATGCCGGCCTTCGACAGCGCCTCGCGGGCCTCGTCGAGCATGTGCGGTTTGATGATTGCCGTGATGAGCTTCATGAGCTGTCTCCTGTACGAGTCCGCGGTGATGCGTCGACCAGCGGATAAGCAAGGTGCGCGCCAACTCGGGCACGCCCGCCGAATTGCAGGAATACCGCGCCCGAAGCCGAGGCCGAGGGGGTGAGGGGCCTCTGTTGGAGTGGCTGTTTGCTACACGATTGTGGAAATGGAACAAGAGAGGAACGAAAGCGTTGGCGGCGGGTCGTCTGTGCCGCCGCCGGGCGGCATGCACGCCTGTCGCGGCGTTGCGGCGTTCCTTGCCGGGGCCCAAGACGGCTTCCGCCATCCATGGAGAGGGCCGGAGTGGGGCGTGCAGCGGTGTTCCAACGCCGCCGCGGAGGGTCCTGACGGCCCGATCGGTTGGAGGGCTCCCGTCCAATTCCTACAAGGCCGTCGAACTAAACGTTGCGCGCTACAAAAACGTATATCGCGGCCGCCTAGCGAAATCGCCGGCAGTCGATCCCGTACTTCTTGACCTTGTAGCTGACGATCCGTTCCGTCGAGTCGAGGAGCTTCGCCGCCTTCACCCGGTTTCCGCGGGTCGTCTTCAGGGCGTCCTGCAGCAGGTCCCTCTCGTAGGCGGAGACGGCATCGGCGAGCGACACGTTGGTGATGGTCCCGGACGCCTCGCCGGTCTGGAGCGTGGGTGGGAGGTGGTGCGCGTGGACGACGTGACCGTCGCAGACGAGCACCGCGCGCTCGATGCAGTTCTCGAGCTCGCGCACGTTGCCCGGCCAGTGGTAGGCCATGAACATGTCGATGGCCGGCGTGGAGATGCGTTTCACGTGCTTGCCGTGCTCGATGGAGTACTTCTCGAGGAAGCTGTCCGCCAGGAGCAGGATGTCGGTCTTCCGCTCGCGCAGGGGCGGCACGAAGATCGCGAACACGTTCAGCCGGTAGTGCAGGTCCTCGCGGAACGTCCCGGCCGCGATCGCCTTCTCGATGTCGGCGTTGGTCGCCGCGATCAGGCGGACGTTGGACTTGACGGGGGTGGTGCCGCCGAGGCGCTCGAACTCCTTCTCCTGGAGCACGCGGAGCAGCTTGACCTGCGTCGACAGATTGATGTCGCCGATCTCGTCGAGGAAGAGCGTGCCGCCGTCGGCCAGCTCGAAACGGCCTTTCTTGCGGGCCGAGGCGCCCGTGAACGCTCCCCGTTCGTAACCGAACAGCTCCGACTCGATCAGGGAATCCGGCAGCGCGGCGCAGCTTACCTTGACGAAGGGCTTCTTGGCGCGCGGGGAGTTGTAGTGGATGGCGTGCGCGATGAGCTCCTTGCCCGTCCCGGACTCGCCGCGGATGAGCACGGTCGTGTTCGACGACGCGACCCGCGCGATCTGCTCGTAGACCTGCCGCATCGGGCCGCTGGTGCCGATGATGTGTGAAAAGTCGTAGCGCTGCTTCAGTTCTTCCTTGAGGTGGATGTTCTCGTCGAGCAGCCGCTGCCGCTCGACCTCGGCAATCTGCTGCAGTCGGAGCGCCTGCCCGAACATGGAGGCGACGACGCGGCAGACGTGCAGGTCCCGGTCGTAGTTGCGGGACTTGTCGAACGGGAAGTCGAGGTTGAGGGCGCCGACCGGCTTCCGCTCGCCCGGGATAGGCACCGACATGAAGCTGATCTCCGAGCGCGGCCCGTCTCGGCGCCGTCCCGTGCGGTGCAGGAACATCGGCTCCTGGCTGATCTGCGGCACGACGACCGGCTTGCCGCTCGCCACGACGCGCCCCGTGATGCCCTCGCCCATCTCCCATTCGGCGTGTCGCCCCGCGCCGGTCAGCCCGGCCGATGCCTCCACCCGCAGCCGCCCCGTGTCCGGGTCGGCGAGGACGACGGCGCTGCGCATCACGCCGTGGAGGTGGTCGAGCAGCTCGAGCGCGCGCTGGAATCCTGCCCGCGGGCTCTGCGCCACCGTGAGCACCTGGTTGATCTCCGCCAGCATCGCGAGAGGCCGGACTTCGGCGGGCAACGCCCTCGATCTGTTCATCGCCTGGTTCTTGCTGCCTTGCGAAACCATGCCCGTACGGCATACAAAGCGCATGCCACATTGACGGCCAGCCGGCGTCGGACGGGCTGCATCGAAGAGCCGAGGCGGCCCGGACCGCTCCCGGGAAACGCTGTCAGACGGGCGCGGGCAGGGCGGACGAACCCATCAGGTAGGCATCGATACCGCGAGCGGCGCTGCGCCCCTCGGCGATCGCCCAGACGATGAGCGACTGGCCGCGCTGCATGTCGCCCGCCGTGAAGACGCCGGGCACGCTGGTCATCCAGTTGTCGTCGCGCCACACGTTGCCCCGCTCCGTCAACCGGACTCCGAGGTCGGTCAACAGTCCCGGCCGCTCCGGGCCCAGAAAGCCCATGGCGAGCAGCACGAGATCGGCTTTCAGCTCGAACGCGCTGCCGGGGACGGGATCGAACGCGGGGCGGCCGTCGCGCTCGGTCATGCGAACCTTCGTGGCGTGGAGCGCGCTGACGCGGCCGCTGCCGGAGCTCGTGAACCGTTCGGTCGAAACGGCGTAGACGCGGTCGCCGCCTTCCTCGTGGGCGGCCGAGACCCGGAAGACCTGCGGCCACGTCGGCCACGGATTGTCCGGTGCCCGATCGTCCGGTGGGCGCGGCAGCAACTCGAACTGGGCGACCGAGCGGGCACCCTGACGGTGGACGGTCCCCAGGCAGTCGGCGCCGGTATCTCCGCCGCCGATGATCACGACGTGCTTGCCGTGCGCCGTTATCTCCTGGTCCGCGGGGACTACGTCGCCTTCGCAGCGACGGTTCTGCTGCGTGAGGTAGTCCATGGCGAAGTGGATGCCCTCGAGCTCGCGGCCCGGCACCTTGAGGTCGCGCGGCCAGCCGGCACCGCCGGCCAGGAGCGCGGCGTCGTGCTCGCGCTGCATCTGTTCGGCCGACAGGTCGACGCCGACGTTCACCCCCGTCCGGAAGCGGATGCCCTCGGCCTCCAGGATCCGCAGGCGGCGGTCGAGGAAGCGCTTCTCCATCTTGAACTCGGGGATGCCGTAGCGCAGCAGCCCGCCGATGCGGTCGGCCTTCTCGAAGACGGTCACCGTGTGGCCGGCCCGGTTGAGCTGATCCGCGGCCGCCAGGCCGGCAGGGCCGGAGCCGACCACCGCCACCGTCTTCCCCGTGCGCGATGCCGGCGGGCCGGCCGAGATCCATCCCTCGTCGAAGGCGCGCTCGACGATCGCCAGCTCGACCGACTTGATGGCGACTGCCTGGCGGTCGATGGCCAGCACGCAAGACCCCTCGCAGGGGGCGGGGCAGAGCCGCCCGGTCCACTCGGGGAAGTTGTTGGTCTTGTGCAGCCGGTCGATGGCCGCCTGCCACTTGTCCCGGTAGACGAGGTCGTTCCAGTCCGGGATGAGATTGCCGAGCGGACACCCTTCGTGGCAGAACGGGATGCCGCAGTCCATGCAGCGGGCGCCCTGCGCGCGGAGGTCGTCGGACCGGTACGGCAGATAGACCTCGCGCCAGTCCTGCACCCGCTCGTCGACCGGACGAGCGAGTGCCTTCTGGCGGTCGATCTCGAGGAATCCCTTCAGCTTGCCCATGATGATGCTACGCGCCGATCAACTCGGCGAACTCCGGCTCGCGCGACTCGGCGCGGGCGCGGGCCTCGGCCGCGAGCACACGCTTGTAGTCGCGCGGCATGACCTTGACGAACTGCCCGCGGGCAGTCGGCCAGTTGTCGAGCACGCGCTCGGCAACGCTGCTGCCGGTCAGTTGCGCGTGCCGCGCCAGCAGCCGCCGGACCAGCGACGCGTCGTCCTCGTCCAGGGCCTCGAGGTCGACCATGCCCGGGTTGCAGCGCTGCGGGAACTCGGCCGCGCGGTCGAGGACGTAGGCGATGCCCCCGCTCATACCGGCTGCGAAGTTCCGGCCGGTGCGGCCGAGGATGAGGACGCGGCCCCCGGTCATGTACTCGCAGCCGTGATCGCCCACCGCCTCCACGACGGCGTGCGCGCCGCTGTTCCGGACGCAGAACCGCTCGCCGGCGACGCCCCTGACGAACGCCTCTCCGCCGGTCGCGCCATACAGGGCGACGTTGCCGATGATGATGTTCTCTTCCGGCGCGAAGGTCGAGCGGGCCGGCGGATGGATGACCAGCCGTCCGCCCGACAGGCCCTTCCCGAAGTAGTCGTTCGCGTCGCCCTCGATCGTCATCGAGACGCCCTGCGGCACGAAGGCCCCGAAGCTCTGCCCGGCCGAGCCGGTGAAGCGGATGCGAACCGTGTCGTCCGGCAGCCCCTCCGCTCCCCACCGGCGGGTGATCTCGGCCCCGAGCAGGGTGCCGACGGTGCGGTTGACGTTGCGGATGGGGAGGTCGATCGCGACCGGTTCCCGCCGCGCGAGCGCCGGCTCGCACCGCGCGATGAGCTCGTTGTCGAGGGCCCGGTCCAGCCCGTGGTCCTGCGGGCGCGCGCAGTAGCGACCCACGTGCGGGGGAACCTCCGGGTAGTGCAGGATGGACGTGAGATCCAGGCCGCGCGCCTTCCAGTGGTCGACCGCGGCGCAGACGTCGAGCCGGTCGGCGCGGCCGATCATCTCGTCCATGGTCCGGAAGCCGAGCTCGCTCATCAGCTCGCGGATCTCGTCGGCCACGAACCGGAAGTAGTTCTCGACGAATTCCGGCCGGCCGGTGAAGTGCTTGCGAAGCTCGGGGTTCTGGGTGGCGATGCCCACCGGACAGGTGTCGAGGTGGCAGACGCGCATCATGATGCAGCCGGTGACCACGAGCGGGGCGGTGGAGAAGCCGTACTCCTCGGCCCCGAGCAGCGCCGCGACGACGACGTCGCGGCCGGTCTTCATCTGCCCGTCGACCTGCACGACGATGCGGTCGCGCAGCTCGTTCAGCACCAGCACCTGCTGGGTCTCGGCCAGGCCGAGCTCCCACGGCACGCCGGCGTGCTTGATGCTGGTCAGCGGCGACGCGCCGGTGCCGCCGTCGTGGCCGGAGATCAGCACGACGTCCGAGTGCGCCTTGGCCACCCCCGCCGCGACGGTGCCGACGCCGACCTCCGCCACCAGCTTGACGTGGATGCGGGCGTGGCGGTTCGCGTTCTTCAGGTCGTGGATGAGCTGCGCGAGGTCCTCGATGGAGTAGATGTCGTGGTGCGGCGGCGGCGAGATGAGGCCGACACCGGGGGTGGAGTAGCGGACCTTCGCAATCCACGGGTAGACCTTGAAGCCCGGGAGCTGTCCTCCCTCGCCCGGCTTGGCCCCCTGGGCCATCTTGATCTGGATGTCGTCCGAGTTGACGAGGTACTCGCTCGTCACCCCGAACCGGCCGGACGCAACCTGCTTGACCGCGCTTCGCCGCAGGTCGCCGTTGGCGTCGGGCGTGTAGCGCGACGGGTCCTCGCCGCCCTCGCCGGTGTTGGACTTGCCGCCGAGCCGGTTCATCGCGATCGCCAGCGTCTCGTGGGCCTCGGCGCTGATCGAGCCGTACGACATCGCGCCGGTCGCGAAGCGCTTGAAGATCGCCTCGGGCGGCTCCACCTCGTCGAGCGGGACGGGCCGGTCGGCCGGCTTCAGGGCGATCAGGCCCCGGAGCGTCGCCCGCTGCCGGTTCTGGTCGTTCACCAGCTCGGCGTACTCGCGGTAGATCTCGCGTTGGCCGCTACGAGTGGCGTGCTGCAGCTTGAACACCGTCTGCGGATTGAAGAGATGGTACTCGCCGTCCCGCCGCCACTGATACTCGCCGCCCGAGTCGAGCTCGCCGTCGTCCCGGCCGCGGCTCGGGAACGCCAGCGCGTGCCGGCGCACCGTCTCGTCGGCCACGGTCTCGATGCCGATGCCGCCCACGCGCGACGCGGTCCAGGTGAAGTAGTGGTCGACGAAGCCCTTGTCGAGCCCGACCGCCTCGAAGATCTGCGCGCCGCGGTAGCTCTGCAGCGTCGAGATCCCCATCTTCGACATCACCTTCAGCACACCCTTCGTGCAGGCGCGAATGTAGCGCCGCTCGGCCTCGCCCCGGTCGACGTCCCGAATCTCGCCGCCGGCCAGCAGCTCGCCGATCGTCTCGAACGCGAGGTACGGGTTGATGGCCGCGGCGCCGTAGCCGAGGAGCAGCGCCATGTGGTGGCACTCGCGCGCCTCGCCGGTCTCGACGAGGAGCGCCAC
>JAPOYG010000502.1 GCA_026706755.1 Acidobacteriota bacterium
TCGAGCTCGGGGTGCCCAGGACGCGCTGGAACTTCGCGGTCAACCAGCGCGTCGGGCGGACCAGCCTGCTGGGCCGCGTGAACTACTTCGGCGGCTGGGTCGACCACTTCGACGCACGGTTCGTGCGCGGCGCCGAGGCGCCGCTCCTCCCCGGCAAGTACATCGTCGACCTGGAGTTCGCGGTCCCGATCGCGGCCGGCGTCTCGGTGGCGGTGGGCGGCCAGAACGTCTTCAACACGTTCTCGGACCGCATGCCGCTGTTCGCCGGGGCGTTCGGCCTCCCCTACAGCCAGTTCACGCCGTGGGGCTTGAGCGGCGGGTACTACTACGCGCGCATCAACTACAACTGGGGAATGTAGGGCAGGCGCGCCCTCCGGGCGCGTTGGGAGTTTCGCTGGCGCGAAACTCCTCCGTCGCGGGCGTCGGGCAGCCTGCCGCGACCGCGAGGAGCCAAACGCTTGGTCGCCTCGGCAGGCAGGTCGGCAGAGGCCGGCGTATCGAGGCGCAGGCGGCGAACGGCGCGGGCCGTCCACCGCCTGCTGCAGTCTCCGGCTACTACTCGGCCAGCGGGTCCGGGCGGACCTGGAAGCGGACGATCTCGCTCGTCATGCCCTTGCCGCCCTCCTGGTGCCAGTTCGTCACCGAGTCGTAGCTGGCCCAGACGCCGCGGCCTTTCCAGCCGGCCTCCGCGTCATCGATGCGCCCGTCGAGGCCGCGCGTGTAGAAGCCGAGCGGATAGGGCACCCGCAGAGTGACCCACTCGCCCGTGTCGGGCAGCAGTGCCAGCAGGGCGTCGGAGCCCGTGCCGTTCGCGATCGGCACGTTGTCGCCGAGCCCGAGCGTGTTGAACTGGTCCACCCAGTTGTAGTAGTGGAAATCGGCGCTCCCGGCTGCGCTGACGCCCTTCATCTGGGGGCCCGGCGTCGGGTACAGCGTCCACCCCTCGGGGCAGTGCTGCCCGGTGGCGGTGGGGCCGTTCAGCACCTGGCACTTGCTGCGGTCGAAGCTCGCCAGGTGGCCGCTCCCGCCCAGCGCGGTCCAGAGGACGCCGTTGCGGTCGACGTCGATCCCGCGGCCTCCGTGCCCCCACTGGCTCGGATCGACGGCGGGGTTCTCGAACGGCGGCTCGTAGACCTCGGCGATGCAGCTCTCGGGCGGGCTGTCGCCGACCTCCAGGCGCACGATGCTGCCGGGGACCGGGAGGCGCCGCGCGATCCAGATCGACCCGTCCACCGGGTTGGGGATGATCCCGTAGGCGAACCCGTCGAGGCGCATGTCCTTCGTCGGGTCCTGCGGCTCGCCCGGCTCGGTGTACTCGCCGATGCGGCCGTCACCGCTCGTGTCGACGATGGTGGGGCACCAGCCCTGCGCCGCCTGCTCGTCGCCCGTCTCGTCGTAGAGCTTCGTGTTCAGCCAGCCGACGACGTCGGTCGACCCGCTCAGCCAGAGCGTGTCGCTCTCGTCCTCCGCGAACTGCAGGTGGTGGGTCATGTAGCACGTGTCGACGTGCACGAACTCTTCCGCGTCGACGTCCCAGTACGAGAGCTGCCTCTGGCTGCGGTCGATGGGGAAGTGGCGCGCGGACGGATGGTCCGAGCCTTCCCGGCACCAGTCGGGGTTGTCCGACGGCCGGATCGACTGCGTGATCCAGAGCCGGCCCTTGGCGTCCAGCATCGGGTTGTGGGCGCTGTAGCCGCGCGCCGTGGAGCGCTCGTCACCCCAGTAGGGCGAGGGGATCAGGGCCGCGGTGCCCGCGTAGGAGCCGCCGCGCTCGGGCATCGGATCGCGCGTCGTCATGTCCAGTCGCACCGACTGGTGCGTGACCGGGTCCGTGATCGTGAGGCCGGCGCCGCCCACGCCATAGATGGGAGCGTTCGGATAGAGCTGGGGGTTCCGCTTGTCGGTGGCGATCTCGTCGTGGACCATCGCGATCGGGTCGCCCCAGCCCCACATCGTCATGACGACGTTGCGCTCCACGCCCTGCGGCCGCGGGGGCTCGGGCGGGACCTCGCCGCCCGCGATGCGGTCGGTCCAGTCGGCGAAGAGCCGCAGCGCGCGCTCGCGCCCCATCCGGTTCAGCCCGCTGTTCATGCTGGGGCCGCTCCGCCCGACCTGCACCCGGTGGTCCCAGGCGGCCACGGTCGAGTCGAAATCGTCGACGTCGATCATGGGCATCTCGCGGGTCGCCATGTTGCCCATCTGGTGGCAGAGCTGACAGCCGTCCTTCAGCCGGTCGACCCACTCCGCCTGGTGCCGCATGCCGCGGCTGATCCCGTTGCCGTTCGGTCCGGTGCCCGGGAACTCGTCCTCGGCCGGCACCTCGAGCAGCGAGTACCAGTAGTTGGCGGGGTAGATGCGCGCCGCGTCCTGCGGCGTCGCCGCCGCGGTGACCTCGAGGGTCAGCTCGTCGCCCGGGCGGGCGGCGTGCTTGTCGGAGTCGAGCAGGCCGTAGCCGCGCACCCATACCTCGTACGCCGCGTCAGGCAGATCCGGCACCAGGAAGCGTCCGTCGTCGCCGGTGACGACGATCTTGCGGAACGTGGTCTCGAGGTCTGCCGTCTCGGCGATGACCCAGACGCCGGCCTCGCCGCCGGCGGCACTCCGCACGACGCCTCTGATATCGCCGTCGTCGTCGGCCGCCGCGGCCGCGCCTGCGCCGGCCAGCCCCACAACGGCCACCGCCGCCAGCG
>JAPOYG010000271.1 GCA_026706755.1 Acidobacteriota bacterium
ACGCGTAACGGGATGAGGAGCTGACGATGGCTGACTACAAGCTGATCGGCAAGAACTACACGACGCCCGACATCTTGGCGAAAGTCACGGGCCGGTCGAAGTACGCCGAGGACTTTCGCGCCGAGGGCATGGTCTTCGCGAAGCTCCTCCTCAGCCCGATGCCCCACGCGCGCGTCCGCCGCATGGACGCCAGCGCCGCGCTCGCGATGCCCGGCGTCGAGGGCATCCTGACCGCGGACGACATCCCGGAGACCGAGGCGCCCAACGAGGCCAGCCTCACCAACGAGCCGCACTACGAGGGCGAGCCGATCCTCGCCATCGCGGCCATCGACGAGGAGACCGCGGCGGCCGCGGTCGAGGCGGTCGACATCGAGTTCGAGCCCCTGCCGTTCGTGCTCGACCCGATGGAGAGCCTCCGTCCGGGCGGCCCCGACGCCCGCCGCCAGGGCAACACGATGGTCGGGCGCGACCTGTCGACCATCAAGTGGGACAACGTCGACTGGAGCGAGTTCGACCGCGGCATCATGCCGCTCGGCGGCGAGGTCACCGACGAATGGGAGGTCGGCGACGTGGAGGCCGGGTTCGCCGGGGCGGACCTCGTTCTCGATGAATCGACCTTCTCGGCGTCGCTCTCGCACCAGCCGCTCGAGACCCGCACGTCGATGGCGTACTGGCAGAACGGCAAGTGCTACATGCACGTCTCGACGCAGAGCACGGCGCGGACCGAGGGCGGCACGGCGCGGGCGCTCGGCATCGAGCCGACGGATCTCGTGCTCATCTCCGAGTACTGCGGCGGCGGCTTCGGCAGCAAGATCGCCGGCTGCCCGCAGGACCAGATCTCGGGCCTCCTCTCGCGCAAGGTCGGCAAGCCCGTCATGCTGCGGGTGACGCGCCAGGAGGAGAACTTCTTCGGCAAGGCGCGGCCGGGCATCCAGACGCGCGCCAAGTTCGGGTTCCGGAGCGACGGCCGCGTCGTGGCCATCGACCTGATGATGGTGCAGGACGGCGGCCCCTACGGGCGTTCGGGCGACTACATGTCGTGCGCCGACCAGGCGTCGCTCATGTATCAGCCGGAGAGCATGCGCGTCCGCGGGCTGACCGTCTATACGAACACGCCGCCGCGTGCCGCGCAGCGGGCGCCCGGCGGGGTGCAGGCGGTCGCGATGTTCGCGCCGATCATCGACAAGGCGGCGAAGCAGCTCGGCATCGACCGGCTCGAGATCATCCGGGTCAACGCTCCCGAGGGCCAGGCGCTCTTCGGCCGCCCGCGCCAGGGCGTGCAGGGGAACGTCTCGAGCGCCTTCGTCAAGGAGGCGGTGGACAAGGCTCGCGACGAGTTCGACTGGACCGGCATGCAGGCGCGCAGCCAGCAGCGCAACGGCACGAAGGTGCGGGGCGTCGGCGTCGCCCTCAGCTCCTACTCCGCCGGGACGTCGGGCATCGACGGCCTGCTCATCATCCGGCCCGACGGCAAGGTGCAGATCCACACCGGCGCCGGCAACCTGGGCACGGAGTCGTTCTCCGACACCTCCCGTCCGGCGATGGAAGCGCTCGACACGCCGTGGGAGCAGGCGGAGATCGTCTGGGGCGACACCAGCAAGCATCTCCCCTGGGCCGCGGTGCAGGCCGGCAGCATGACGACCCACGCGCACACGCGGGCGAACTGGGCGGCCGGCCTCCGGGCCAAGGAGCTGCTGCAGGAGATCGCGTCGTCGCGTCTCGGCGGGTCGCCGGACGACTTCGAGGTGTCCAACGGCCGCGTCTATCGGCGCAGCAGCCCGTCGCAGGGCTTCAGCTTCGGCCGCGCCGCCGAGCTCGCCATCCGCCTGGGAGGCAAGTTCGACGGGCACGAGCTGCCCGAGGACATCAACGAGATGACCACGCGGGCGGCCACGGCGGTGGCCGGCAGCGGTCTGGTCGTTGCCGTCAGGGACAACTACGAGACCGGCGGCCGCAACATGTCCTACGCCATCGGATTCGCCGAGGTGGAGGTCGACCTCGAGACCGGCGCCGTTGCCTTGAAGGACTACAAGGTGGCCTCGGATGCCGGCACGATCCTGCACCCGCAGAACTTCGGTGCGCAGCTCCACGGCGGCGGCATCCAGGGCTTCGGCGTCGCGCTGGGGCAGAAGTGGGTGATGGACCCGCAGTGGGGCCTCCACGTGGCCAAGCGGTTCTACTCCAACCGCCCGCCGACGATCCTCGACGTGCCGCATGAGAGCGAGATGGCATGGACGGCGGCGGATCTGCCGGATCCGTTCAATCCGGTCGGCTGCAAGGGGATCGGCGAGGCTCCCGTCGGCGCCGGTGCCGGCGCGGTGCTGAATGCCATCGCCGACGCGCTGGGCGACGACGTCCAGTTCAACCGGTCGCCCATCATGCGGGACATGATCCTGACCAAGCTCAACCCCGAGCTGCGGGAGGCCCACAACCCGCTGACGACGCACGTCTAGCGCCACCAGGGAAGGTAGAGGAGAGAACCAATGGCCGTGATTCGCGACAAGATGCCGGCATTCCAGCTCTTCCAGCCTGCCAGCACGGGGGAAGCGCTCGGCGTGCTCGATCAGTACGGCGCCGACGCGTGGGTGCTTGCCGGCGGGCTCGACAGTTGGGACTGGTTCAAGGACCGCGTGAAGAAGCCGGCGGCGGTCGTCGATCTCGGTGGCATCGAGTCACTGCGGTCGAT
>JAPOYG010000003.1 GCA_026706755.1 Acidobacteriota bacterium
GTGCGCGCGGTCAGCAGGAAGTAGGCCGCGGTGCCCCCGAACAGGACGTTGGGGGACCATGCGGCCAGCGCGGGCGTCAGGAGGCCGGCACTGCCGATGGCCCCGAAGACGCTGAGGACCACCCAGTAGGAGAAGGCGAGCACGATGCCGGCCCCCACGCCGTACAGCGCTCCGCGGGAGCCGGTGGTGACCGCGAAGGGCACGGCGATCAGCGTCAGCACCAGGCAGACGAACGGGAACGATGCCTTGCGGTGCAAGGCGACCACGAGACTGACCACGTCCAGCCCGCGGGCGCGCAGCGTCTCGATGTAGCGGTCGAGCTCCCGAAAGCCCATCACGTCGGGGTCGGGTTGCTCGGTCCGGAAGGTCTCCGGCGGGTCGACGTACGGGAGCGGCCGGGCGGCGGCCGACGCGTAGACGGGAGCCCCGTCCTCGGAGCCGGGATCCGGGAAGCGCCGCGTCCAGACGTCCTGGCCTTCCCAGCCGCCGGCGAACGTCGCGTGCGCGGCGTACGTGCGGCGGCGGATTCGCCACGGGCCGTCCTCGAGCTCGTACACGGACAGGCCGTCGATGGCCTCCCGCTCGGGCTGGACGTATCGGCTGTGATAGAGCGTGCTGCCGCTGCCGGCGATCCAGCGCCGGCCGAGCAGGTTGGACGGCGGCGGCGTTCCCGAGCGGATCTCGTGCCGGATCGCCTCGGCGCGCCGATTCGCCTGCCCGAGCACGCCCTCTTCGAGCGCGAACAGGCAGCCGCTCCAGACCAGGCTGAGGGCGAACATCGGAAGCGCCGCCCGGGCGAGGCTGATGCCGCACGCCTTCATCACCGTCAGCTCGCTCGAGCGGGTGAGCGTGCCGATGGTGACCAGCGTTGCCAGGAGAGCCGAGATGGGGAGAACGAAGTAGACGAACTGCGGGGTCGCGAACCAGAAGTACTCCAGCAGTTGCGGAAGGTCGGTCTGTCCCTTGAACAGCTTGTCGGAGAGATCGATGAAGGTCGAGATGTAGAAGATGCCGAGCAGGCCGACCAGCGCCATCGAGACCCAGCGCAGGTACATGTGCAGGACGTACCAGTCGAGGAGAGAGAGCCCGCGATGGCCGCCGGCCGACAGCCTGACGGCGTGCGCGGCGGCAGGCTCCGACCCGCCGCCGGCGCCCGTCGCGCTTCCTCCGGCGCGTCCCCGCCCGCGGCGCTGCAGGAGCGAATCGACGATCGGGCGCTCGGCGAGATGCGAGCGCCAGACGACGAGGGCGAAGCCGCCGAGGCCGAGCACCAGGTTGGGCAGCCACTTCGCCAGGTGCGGGGAGACGAGGGCCCCCTTGGCCATCGCCTCCGGCAGGTACATGCTGACGTAGTAGACGAAGATCACGCCGATGCCGAGCGCGAAGCTCGACGACTTCGCGTCCTTCCGGGTCGTGATCCCGAGACCGACGCCGACCAGGGCGAAGACGAGGCAGGCGATCGGAATCGAGAACCGCTCGTGCATCTCCATGATCGGCGCGTGCGGCGACTCGCCGGCCGCCCGCATGCGCTCCGCCTCCCGGCGCAGGGCCGGCAGCCGCAGCTCGGCGAGGCCCCGCTGGGGCGCGCTCGGCGGGAACATCGACTCCATGCCGATGCTGATGCGAAGGTCGCTGAACTCGTGCAGCTCGTAGGCCGTGGGGTCGCCGGCGTCGGAGCGATGGCGGGTCCCCTCGGAGAGGACGATGTGGACCGCCTGGCGTTCGGGATCCACCTCGACCCGTCCGCGCTCCGCCACCGAGACGTCCATTCTGCCCGCATCACGGGAGTCTGCGAGAAAAACGTCCCGCCAGCCGGCGGGGGAGACCTCCCGGGCGTAGAGCGTCACCCCTTCGAAGCCGTCGTAGAAGACGCGCGGCTTGACCTCGCCTTCGGCGCGGCTCGTGTACACCTGCAGCAACAACTCCCGGAACCGCTGGTTCGCGTCCGGGACCACGACCTCGATGACGTAGAAGGTGGCTCCCGTTGCCAGGAGCGCCAGCAGCGCCACCGGCCCCAGCATGCGGTAGACGCTCACGCCGCAGGCCTGCAGGGCGACCGTCTCCCGGTCCGTGGACATGCGTCCCAGCCCCATCAGGATGCCCATGAGCAGGGCCATGGGAAGGGCGAGCCCCAGACCCTGCGGAACGAGCATGAGCATCATGCTGGCGATGATGAACCCGTCGACCCCCTTCGCAATCAGCTCCTCGGCCTCGTCCATGAGCGGGGGCAGCATGAGCACGAAGGTCAGCACGAGGAGGCCCAGCAGGAACGGCGGGACGATCTCGCGCAGTACGTAGCGGTCCGTTATTTTCAGCATCGCGCGCGCTCCGCCGCACCGCGGGTCTCGGCGGTCCCGGGCGGGGCCGGCGGACCAACGTTCAGTCTACTCGCGCCGGCCCCTCGGCGGCCATGCCCGGCCGTCGCTGGGGCGCCCGTGCCGCACTCCTCGAACCTGCTTTTCGGCCGTTTCGGCTCGAGATCCGATGGGTCTGATAAGGGGTGTTATGTTAACTTCCGCGTTCGGCCGGCCCTTCCGGGAGCGGCGCGGACGCATGATCGGGCGATCAGGGCGCGGCGTTCCTCGAGGGCGTGCGAGCGCCGCGGTCAGCGATCAGGGCGCGGCGTCCTCTGGGGCGGCGAGCGAGCGCGGCGGTCAGGACTCGCGGCCTTCGGGCGCGGAATCGCGTTCAGGGCCGGAGATCGGTGCGGGCGGTCCGTCGTGGTCCGGCGCAGGTTCGGCGCGCAGCCGTTCGAGAATGCCCTCCAGGGTCTCGATCAGCTGTTCGCGCGGCACCTCCGATCTCCGGAAGGTCAGGCGCAGATCGAAGCTCCTGTTCGGAGCGGCGTACCGGTAGACGAACGCGCCGCGGCGCCTCCGCGATTTCGACTTGCCGGCGGCCGCGCTCCGGCGGACGGCTTCGCGCGTGACGCTGCCGCCGCGGGTGATTCGCTCGACGAGCGCGATCATGCGATCCTCGTCCCCCTGCCGGGCGATCTCCAGCAGCACGGACTTCGCCGTGATGTCGGCCAGCCGGCAGATCTGCTTCACCCGATCCGGTAGGGCGTGCAGGCTGATCGCCTCGGTAACGGCCGAGCGCGACTTGCCGAGCCGCCGGGACAGCTCCTCGTGCGTATACCGGAAGCGTTCCGCCAGCGCGTGCAGCGCCTCGCTCTCCTCGAAGGGCGTGAGGTCCTTGCGCTGGAGGTTCTCGATGAGAGCGATCTCGATCACCTCGCCATCGTCGCCGTCCCGGATCACCACCGGGACCTCGGTGATGCCGACCTGGACCGCCGCCTGGTAGCGGCGCTCCCCCGCGATGATCTGGTAGCGCTCTCCGCGTTGGCGAACGATCAGCGGCTCGATGATCCCCCGCGTCGAGATCGACGCCATCAGCTCGGAGAGGTCGCCCATCCGCTGCCGGGGTTGGTTCGGGTTGGGATCGAGCTGCTCGATCGGCACGCGGCGGCCGATGGGTTGTCCGGGCGCGGCCGTAAGCGGCTCGACGTGGCTCGTGCCGAGCGGCATCCCCGACTCGTCCCCGGACCCTCTCCTCGGCACGGACTCTCACCGCGGCGCCGAAAGCGGTTTCACGCTTCGCCGTTCAGCACCTCCCGGCGAAGCGATGGCGGGTCGCGGCGCGCCGGGCCGGCGGATGGAGGGCAGGGACATGCGCGGGACGTACCGGCGAAGCGTTCGATCAGGTCGCATTGTGGCAACCCGCAGACCTGGATGTCAACTTGAGAAACGCTCCGGCCCGGGATGCGGCGAGGGCCTGCATCCGATTCTGCAACTTACTTGGAATGAATGACTTGTGGGCGTTGTCGGCCGGCCGACAAGCACGGTCGGCACGCTACATTTTGTACTTGCCGAGATCGTCCGGATCCAGGCTGTCGAGCCACTTCGTCAAGCGTTCGGAATCGCCGGTGTCCGGAGCGATGTCGATGCTCCGCGCGTTGTCGATCACCGCGTCTTCCACGAAGATGGGTGCGCGAACACGAATGGCGAGCGCGATCGCATCGCTCGGACGGGCGTCGATGGCGACGAGGTCGGCGCCGATCCGGAGATGGATCAGCGCGTAGAACGTGTTCTCCTTGAGGTCGCAGACGACGATCTTCTCCACCGCGGCCTTGAGGTCCTGGATGACGTTCCGCAGGAGATCGTGGGTCATCGGGCGCGGAGTCGCGATGTTCTCGATCTGCAGGGCGATCGCGTTCGCTTCGAAGATGCCGACCCAGATCGGAAGGACCCGCTCGCCGGCGGCGTCGCGCAGGATGACGATCGGCATGTTCGTGATCGGATCGACCATCAGTCCCTTGATCGTCATCTCAATCTGCATGCGCCACCTGCCCCTCCGTCGTCGTGACGCTTCCCCACACGCTGTTGGGTCCGGTGCGCTCGATCGTGACGCGCACGAACCGCCCGATCCAGTCCTGCTCGCCGGGGAAGTTGACCACTGTGTTGCCCGTCGTCCGGCCGGAGTACTCGTCATGACGCCGCCGGCTCCGGGAATCGACCAGGACCTCGACCGTCCGGCCGCGCATCGCCCGCAGGAGGTTCGCCTGGACCTCCTTCTGGAGCGTCTGGAGCTCCAGCAGCCGACGGCCCTTGTCGCTCTCGGCCACGTCGTCCGCGATGCGGCGCGCGGCCAGGGTGTTCGGGCGCTCGGAGTACTTGAACGAGAACATTCCGTGAAACCCCACGGTTCGCGTCAGCGACAGGGTGTCGGCGAAGTCCGCCTCCGTTTCCCCCGGGAATCCAACGATCATATCGGTCGAAAGGGTGATTCCCGGGATGTTCCGGCGCACCTCGTCGACGAGGCGCAGGTAGTCGTCCCGCGTGTGGCGACGCCGCATCGCTCTCAGAATGCGCGTCGATCCCGATTGCACGGGAAGGTGCAGATGCTTGCACACCTGCGGGAGATCGCGAACGGCGGCGATCATGGCGGCCGTGACGTGACGCGGGTGTGGGCTCGCGAAGCGCACGCGCCGCACGCCCGGGACTTCGGCGACGCGCTGCAGAAGCCCTGCGAAGTCGCAGCCGGCGATGTCGGGCGCCTGGTAGTGGTTGACGATCTGTCCGAGGAGATGTATTTCCTGATGCCCCGCGTCGACCGCCTGGCGCACCTCGGCGAGGATCTCCCCCGCCGGGCGCATCCGTTCGTGCCCGCGGGTGTACGGGACGACGCAGAACGCACAGAAGTCGTTGCATCCCTCGACGACGGTGACGAACGCCTTGACGGGATCGCCCCGGACCGCCACGCCCAGGGGGAACGAGACGTCGTCGTAGGCGGTGACGTCGACCTGCGCCCTGCGGACCTCGGCGGAGCGGGCCACGAGCGCCGGCAGCTCCGCGAGGGCCTGCGTGCCGACGACGGCGTCGATCATCGGCGCGCGCTCGAGGAGGCGTTCCCCCTCCTGCTGGGCCACGCACCCGATCACCGCGATCACCGGACGGTCCTGCGCCGCGGCGCCGCGATACCGGTCGAGACGGGAGTACAGCTTCTCCTCCGCCCGCTCGCGCACGCTGCAGGTGTTGATGACCACGAGATCCGCCTCGTCCGGCCCCGACGCCGCCTCGTAGCCGGCCCGCTCGAGTAGGCCGCCGAGACGCTCGCTGTCATGGACGTTCATCTGACAGCCGAAAGTCTCGATGCGGTACGTTCTGGCCATGGCTACCCCCGGGGGCCTTCGCTCGTCGCCTGACGGCTCGCAGGCTTCCTTCACCCTCCGGCCGACTGGCTGGCGAGCAGCTCGCGCGCGCTGGCGGTCGCCGCCCCGCTTGCACTCCCGGTCATCAGACGGGCTATCTCGCGCACTCGTTCGTCCGCGTCCAGGCGCTCGACCACCGTTCGCGTCCGGCCGCGGCGCACGGTCTTGGAGACGCGGTGGTGCGTGCCTGCCGCCGCGGCGATCTGCGGCGCATGCGTGACGCACAGAACCTGAAACGTCGCGCCGAGGTTGCGCAGGCGCGCGCCGACCCGTCCCGCCGCGGCGCCTCCGATGCCGGCGTCCACCTCGTCGAAGAGTAGCGTCTTCCCCGGGGCGTCCGTCGACGCCAGCGTCTTCAGCGCCAGCATGACCCTTGCGAGCTCTCCGCCGGAGGCCACGTTCGCCAGGGGGCGGAGCGCTTCGCCGGGGTTCGCGCAGAGGAAGAACTCCACCGCATCCGTGCCCTGCTCCGTCCAGGCGCTCTCGGGCAGGTCCGTCTGCACTCGTACCTCGACGCGCCCGTTCGGCATCGCGAGCTCGGCAAGCTCGGCGACGAGCCGGGCGCCCAGCGTGCGCGCGTGGCGCACGCGGGCTGTCGACAGCCGGCGCGCTGCCTCGAGATAGGCACCGCGCGCGGTCCGGACCCGCTCGTCGAGGAGCGCCCTCCGGGCCTCTGCGTCGTCGGTCGTCGAGAGCTCCGCCGCCAGTGCGGTGCGTCGCGCGAAGACCTCGTCCAGACCCGGACCGTACTTCTTCTTCAGGCGCTCCAGCTCGGCCAGGCGCGCCTCGACGTCCGCCAGGCGGTCGGGCGAGATCTCGACGGCGCTGCCGTAGGAGCGCAGTTGCGCCGCGAGGTCGTCGAGTACCGGATCGACCGCGTCGCGTGCCGCGGCGTAGGGCTCGAACCGAGCGGGATCAAGCCGGGCCAGCTCCGCCACACCCTGCCAGACCCGCGCGAGCAGGGCCACCGCCGCATCATCCCGCTCGTAGAGCGTGGCGTACGCCTCGTGGCACAGGTGTCGGAGGCGTTCGGCGTTCGCCAGGCGGGTACGCTCCGCGGACAGGCGCTCGTCCTCCCCCGGCTCCGGTGCGGCCCGTTCGATCTCGTCGTGCTGGAAGCGCGTCAACTCCGCGCGGTCCTGCCGGTCGCGCTCGTTGCGCTCGGCATCGTCCCGCTCGTCGCAGGCCGTCCGCCACGCCCGGAACCTCCCGCGCACGTCCGCGGCATGGGCGCCGAGCCGACCGTAGGCGTCGAGGAAGTCCGCGTGGCTGCGCGGATCGAGCAGCGCCTGATGGGCGTGCTGACCGTGAATGTCGACGAACCGCCGGCCCAGCTCCCGGAGGTCGGCCGCCGCGGCCAGTGCCCGGTCGATGAACGCGCGCCCGCGCCCCCGCCCGACGATCTCCCTCCGAATCACGGATGCTCCGTCGGCCGGGAGATCGACGGTGGCTTCCACCACGGCCCGCTCCGCTCCCGCCCTCACCAGGTCGCTCGACGCGCGTCCGCCGACGAGGACGCCGAGCGCACCGACGATGATCGACTTGCCGGCGCCGGTCTCTCCGGTCAGCACGTTGAATCCGGGCGCGAACTCGATCTCGATCTCCTCCACTATCGCCAGATTCCGGATTCGCAGGGTGTGAATCATGGCCGAACCGCTCGCGGCGGCAGGTTCAGAAGCCGCACGTGGCGGTCATCCAGGATAGGGAGGCCAGTGTATCACAGCGTTTGACAGGGCGGTCCGTCGCATGGTACGCTTCGGGAGCCTGCGCCTTTCCCAGCGGCGCGCCAGTGTCCGCGTACATCGTCCAAGGAATATCGAGGTGCGTATCTTCGGATACCCTGCCTTTGCGATCCTGCAGGCGCCGGGCGAGAGCGATCCGGGAAGCGGCTTCGGCACCGGTCTCCTCGGCCTGATCGCCGAGTCGTCGCTCCTCTCGCAGGGCGTGCTCCTCTCGCTGTTGCTTCTCTCGATCCTCTCCTGGGCGATCAGCGTCTTCAAGCTGTGGCAGTTCAGGCAGATTGAGGGCCAGACGGAGACGTTCATCGACGTCTTCCGGAAGAGCGGGAGGTTCTCCGAGGTACAGGCGGCCTGCAAGTCCCTCGCGGCGAGCCCGCTGACCGGCGTGTTCCAGGCCGGGTACGTCGAGCTCAACGCCCAGCTCAGGCGCTCGCGCGACGACGACGGGTCCGGCGGGTACCGGGATGCGGCGGCGCGCCCTGCCCTGCGCAGTCTCGATGCCCTCGACCGCGCCCTGCTCCGGGCCGCCAGCGTCGAGATGGTTCGCCTGGAGCGGCACGTGCCGGTCCTGGCCACGACGGCGAGCATCGCTCCGTTCATCGGGCTCTTCGGGACGGTCTGGGGGATCATCATCGCCTTCCAGGGGATTGGCGAGACCGGCTCGACGAGCCTCGCGGTGGTCGCGCCCGGCATTGCGGACGCGCTGGTCGCTACCGCGGCGGGCCTGTTCGCGGCGATTCCGGCCGTCTACTTCTACAACCACCTGACGCAGAAGACGAAGGTCGTCGCGTCGGCGATCGACGACTTCGCGCTCGAGTTTCTCAACATCGCCGAACGCAATTTCTCGCCCTGAGGGCGCGAGCACACGGGATGCCGACCGTCCGAACGGGTGGGGACCAGTCGAGGAGCGGGGCGCGCCGCCGTGGCCGGCGGCCGGTGGCTACCTCCCTGTCCGAGATCAACGTCGTGCCGCTGGTGGACGTGATGCTCGTGATGCTGGTCATCTTCATGGTGACGGCACCGATGATGCAAAGGGGGCTTCCCGTCAATCTTCCGGAGTCGCGGCGCGCCGAGCCGCTGGCCGCCGAGCAGCTCTTCGTGACGGTGCCCCTGACGTACCGGTCCGAGGGCGTCGTGCAGGTGGGCGATGACAGCGTGCCGGTGGAAGCCCTGGCGGAGCGGCTGCGCGCCGACCTGGCGGACAGGACCGAGAAATCGGTGTTCCTGCGGGGCGACGGCGCGATCACCTACGCCGAGCTGGTGCAGGTCGTGGACGTCATCAAGGAGGGCGGGGTGCAGGAACTGGGTCTCGTCCTCTCGGAGCCGACCCGACGATAGGAGTCCGCAGCATGTCGAGCCCGCGCCGACGTCCACCGCTCCCGCCAACGCGGGCCAGGGGCTGCGCCGCAGAACGTGCGATGCAGCACGTTGCAGCCCGCGCCGACTTCCGACGCGACCGCAAGGTGGCGCCGGTAGTCTGCGCCGTAGAACGGTGCGGACTCCTGGAGGATGGGGTTGGGCGCCGAGCGGAGGCCGCAGCGCGACCTGCGGTCGCGGCGACGAACGGCGGCCCAGGACCCCTGTCGTGAGAGAGGCGGCATCGGAGCTGCTCGTCGAGCGTGCGCGGGAGGGCGACGGGTTGCGCCGGACGCTGCTCGGCTCGAGCGCCGCGCACCTGTTCGTGATCGCGACCCTGCTCCTGGCGCCGGCCGACTGGTTCTCGCGGCCCGCCGAGGAAACCCTCGACGTCATGACGCTGCGGCTCGGCGGTCCCGAGGGTCCGGGCGTCGGCGGCCGGACGGCGCTTGGAGGCCGCCCCGTGCAGGAGGTCGTCACCCTGCCGGAGGCCCGCCGGCCGCAGTGGATCCAGCCACCGGCGCCGGCGCCGCCGAGGATGGTGCTGCCGGTGCCGGAGGAGGTGACGCGCCGCCGGCCGGAGCCCGAGACCGAGGTGCCGACCGTTCCCGAGGAAGCGCGGGGTCGCCGGCTGACCACGGGCCCGGAAGAGGTGCTCGGGTCGACGATGGCCGACACGGGCGTGCAGGGCATCGGCATCGGGCTTTCCGGCGGCGGGCTCGGCGGGAGCGGCGGCGAGGTCGCGATCGAGGATTTCTGCTGTCCGGAGTACCTCGCCACGATGCTGGATCTGATCCGGCGGCGGTGGGACAGGCACCAGCGTGTGACCGGCACGGTCATCGTCCGTTTCGAGATCGGACGCAGCGGTCGCATCGACGCGGTGACCGTCGATCGCGGCAGCGGGTACCTGGCCCTCGATCTGGCTGCGCAGCGCGCGGTGCTGCTCACCCGGCAGATTCAGCCACTCCCGGAGCGCTTCGGCCAGGACACCCTCAACGTGCGCCTGACGTTCGAGTACCGACCATGAAGAATTCGAGCCGATCGCTCGTCTCGGTGGCCGCGCTGGCCCTGGCCGCGGGCGGCGCCGTCGTTCTCACGGAGCAACCCCCGGATGACGCGCGGTCTCCCCAGAGGTCGCAGGTCGACCTGATCATCGGCGACCGAATCGGCTCCCAGCCCCGGTTCGCCGTACCCGACTGCCTGGCGTCCGACGGAGAGCCGGAGCTGATCACGGCCGGCCGCATCCTGGCCCAGGTCCTATGGGACGATCTCGACTTCGAGCGCGAGTTCCGGATGCTCCCGCGGGACACGTACTCGACCGTTCCGCCGGCCCGTTCCCTGACCGACCTGCCGTTCCAGGCGTGGCAGGAGCTCGGAGCCGACGGCGTCGTCAGCTGCGCTCTGACCAGCCTTGCCGACGGCCGCATCAGCGTGCGGGCGCGGCTGTTCAACACCCGATCGCTCGAGTCGGCGTTCGGCGTGGAGTACTCGGGCACGCTGCGCAACGTGCGGGTCTACGCGCACGAGCTCTCCGACGAGATTCACCGGCAGCAGCGGGGCCTCGAAGGGGTGGCACGCAGCCGCATCACGTTCGTGTCCGACCGCGACAGCGAGTCGGTACTGGGACTGGTCGAGAATCGCCAGACGAAAGAGGTCTACATCGCGGACTACGACGGAGCGAACGCCCAGCGCGTCACGGTGAGCCGGTCGCTCAACGTCACGCCCACCTGGTCGGTGAACGGTCGCGCGGTCGCCTACACGTCGTGGCGGAACGGACCGCCCGACGTCTTCATCTCTCACATCTACGAGGGCCGCCTGGAGTCGCCCCTCGGCGGCACCGTCGACATCCACAACTGGTTGCCTTCCTATTCGCCGGACGGACGCTGGCTCGCGTTCACGTCGAACCGCGACGGCAATCCCGAGGTATACGTCAGCCGGACCGACGGCACGGACCTCCGGCGCCTGACGAATCACCCGGGCATCGATACCAGCCCGACCTGGTCGCCCCTGGGGCTGCAGATCGCCTTCACCTCCAACCGCACCGGGTCGCCTCAGATATACGTGGTCGGCGTCGACGGGACCGGCCTGAGACGCATCACGTTCGAGTCGTACTGCGACCGCCCGACCTGGTCGCCGGCGCCGTACAACGAGATCGCGTACGCCTCGCGCACGGGGCCCGGCTACGACATCAAGGTCGTCGATCTGGCGACCAACGAGGTGCGGCAGCTCACGTTCGGCCTCGGCAGCAACGAGAGCCCGAGCTATGCCGCCAACGGTCGACATCTGGTGTTCTCGTCCGATCGAACCGGCGACCGCCAGCTGTTTCTCATCGGTCGCGACGGTCGCGGCCTGCGGCGCATCACGAACGACGGCAACAACGAGATGCCCGGCTGGTCGAGGTGAGCGCTCCACCTGCGCGAGGAGGAAGACGGTGAACTGTTCAGGAAGTGGGCGCGATGCGACCCGGAGCGTAGGGTTCGGTACGAAGCGGGGCCGCGCGGCGGCCGCGGTGGCGCTCGCGATGCTCGTCGGCGCGTCCTGCGTCCGGAACCCGCCGCCGGTGGAGCCGGAGCCGACGGCACCGCCTCCCGGGGCGGAGGAGGTAGCGCGGGGGCGTCCGGATCGGCCCGCCCCGAGACCGAATCCGCGTCCCGCGGCGCCCCTGCCTCCCGTGCTCCCCGAGGAGGACGAGTTCACCACGCGGTCGTTGGAAGAAATCAACCGCGATTCCCCGCTCAGCCCCGTGTTTTTTGCGTACGACAGCTCGGAGCTCGACGGGGAGGCCCAGGTGGTCCTCGAGGCCAACGCAGACGTACTGATGCAGTTTCCGACGTGGGTGGTGACGATTGAGGGGCACTGCGACGAGCGGGGCACGCCGGAGTACAACCTCGGCCTCGGGGAACGTCGGGCGTTGGCCGTTCGGGACCACCTGGTGCGCCTCGGCCTGCCCGTGTCGCAATTGCGCACGGTCAGCTACGGCAAGGAGTTCCCCTTCGCGCCCGGCAACGACGAGGCGTCCTGGGCCGCCAACCGGCGTGCCCACTTCGTGATCACGGCACAGTAGCCGGCATCTCGCACACGGGCGGACAGATGGGAGTGGAACCATGAGACGCGTTCTTGCGCTCGGTGTCGTCCTTCTCTGGAGCGTCGTCGGCCCGGCGTCGGCGGCCGACCGGGAGCACGAGCAGGTGATCGCGGATATCCGGATGCTCGAGGCACAGGTCTTGCAGAACCAACGCATGCTCACCGCGCTGCACGACGCGATCGAGGCGCTGACCGCCACGCTGGCGAGCCACGGCGACGAGATGCGCAGGGCATTCGCGGATCAGCAGTTGGCTATGGGGAGCATCGCGACGGGGGTCCGGGTGGTGCGCGAGAAGATCGACGAAAGCAACGTGCGTGTCGCTTCGCTTTCGCAGGAAGTCGAAGCGCTTCGCCTGGCGATTCCTCCTTCGCCGCCGGCGATGACGTCGCTGGTCGATCCGGACACGGGACTGCCCCTCGATCCGCCGCCGGCGGCCCTGGCCGCGGCCCCTGCCCCGCTGCCGGCCGGAGTCTCCCCCCAGCGGATGTACGACACCGCCTGGGCCGACTACACGAACGGGCAATGGTCGCTGGCGATTCAGGGCTTCGAGGCGTACATTCAGACGTTTCCTCGTTCGGAGCTGACCGACGACGCCGCCTTCTATGTCGGGCAGACGCATTTCGCCGAGGGCCGTTTCCCCGAAGCGGTCGAGGCGTTCGAGGCGGTCCTCGGTGACTATCCGGCCGGCGACGTGGTGCCCGAGGCCTGGTACAAGCTCGGGCTCGCCCTCGACCGGCTGGGCGAGACGGATCGGGCTCGCGAGGCCTTCGAGGGCGTCGTGAGCGAACACCCCGAAAGCAACATGGCCGCGCTGGCTCAGCAGGCGCTCGATCGCCTCGACCGGCCCGCTCGCTGAAAGGTAGCTGTCGATGGGAAGTGTGAACAAGGCCATCCTGGTGGGCAACCTGGGCCGCGACGCCGAGCTCCGCTACACGCCCGGAGGTGCCGCCCTCGCGAACCTGAGCGTGGCGACGACCGAGGTGTGGAACGACCGGTCGGGCCAGCGCCAGGAGAAGACGGAGTGGCACCGCGTGGTCGTGTGGGGCAAGCAGGCGGAGACCCTCCAGGAGTTTCTCCTCAAGGGGCGCCAGGTCTACGTCGAGGGCCGGCTTCAGACGCGCAAGTGGGACGACCGGGACGGCAACACGCGGTACACCACGGAGGTCCGGGCCGACCGCGTCGTCCTGCTCGGGCGCCGTGACGGCGACGGCGGCTCCCGGAGCCCGGATCGCCCGGAGCGTCCGGACGCGCAGTCCGCTCCCGCCATGGATGGTCCCGCCCCCGCCCCGGAGCTGACCGAGGACGACATCCCGTTCTGACGACCGGCGGCAGTCCGGGCGTCCCGCCGACGCGACTACCCCTCGCGCGACGGATCCTCGGCGGGTGCCGGCTCGGCTCGACCGTACCGATCGTCGAGGCGGATCACGTCGTCGAGCTCCGGTGTCGAAACCTCGATCAGCGTGCAGTCGTCGATGGCCGTCATCCGATGCACCGTGCCCGGCGTGACGTGGATCCGCTCGCCCGCCGTCATCTCCCAGATGCGGGCCTCCGGGCCGCGGCCGAGCTCGAAGCGCAGGCGGCCTTCCCACAACAGGATCGTCTCGTCCTTGCGGTTGTGGTACTGCAGGCTGAGTGCCTGCCCCGCGTCGATGTGCAGGATCTTGCCGACGTAGCGCTCCGTCTTCGCCCAATGCAACTCGTAGCCCCACGGCTTGTCGATGCGGACGACTTCCTTGCTGCTCACTCTGCATCCCCCGGCGTCGTGATGTCGCGATGCTTCACCAGCAGGTGAATGCTACGCAAGTCGGCCATCTGTCGCCGCAGTCGCTCCACGATGGCCACGGAACGGTGACGGCCGCCGGTACACCCGATCCCGATCGTAAGGTAGGTCTTGCCCTCCCCGGCGTACTGCGGCAGCAGGAAGCGGAGCAGGTCGGTGACCCGGGTCAGGAAGTCCCGCGCTGCGTCCCGGCCGTCGACGTAGCGCTGGACCTCCGGATCGACGCCGGTTCGGGGCCGGAGATGCGGCACGAAATGGGGATTGGGGAGGAACCGGACATCGAACAGCAGATCGGACTCCAGCGGCACCCCGTGCTTGTACCCGAAGCTGATCAGCGTCACTACCAGCCGCGCCGCCGCCCCGCCCCGGAAGAGTTCCGTGAACACCGCGCGCAGCTCGTGCACCGTGAGGTCCGACGTGTTGATGACGCGGTCGGCCCCGCGCTTGGTCGCCTGCAGGCGGGTGCGTTCTTCCAGGATGCCCTCGAGAACGGATCGGTCGGGGGCGAGCGGATGCGGGCGTCGCGTCTCCGAGTAGCGCCGGACGAGAGCCTCGTCGCTCGCCTCGATGAACAGGACGACGGTCCGGAGGTCCGCCCGCTCCCGCAGGCGCCCGAGCGCGGCGGGGAACGCGGCGAGAAAGTGCGGGTCACGCACGTCGAGTACGGCGGCCGAGGCCCCGACGCCGCCCGCGTCGGCCGCGCTCCGCACGGTAAGGTCCGCGAACGCGGGCAGCAACGCGGTGGGCAGGTTGTCGACGCACAGGTACCCCAGATCCTCGAGCGCGCGGATCGCCTGGGACTTGCCCGCCCCGGACAGCCCCGTGACGACGACGAACCGGGCGGGCGGCGCGTCCGGATGCGGCGAGTTCCCCTCCGCAATCATGCCTCGCTCCGCGTGCGGGCCCGGGTGGCGGCCGCGCCGCCGCCCCTCAGTACAACACCCTGCGCTGGCTCGACGTCGGAATCCTCAACTCTTCGCGGTACTTGGCGATCGTCCGGCGGGCAAGAACGAGGCCATCCTCCTGCAGCAGGCGCGCGATTCGCGAGTCGCTGAGCGGCTTCCGCGCATCCTCCCGCTCGATGATCTTCCGGATGCGCTGCTTGATGGTCACGGACGACACGTTCTCGCCGTACGAGCTGTGAATGCCGCTGTGGAAGAAGTACTTCATCTCGAACACGCCCTGCGGCGTGTGCATGTACTTGTTGTTGACCACTCGGCTGACCGTCGACTCGTGCATGCCGATGTCGTTGGCGACGTCCCGCAGCACCAGCGGCCGCAGGTGCTCGATGCCGAGCTCGAGGAACTCGCGCTGAAAGTGGATGATGCTGGTGGCGACCTTGTGAATCGTCTTCTGCCGCTGGTCCACCGACTTGATGAGCCAGAGCGCGGAGCGGAACTTCTCCTTCACGTACGCCCGGGTCTCCTCGGAGTTGTTGCTGCTCTTGTCGAGCATCCGCCTGTAGACGGGGCTGATGCGCAGTTGCGGCATGCCGTCCTCGTTGAGCACGGCGACGTACTGGTCCTCGACCTTGACGATGGAAACGTCCGGGATCACGTACTGCGACGCGACCGGATTCAATCGGTTGCCCGGCTTCGGATCGAGATGCTGCAGGATCTCGAGGTTCCGCTTCAGCTCGGCGATCGACATGCCCAGGCGCCGCGCCAGCTCCGTACCCTGATGGCGCTGCAGGAGCTTCAGATGGTCGACCTCCCGGACGATGGTCTCGCAGGGAGTTCCCTCGAGCCCGAGGTGACGAATCTGCAGCAGCAGGCACTCCTGCGGATCGCGGGCCGCCACCCCGACCGGATCGAAGGTCTGGACGAGCCTCAGCACCCGCTCGACCTCTCCGGCCGGCCAGGCGCCCATCGCGGCAATCTCGTCGATCGACGCCACGAGGTAGCCGTCCTCGTTCAGGTTGCCGATGATGGCGGCTCCGATCTCGCGGAGCAGATCGTCGCTCGTGCGAAGCGAGAGCTGCCAGGCCAGGTGGTCGGCCAGGGAGCTCGTCGTCGACAGCGTGTTCTCGATCGGCGGCAGCTCCTTGACCTCCCGCGGGGCGCGGGGCCGGTAGCCGTCGTCAAGATAGTCGCCGAAGAAGTACTCGTAGTCGGCGTCGTCCCAGGTGTCCTGCCGATCGCTGGTCGGTTCGGGATCCGGATCCGCCTTGTCGACCTGCGCGGAAGCATCCGCCTGCTGCTGTTCCTCGGCCGGGACCTCCTCGAGCAGCGGGTTCTCCACTACCTCCTGCGTCAACAGGTCGACGAGCTCCAGCGTCGACATCGGGAGCAGCTTGATAGCCTGCTGCAGCGACGGCGTCAGGATCAGCTTCTGGGACAGCCTTGCCTGCAGCTTCTGCTGTATTGCCATGGGGACGTGCGTGCTTGCGCCGCCTGCGATGCGGGGGGACTCACTCGATCTTAGTCCAAACGGAAGTCGGCGCCCAGGTAGATCCGCTTCACCTCCTCGTCGGCGGCGAGCGCCGCGGGGGTCCCGCTCCGGAACACCACGCCGTCATGCACGATGTATGCCCGGTCCGTGATACGGAGCGTCTCGCGCACGTTGTGGTCGGTGATGAGCACGCCGATGCCGCGGGCCTTGAGGTGGAAGATGATCGCCTGAATGTCGCCGATCGCAATCGGGTCGATACCGGCGAACGGCTCGTCGAGCAGCATGAACGACGGGGATACCACGAGCGCTCGGGTAATCTCGACACGGCGGCGCTCACCCCCCGAGAGCGTGTGGGCGCTCGCCCGGGCAAGGGACGTGAGATTGAGCTCGGCGAGCAGCTCCGCGACCCGAGCCCTCCGTTCCGAGCGGCTCAGGCCGAGCGTCTCGAGGATGGCCAGGATGTTCTGCTCGACCGTGAGCCCACGAAAGATGGACGGCTCCTGCGGGAGGTATCCAATCCCCTTGCGGGCCCTGAGGTACATCGGATCCCCGGTGACGTCGCGTCCGTTGAGCAGCACGCGTCCCGTATCGGGTGCGGTCAGGCCGACCACCATGTAGAAGGTGGTTGTCTTCCCGGCGCCGTTCGGGCCCAGCAGTCCGACAACCTCGCCGGACCGTACGTCGAGGCTCACCTCGCGGACCACCGTGCGGCCGCCGTACGACTTGGTGAGCTTCGCCGTCCGCAGGGTCGCGGCGGCGCGCGAGCCGGCCATGCGTCACGGCCCGGGCGACAACGAGACGCACCCGTCGCTGGTCGACGAGGTGCGGCCCTCTCCCCCCCCGTCGACCTGCACCTCGTCGGTGATGAAGAACGTCAGGGTGCGCCCTGTCGTCTCGCGGCAGGCATCCTCGGTCTGCTCCAGGATTTCCACCGGGTCGCCCTCCATCTCGTACCGGCCGTCGGCATCGTCGTACGCCATCGTCTCGCCGGTGACGCGCCGTCCGGGGAGCTCGAGGACGACGTCGCCGGAGGCGAGCGTGCGATCGAGCGTCCGGGCGTCGCCCTGCAGCAGGACCTCGATGGACTCGGCGGAGAGGTCGCTGCGCGGATTCCGGAGGCCGGCGTTTCCTTCATAGATGACGCGCCGGGTTGCATCGTCGTACGCCATCGATCCCCCGCTTCCGACCGTCGTCAGGGCTTCCACGTCCCCGGTCTCGTCGTTCTTCTGGACAATCGTCGTCCGCGTGCGGACGCTCCCCTCAGCCTCCAGGCTGCCGGTGCTCTCGTTCAGCGCGATCGAGGCGCCGACGAACTCGGCCTGCTCCTGCCAGAGTCTGGCCGGGCTCCCGGAGTAGGTCGCGACCGAGAGGTCGGGGTCGTAGGCGAGCCGATCGGCGGCCACGTAGACGCTCTCGCCCGCCGCCAGCAGGCCGGGCCGGCGGCCGTTCTCGGCGCCCGCCTCCGCCAGCGCCTCGAGCACGCTCGTGACGCTGCCGGTCGCGTCCATTCCCTGCGCACCCAGGGTCAACGTGATCGTGTCCGCCTGCGTGTCGCCCCGAGTGTCCTCGACGCGCGGCTTCGTCCCGCCGCTCTCACCGCTCGTCAGAGTCAGGTGGGCGTTCCCGACGTCGTAGGTCGCCTCGTCCGCGCTCGCCGCCAGCGAGCCGTCCTCGACGCCGACGCCGCCGAGGAAACGGGCCTCGCCCAGGCTCGCGAGGTCCTCGGCGAGCTTCGCCTCGAGTCGGCTCGCGCGCAGGACGCGATCCCCGCCGGTCTCGCCGCCGCCGCGCGCGCCCGGCTCGCGGTACACGACCCCGCCGTCGAACGCGGCGTTCCAGCCGTCTTCCTCGCCCGCGCCGATCTCGACCGTGTCGGCGGTGACGCGCGCGCCCCCGGCTTCCGAGGGGAGCGAGGGAAGGTCGACCGCCACCTGCTCGACGGCGGTGAGGCTCCGCAGGGCGCCTCCCCCGCCCAGCGCCACCGTCACGGTCCGCCCCGCGATGCGGGTCCCGGCGGCGTCCGGCGGGCCGAACAGCTCGACCACCGCCGTTCCGGCCAGAATCGCGCGGTCGATCGCCCCGTCTTCGTACGCGACGGTGATGGTTCGCGCCGCCATCTGCCGAAGCCGTCCCGGCGTCCCCGTCGAGCCCAGAATCCGGGCCGCGCCGCGGAGCTCCAGCGCGTCCAGCCGCGACGCGTCGGGATCGAATTGCAGGGATGCGTCGTTCCCGCGCATGCGCCAGCCGGCGGAGTCGATCTCGACACCCCCGGTGAACCGCATGTCGCCCCCCAGGCGATCGATTCGGGCGCTGCCCGCGGTGATCGTCGTCCTCGCCGCACTGCCGGCGCCGGTCGCGTTCAGCGTCACGACGGCCTGCGGATCCAGGTGCAGCAGGCCGCCGCCGAGATCGTAGCGCGCCGCCTCGCCGGCCAGCCGCATCCACCCCTGCTCGAACTCGGCCGGCTGCGGCATGGCGACCCGCCGGTTGGCCTCGGAGTAGGCCGCTTCCGACGTGCGGCCGGCGAGCCCGTCGCCGGTCTCGATGCCGACGTTGCCCGCGAAGCGCCACTCCCCGGCTTCCTCCACGCCGGAAGCCTCGTCGCCGTACATCCGGAAGCCGGTGCTCTCCTCGTCCGGAGGGACGGTGACGGAGACACCCACCAGCCTGGCGGATCCGTCCTCGTAGGCGAACTGCCGGTCGGCTTCGATGATCGAGCCGCCGGCCAGCGTAATGCGGCTGTCGCTCGACTGGATGATGGCCGTGGCATCGGCGCGATCGACCGCCACGGCCCGCGTCGGGCTGCGACGCTGCACGCCGAAGAAGAAGACGGCGACGGCGAACGTCACCACGAAGGAGAGAAGAGCGATGCGCGCGGAACGCGTCCACCTGCCCATTTTTGGCCGGGCCCCCCGTACGTTCGACTGTACCTCACGCCGGGTGATGGTGCGGCGGACGCGCGGTGCCGCTGCACTCACTCCGCGGTGTGCTGCGGCGCAAGCTCCCGGGCGTCCGATTCGGCCGCGTCGGCGACCGCGAGCTCGGTGGTCGTCTGCCCCTGATACGTGTTCTCGACGACGGAGTATGCGAGCTGCAGTCCGTCCCGGTGTGCCTCGAAGAAGGGGGTCCGGTCCGCGGCGCGCCAGGCGACGGCCCGGAACCGCGCGGCTCCCTGCCGCACCGTCATGCGCAGATGCTGCTCCTTCATCGTCCGGGGGCCGTCCACCACCTCCACCCGCGCGGCGCGGAACACGGGACGCGGGTTGCCGGAGCCGAAGGGCTCGAGGGCGCGCAGCCCTTCGACCAGAGCCGGACGAATGTCGGTCAAGGCCAGCGTGTCGTCGATCTCGAGGCGGCGGACGAGATCCTCGGTCCCGATCCGGGCCCGCGCGTACGAGTCGATGCGCCGCCGCAGCTCGGGGAGCCGATCCGCCGGAAGCTCCAGGCCGGCGGCCTGCCGGTGGCCCCCGAACCGCGTGCACAGGTCCGCGCACTGCTCGAGGGCCGCGAGCAGGTCGAACCCCGGAATGCTGCGACCGGAGCCGCGGGCCGTCCCACCCTCGACCGACAGCACGATGGCCGGTCGGGCGAAGGTCTCGACGAGCTTCGACGCCACGATGCCGATGACGCCCCGGTGCCAGCCGTCGCCCCACACGACCAGCAGGCGCGCCTCGACCGCCTGCGGGTCGTCGTGGACGGCGCGCACCGCCTCCGCGGCGATCGCGGCCTCCTCGGCCCGGCGCCGGACGTTCTCCGCATCGAGCTCCTCGGCGAGCCGCCGGGCGATGTCCTCCTGCGTCCGGCCGGTGGCCAGCAGCAGGCGTGCGGCGAGGTCGGCCGACCGCATGCGGCCCGCCGCGTTGATCCGCGGCGCCACCCGAAAGGCGACGTCCTCGCTCTCGACGCGGCGACCCGCGAGCCCGCACGCGTCGAGCAGGGCCTGCAGACCGACCGCGTTCGGTCCGGTGGTCAGGCCGTCCAGCCCGACCCGCGCGATGATCCGGTTCTCGCCGCGCAGCGGTACGGCATCGGCGAGCGTGCCGATGGCGGCGAGCTTGGCGAAGGCGGGCAGCCACGCGTCGTGATCGGACCGCCGGCAGAGCGCCTGCACAAGCTTGAAGGCGACGCCGGCCCCCGCGAGATGCTTGTCGGGATAGCAACAGTCGGCGCGGCGTGGATTGATGACGGCAAACGCGGCCGGCAGCGTGGCGCCCGGCTCGTGGTGGTCCGTGATGATGAGGTCCACGCCGAGCGCAGCCGCCCGTGCCGCGGCCTCCGTGCTCCGGATCCCGCAGTCGACGGAGACGATGACGCGGCAGCCGCGCGCGTGAAGGCGCTCGACCGTCTGCGGCAGCAACCCGTAGCCGTCCGTCAGCCGTTCCGGGATGTAGTGGTCGACCTCGCCTCCCAGCAGCGCCAGGGCGCGGCGCAGCATCACGGTCGCGCTGACGCCGTCGACGTCGTAGTCGCCGTGCACGACGATCCGCTCGCGGGCCGCCACGGCCCGGAGGAGTCGGTCCGCGCCCCGCTCGAGGTCGGTCAGGAGCCACGGATCGTGCAGATCCGCCAGCGACGGGCGAAGAAAGCGCCGTGCGTCTTCGGGCTCGGCGATGCCGCGCCGCACCAGCAGGCGCGCCACCGCGGCATGCAGCGCCAACTCCCGCCGGATGCGCTCGGCCGCGGCGGGGTCGGCGGCCCCTACGGACCAGACGGTCGCCGGGCGGCTGTCGCCCACCGTCGCTCCTACCACGTTACGGCGCCCTTCCCGCACACGCGCTCGATGTCCTCCAGCAACGCGTTGGAGGTGCGGATGCGCGCCCGGCTCAACCGCGCCCGGACGCGAACGGGCGGCACCTGGTGGCGCAGCTCGATCTCCAGGGCCACCCGGCCCGTGCCGTCGTGGCGGCCGAGCACCTCCGCGAGCGCCTCCATCGTGGCCCGGTCGGCCGGGGGCGAGGCGAGCCGGATTGCGAGCGGACGGCCGACGGTGCCCAGCACCGTCTCCAGGGCGTGCACCTCCTCGGCCATCATCCGCGGCACCTCCTCGTCCATCTCCAGCTTGCCGGAAACGACGACGAGCCGGTCGACGTCGAGCGCCGATCCGTAGCGGCGGAAGGCGTCGGGGAAGACGACCGCTTCCATTCGGCCGCCGCGATCCTCGAGGGTGATCACCGCCATGGGGTCGCCCTTCTTCGTCCGCAACCGGCGACACTGGCTGATGACGCCGCCGACACGGGCGCTCGCCGCCGGACCCTCGAGCGCCTCGATACGGCGTACGCCTGCGCGCTCCAGGTCGCGGTGGAAGCGATCGATGGGGTGGCCGCTCAGGTACAGGCCGAGCGCCTCCTTCTCGAACGCCAGCTTCTGCTCCTCCGACCACGGCGCCACGTCGGGCGAAGGGGGCGCCCCGCCGGCCTCGGTTTCGTAGGCATCCCCGAAGAGCTGATGCTGCCCGAGGTCCCGGTCCCGCTGCCGGCGGCTGCCCCGCTCGAGGGCCGCATCGAGCATCGCGAGCAGCTGCGCCGGCCGCCGCCGCGACGCCGCGCCCGCATCCGCCGCCGCGGGCGGCGGGCCGAGCAGGGAGTTGCAGGCGCCGGCCTTGATCAAGCTCTCGAGGACTCGCCGGTTGACGGCCTTGAGGTCCGCCTCTTCGCACAACTGGTCCAGGGTGGCGAGCCGGCCGGCGGCGCGGCGGGAAGCCAGGACCGCCTCCGCGGCGCCGTCGCCGACGTTCTTGATCGCGCCGAGCCCGAACCGGACGCCTCCCGCCGTGACCGCGAACGCCAGCTCGCTCTCGTTGACGTCCGGCGGGAGGATCGTCACGCCGAGGTCGCGGCACTCGCCGAGGTAGAGGGCCAGCTTGTCGGTGTTGTGCCGCTCCACGGTCAGGAGCGCGGCCAGGAAGTACGCCGGGTAGTTCGCCTTGAGGTACGCCGTCTGGTACGCCAGCAGCGCGTAGGCGGTCGAATGGCTCTTGTTGAAGCCGTAGCCGGCGAAGTACTCCATCAGGTCGAAGATGCGGGTCGCGGTCGCTTCCGGCAGATCGCGAGCCGTTGCCCCGGCCACGAACTTCTCCCGCTCGGCCTGCATGGCGGCGGCGTTCTTCTTCCCCATCGCCTTGCGCAGCACGTCGGCCTCGCCCATCGTGAACCCCGCCAGATCGCTGGCGATGCGCATGACCTGCTCCTGGTACGCGATGACGCCGTACGTCTCCCGCAGGATCGGTTCCAGCGACGGGGCCAGGTACTCGATCTCGACCTTGCCGTCCTTGCGGCCGATGAAGTCGTCGATGACGCCGGCCCGCAGCGGCCCCGGGCGGTACAGCGCGTTCAGCGCGATGAGGTCGTCGAACCGCTGCGGCTTCGCCTTGCGCAGGGTCTCCCGCATGCCCGAGCTCTCGAACTGGAAGATCCCCAGCGTCTGCCCTTCGCTGAACAGGCGATAGGTCCTGGCGTCGTCGAGCGGCAGCGCATCGAGCCGCACCGTCTCGCCGAGCGAGCGCTCGATGTGGTCCACCGCATCCCGGAGCAGGGTCAGCGTGCTCAGCCCGAGGAAGTCCATCTTGAGGAGGCCGACGCGCTCGACCTCCTTCATCGCCCACTGGGTCGTGATCTCGTCCTTCGAGCTCTTGTAGAGCGGCGCGAACTCGGTGATGGCGTCCGGCGCGATGACGACCCCGGCGGCATGGACGGACGCGTGCCGCGTCACGCCCTCGAGGCGCCGGGCCACCTCGAGGAGTTCCCGGACCTCCGCGTTGTCGCGCTCGAGGCTCTTGAGGGTGGGGCTCTCCTCGAGCGCCTTGTCGAGGGTCATGTCGAGGGTGGGCGGAATCTGCTTGGCCACGCGGTCCGCGTCCGCGTAGCTCATGCCCAGCGTCCGGCCCACGTCGCGGACGACGGCGCGGGCCTTCATCGTGCCGAAGGTGATGATCTGGGCGACGTTCTCGCGGCCGTACTTCCGCGTGACGTACTCGATGATCTCGCCGCGCCGCCGCTCGCAGAAGTCGATGTCGATGTCCGGCAGCGAGACTCGCTCCGGGTTGAGGAAGCGCTCGAAGATCAGGTCGAACTCCAGGGGATCTATGTCCGTGATGCGCAGGCAGTAGGCGACCAGGCTGCCGGCGGCCGATCCCCGGCCCGGGCCGACGGGCACCCCGCGCTCGCGCGCGTGGCGGATGAAGTCCCACACGATGAGGAAGTAGCCGGCGTAACCCATGCGCTGGATCATCCGGATCTCGTAGTCGAGCCGCTCCTCGTACCGCGCCAGGGGGTGCTTCAGGTCCCCCCGCCCCGCGAGCTCGGCCAGCCGCGTGCGGCGCTCGCCGAAGCCCTCGCGGGCGACGTGGGCGAAGTACTCGTCCGGTGACCCGAAGGGCTCGGGCACTTCGAAGTTCGGCAGGTGGTGGGTCGTCTCCGAGAGGTCGACGTCGCAGCGCTCGGCGATGGCGAGCGTGTTGCGCAGGGCCTCCGGGAACTCGCCGAACGCCGCGGCCATCTCGTCGGGCGTCTTCAGGTAGAACTGATCTCCGTGGTAGCGAAGGCGCTTGGCGTCGGTGACGTTCTTCCCCGTGCCGATGCAGAGAAGAACGTCGTGCGGGCGATGGTCCGCCTGCCGCAGGTAGTGGACGTCGTTCGTGCAGACGAGCGGCAGTCCGAGGTCGGTCGCGATGGGCGGCAACCCGCGGTTGACGACCTGCTGGTCGTCGATGCCGTGGTCCTGCATCTCGAGGAAGAAGTTCTCCGCTCCGAGGATGTCCCGGAACGAGGCCGCGGACTCGCGGGCCCGGTCCGCCCGGTCGCGGCAGAGGTTGGTGGCGACCTCTCCCTTGAGACAGCTGCTGAGCCCGATGAGGCCGGCCGCGTGCTCGGCGAGGAGGTCCTTGTCGATGCGCGGCTTGGAGTAGAACCCCTCGGTGTACCCGGCGGAGACGAGCTTGATCAGGTTGTGGTAGCCCGCCCGATCGGCCGCGAGCAGAACGAGGTGGTTGGCTGTCTCCCCGGGGACGCCGCTGCGGCTCAGGCGGCTCCCGTTCGCAACGTAGACCTCGCAGCCGATGATCGGCTTGATCCCGCGGGCCCGCGCCTCGTCGTGGAACGTGATTGCCGAGAAGAGGTTGCCGTGCTCGGTGATCGCCACCGCGGGCATCCCGAGCGCCTTCACCCGGTCCAGCATCTCGCCGATGCGGCACGCACCGTCGAGGAGCGAGAACTCCGTGTGCAGGTGGAGGTGCACGAATTCGGTCGGGTTGCCCATCGGTTGAAGCTCCCGCGCTACTCCCATTCGATCGTGGCCGGCGGCTTGGAGCTGATGTCGTAGACGACGCGGTTCACGCCGCTGACCTCGTTGACGATCCGTGAGGACATCGCGGCGAGGACGTCGTGCGGGAGCCGCGCCCAGTCGGCGGTCATGCCGTCCCGGCTGTCGACCGCCCGGATGGCCACCGTCGCCTCGTAGGTCCGCTCGTCACCCATGACGCCGACGCTCAGCACCGGCAGGAGGACCGCGAACGACTGCCAGGTCTGGCGGTACAGACCGCTCCGGCGAATCTCGTCCGCCACGATTGCATCGGCGCGGCGCAGGAGATCGAGCCGCTCGCGCGTCACCTCGCCCAGGATCCGCACCGCAAGCCCGGGCCCGGGGAACGGCTGCCGCCACACGAACGTGTCCTCCAGCCCGAGCTCCCGCCCGAGCTCCCGCACCTCGTCCTTGAAGAGCTCCCGCAGCGGCTCCACGAGGCGGAAGCGCAGGCGCTCGGGGAGTCCGCCGACGTTGTGGTGGCTCTTGATCGCGGCGGACGGGCCGACGACCGACACGCTCTCGATCACGTCCGGGTAGAGCGTGCCCTGGGCCAGGAAGTCGAAGCGGCCCAGACGGCCCGCCACCGCCTCGAACACGTCGATGAACGTGGC
>JAPOYG010000688.1 GCA_026706755.1 Acidobacteriota bacterium
GAGTTCCCAGCCGATGGACTTGTACATGTCGAGCACGTTGCCGGTGGTGAGCGAGACGTAGTAGACGCGGTAGAGCCCGGGATGGAGGTTGGCGGTGACGTGGCGGCAGACGGTGGTCTTGCCGGCGCCGACCTCGCCGGTCAGCAGGCCGATGCCGCGCAGTTCGACGAGGTGTTTGAGGCGCGCCTCGGCCTCGCGGTGGGCATTGGACTCGAACAATTGATCGGTGACGAGGTCGTTCTCGAAGGGGAGCCGGGTGAAGGCGAAGTGTCGGGTGTACATCAGTCGTTGTCCTTGAGTTTCCGCAGGGCGATGGGGGACGGCGGCGGTTCGGGGGGCGGGGTGTCTGCCTCGACCTGCCAGGAGGGCCGTGCGCGGCGCACCGCGGTGTTGGCGTAGGCGTCGAGCACGGTGGCAAGGCCGGCGGGCTTGCCGTCATGGACGACATCGATGGGCCGGTTTGGCGGCGCTGCGGGGTCGTAGCGGAGCAGGACGGTCTGGCCGACGAGCAGGGCGTCGACCTCGTAGAGTTGGCCGTCCAGGCTGACGGTGCGGTCCTTCATGACGCGGCGTTTGGCCTCGAACAGGAACAGGTCGTCGAACTCGGGCCCCGGGGTGGGATAGCGCACGTCTGAGCCGGTGGCGGCCCAGCGGTCGAGGGGCGTCTCGCCGTCGAGGCCGCGGTGCGGGGCGTTGTGGTACTCGCCTTCCACCCAGGCCCAGAGGTGGCGGTTGAGCGTGTCGAGGCCATCGACGGCGTCGAGGTCGAGGTGGGCGAGCCGGCCGGCCCGAAGTGTCCTGAAGTAGCGTTCGATCTTTCCCTTCCCAGCGGGTTGATAGGGCCTGGCGTGGATGAGTGCGATACCGAGTTTGGCGCACACCAGGGCGAGCTGGTGGGATCGGAAGCTCGCCCCGTTGTCGACATACAACCGCGCCGGCTGTCCCCTTCTCAGGAGAGCCTGCTTGAACACCGGCAAAAAGGCGGTGGTGTTCTCGGCGAAGGCGAAGGCGGCGAACGGGACGAGGCGGGTGGCGTCGTCGATAAACGCGATGAGGTGGGTCTTGCGGCGTTTGCGGTCATCGGGCACGGAGGGCCCGTGCATGACATCGCGCATCCACAGTTCCCCCGCCAGCCGATACGCGAAGCGCCGCCGGTCGGCGACCGGATCCGCGGAACGCTTCCCGAGCAGTCCTTCGCGGGCCAGCAGCCGATGCACGGTCGAGGGGGCGAGATGGACATCGGCCGGGAGATCGCGTTCGCCGGCGGCGTCGATCACGGCGCGCACCGACAGGGCCGGATTGTCCTCCTTGATCGCGATCAGCATCTCGGCGATCTCTGGCGGCAGGCGCCGGGCACGGCCGCGGTCGGTGCGGTTTTTTGGATACAGGGCGTCGAAGCCGCCCTGGCGGTAGGCGGTGAGCCAGTGGCGCAGGGTCTCCGCGGCGACGCGGGTGCGCGTGGTGCCGGGGATGACGTAGTCCTGCGCCGCCTTGGCGCGCAGCCGCTCGCCCGTGCCGGGTGTGCCGGGGGGCAGATGCGCCAGGTCGGCGATCAGGCCGTAGCGGAACAGCGCCACCGCCTGGCGGGTGTCGTCGTCGAGGGTTCTTGCCATGGGTGTGCCTCGTTGGCCGCCGTCGGCGGCGGGATGAGGGGCACGTTAGGGTCTTCAGACCGGAGGGTCATGACCCACCCGTTGTTGGCGTGGCAAAACGGGATGGTCAGGGGCGGCAGCGTGGCGGGCGTATCCGAGCGGCATCGGCAACGATCGAAGCTGCGGGGCGGCCATCTCGCGCAGCCAGGCGAGTGCCGCATCGGTGCCGAGTCGGTCACGGAAGGCGAGGATCGTCGGGGGGCAGCCGGCGAAGCGCTCGGGCAACAGACCACGCACCGCACTCAGCGCCCGGCGTACCAGGCGGATCCGGCGCCGCAGCCAGCGCATGGCGCCCGGCGGTTCCGAGCGAGAGGAACGCAACGTCGCCGCGGCGGCGGCCACGCTCGGGAACCGTTCGGCCGTGACCACGGCGTCCTCCAGTTCGGCAAGCGTACCCGGCAGCCGCGCCGCCAGGCAGTCCGGCAGCAGACTGAAGGTGGTGTGACTCTCGGGACAGTACCAGCGGGCGATGCGCGTGCCGGGCGGGGTCTTGCGTGCGTAGGTGCCGTGCCGCGCCAGCGAGCAGCCGCCACCGGGATGGTTCGGGCAGCGCACCAGGGTTGCATCGCGCCAGCCTTGGGCCGTAACGTACTGCTCGCCGGTAAGCCCCGTCTTGTAACGAAGCTGCACCCGGCCGTGGCCCGGCGGAGTCACCGTCCGCGCGGGCCAACTCCTCTTTCTTCTTCGATGGGTTCAGCTTACCCGGCCGCCGCCGGCGGGTCGCCGGGCGTTCGCCGCAAGCTCATGGCGCGCGCCTGACTCGGTCGGGCTACGCCCTCCCTCCCCAGGCGCGCGCCATGAGCTCAATCAAATTGGTTGGGAATGGCAGGCCGCAAGAACCACTCGGGTCGTGGGGAAACAACTCGGGATTTCTTGCTTTGCTCCATCGCCATCGTTCGTTCGGCGATGGGCCAATGCGGGAAATGAACCTGGGCTTCTACTGAACTAATGCGGGAAACAACGCTTGCAATTCGGGGCGAACACCCCATGGAAGCGCGTGAGGTTGAGTCTTGGGCG
>JAPOYG010000341.1 GCA_026706755.1 Acidobacteriota bacterium
ATCGACGACGAGGCCGCCATCCGCGACTCGCTGCGCATGATCCTGGAGTACGACGGCTACGACACCCTGCTGGCCCGCAGCGGCCAGGAGGGCCTCGAGCGCGTGGCGCGCGACCGGCCGGACCTCGTGCTGCTCGACGTCAAGATGCCGGGTCGCGACGGGCTGGAGATCCTGCGCGAGCTGCGCGGGCTGGACGAGCTGCTGCCGGTGGTCATGATCTCCGGCCACGGCACGGTGAGCACCGCGGTGGAGGCGACGAAGCTCGGAGCGTTCGACTTCCTCGAGAAGCCGCTGTCGAGCGAGCGGGTGCGGTTGAGCCTCCGCAACGCGCTGAATCAGCGCCGCCTGACGGCCGAGAACCGGAGCTGGCGGCGGGCCGCCGAGGTGCGGCACGAGATGATCGGCGCCAGTCCCGCGCTGGCGCGCGTGACGGAGGAGATCCGCCGCGCCGCCCCGGTGCGGAGCGCGGTCCTGATTCAGGGTGAGAGCGGGGTGGGGAAGGAGCTGGTCGCTCGGGCCGTTCACCGCAACAGCCCCCGGGCGCGCGAGCGCTTCGTGCAGGTCAACTGCGCCGCGATCCCCGACGACCTGATCGAGTCGGAGCTCTTCGGGCACGAGAAGGGCTCTTTCACCGGCGCCACCGAGAAACAGGTCGGCAAGTTCGAGCAGGCGGATCGGGGAACGATCTTCCTCGACGAGGTCGGCGACATGACCCTCCGGACGCAGGCGAAGGTGCTGCGCGTGCTCCAGGAGGGCGAGGTCGAGCGGCTGGGGTCGGCGCGGACGCTCAAGGTGGACGTACGGGTGCTGGCGGCGACCAACAAGGACCTCGACGCCGCCATCGAGAGCGGCGCGTTCCGGGAGGACCTCTACTTCCGGCTCAGCGTGCTCCCGATCCGGGTGCCGCCGCTCCGCGACCGCGCCGCCGACATCCCGCTGCTGGTGCGCCACTTCGCGCACCTGTTCGCGCGCGAGAGCAACTTCCGCCCCAAGCGCTTCACCGACGCGGCGGTCGAGCGCCTCGCCCACCAGCGGTGGCGGGGGAACGTGCGCGAGCTCAGGAACTCGGTCGAGCGGATCATGGTCATGACGCCGCGCGACACGGTCGACGCGGCGGACGTGCAGGAGGTGCTCCGGGGCGACGCGCCGAGGGGCGGCGGGGCCTCGCCCTCCGAAGCGCGGACGCTCCGCGAGTTCAAGGAGCTCAGCGAGCGCGCGTTCCTGGTGGCCCGGCTGCGCGAGCTGGGCTGGAACATCTCCCGCACGGCGGAGGAGATCGACACCCCGCGTAGTAACCTCTACAAGAAGCTCGAGCAGTACCGCATCAGCCAGGAAACGGACGGTTAGAGCGTCAGTTCTTTGACATTCCGCCGCAGTCGGCCGGACGACCGCTGCGCGCGCGCCGCCGCGGCGCTGCGCGGGGAGGAAAGTCCGAACTCCGCAGGGCAGTGCGCCGGGTAACGCCCGGTCAGGGTGACCTGAAGGAAAGTGGCACAGAAAATACACCGCCCGCCGTGTCCTTCGGGGCGTGACGGGTAAGGGTGAAAAGGTGCGGTAAGAGCGCACCGCGCCGGCCGCAAGGTCGGTGGCAGGCCAAACCCCGCACGGAGCAAGACCAAATAGGGAGGCGCCAGCAGGACGGCCCGTCCGAGGCCTCCGGGTAGGTCGCTCGATCCCGCCAGCGATGGCGGGGCTAGAGGAATGGTCGTCGCCGGGCCTCGCGCCCGGTACAGAATTCGGCTTACGGCCGGCCTGCGGCGGAATACTCTCGGTCGGCGGCGGCGGTCGTCGGCCTCGGCGGACGCATCGCCGGCCGGGGCCGGCGCCCGGACAGGAACGGAGCGATGGGAATCACCGGACGGCGGTGGGCCGCACCCGCGGCCGGCATCGCGGCGCTCGCAGGAACGGAGCGATGGCAATGACGCGACGGCGGTGGGCCGTGCTCGCGGCCGGCGTCGCGGCGCTGGCGGGTGTCGTCGTCGCGTCCACGCTCGAGGCGCAGAGGCGCGGGCGGCGCGCCGCCGCGCCCGCCCTGACGGTCGAGGAGTACACGCCCCGCTCCACCCTGGTCGTCGAGGCCCACGCGGTGCCCCGCGCCCGCTTCCCGGTCGTCGACGTGCACAGCCACCACTGGCCGGGGTTCTCGGCGTCGCGCTGGCAGTTGGTCGTGGGCGAGATGGACGCTCTCAACCTGCAGGTCCTGGTCAACCTGAGCGGGGGGTCCGGACGGACGCTGGAGCGCGGCCTCGCCACCATCGCGGGCAGTCCCCATCCGGACCGGATGGTCTTCTTCGCCAGCCTCGACTTCCGCGGCGGCGTGCGGCCCGGCTTCGGGGCGCGTGCGGCCGCCCAGCTCGAGCGCGACGTCGCGGCCGGCGCGGTCGGCCTGAAGTTCTTCAAGAACTTCGGGATCGACGTGCGCGACGCCGAGGGCCGACGCGTCGCGGTCGACGACCCGGAGCTCGACCCGGTCTTCGAGACGGCGGGCCGCCTGGGCATACCGGTGCTGATGCACGTCGGCGAGCCGCAGTCGTTCTACGATCCCGTAGACCGCTTCAACGAGCGCTGGCTGGAGCTGACGCTGCTGCCGGAGCGGCGGCTCCCGGCCAGCCGCTATCCGGGCTTCGAGACGATGATGGCGGAGCGCGACCGGCT
>JAPOYG010000539.1 GCA_026706755.1 Acidobacteriota bacterium
CTCGCGTCCAGACCATCCGCAGGTCGCCCACGTTGTCGCGGTCGATCTGGTCGAGCGGGCTGTAGCCCCACCCGTCGAGCGTCCGCCGCCACATGAGCCAGTCCGCCGGATCGGGATCCTGCAGCACCGCGTCCGTCACCGGGACGAAGCGATCGCTCGATTGAGCCGGCGCCTGGCTCGCCGACAGGACCAGACACACCGCGAGCGCCCACCGGACTGCAGACATATGGCCTCCCCGCCCCACTCTACACGCGCGCTCGCGGATGGCAAAGCTCACATGGCAGCCTCGGCCGCCCGCGCTGCGGTACCCTCCGGCACGGTCCCCACCCCCACCGCCGGCGGCTGCGGCGACGGGTCGCGGAGGCCGAACACCCGACGCATCGTGCGTCCGAAGTCGTCGAGGATCATGTACGACGTCGGCACCAGGATCAGCGTGATGAACGTGGCGAAGAGCACCCCGAAGCCGAGCGACACCGCCATCGGCTTCAGGAAGGCGGCATCGAGGCTGCGGTTCCACGTCAGCGGCGCGAGGCCGAAGAAGGTCGTGAGAGAGGTCAGCAGGATCGGCCGGAAGCGCTGGACGCCCGCCTCCCGCACCGCCAGCGCGAGGCCCGCCGTCTCGAACGCCCGCCGGTCCGTCGGCCCGCCCCCCGCCTGCTGCGCCATCCGTCCGACGCCCGCGTGGACGGCTCGCTCCCGGTTGATGAAGTCGACCATGATGAGGCTGTCGTTGACCACCACCCCGGTCAGCGCGACGAGCCCGAACATCGACATCATCGACACGTTGAGATCGAGGAAGATGTGGCCCCAGACGGCCCCGATGAGCCCGAACGGGATCGCGGTCATGATGATGAGCGGCTGCACGTAGGACCGGAGCGGCACCGCGAGCAGCGCGAAGATCATCAGCAGCGCCAGCACGAAGCCCCGCTGCAGCCCGCCGACGGCGTCCCGCTGCTCGGCCATCATTCCCTCGAAGGTGTAGAACACGCCGGGGTGGCGGGCGAGCACCTCGGGAAGGATGCGGGTGTTGAGGTCGGCGATGACGTCGCTGGCCGAGGTCACGCCCGGGTCGACGGAGGCGGTGACGTTGACCGCCCGGTTGCGGTCGACGCGGCGGATGGAGGCGAAGCCGCGCCCCGGCTCGACGACGGCGACCGAGCTGAAGGGCACCTCGCCGCCGTCGGGGGTGCGGATGCGCATGTTCTCGAGGTCGCCGAGCGAGCGGCGCTCGTCGCGCGGATAGCGGACCATGACGCGGATGTCGTCGCGGCCGCGCTGGATGCGCTGGGCCTCCTCGCCGTAGAACGCCTGCCGCACCTGGCGCCCGAGATCCTGGAGCGTCAGGCCGAGGGTCTCGGCCGCGGGCTTGATGCCGAGCTTCATCTCCTCCTTGCCGGCGCGGAACGAGTCGGTCACCTCGTAGACGCCGGCGTACCCCCGGAGCCGCTCCTTGACGTCCTCGGCTGCCGCCCGCAGGCGGTCGAGGTCGGGCCCCGCGAGCTGCACGTCGACGTCGCTTCCGGCGTTCATGCTGCTCAACGTGAAGTTGACGTCCTCCGCCTCGGCGATCGGGCCGGTGGCATCCCGCCACATGAGGCCGAGCTCCTCGCTGCCGTAGATGCGTTGCTCCGTCGGGAGGAGCTCGATGGCGACCTCCCCGATGTGCGACGACGCCACGCTGCCCACCGGCGGTCCGTCCGGTCCGCCGCCCCGCCCCGCCATCGGCTGGTCGCCGACCGCGGCCAGCACGTGCACGAAGTAGTCGCGCCCCGTTTCTTCGAGCAGCCGCCGGCGGAGCCGGTCCGCGCCCGCCTCCAGCCTCGCCACCGCCTCCCCGGTGGTGGTCACCGGGGTGCCCTGCGGCATCGTCACCGACGCCGAGATGACGTCGGCCTCGATGTTGGGGATGAAGCGGAAGGGCGGCCGTCCCGAGAGCACCAGGCCGACGGTGACGATCATGATGCCGACGCCGATCGACGCCGTCAGGTACCGCCAGCGGAGCGCCGCCTCGAGGAGCGGGCAGTAGACGGACCGCACGAAGCGCTTCAGGCCGTTCGCGAACCGCGACTGGAAGCGGCGCCAAGGCCCGGGCCGGGCTCGCTTCGGGATGTGCGACAGGTGGGCGGGCAGGATGTTCAGCGACTCGACCAGCGAGAAGAGCAGGCACGGGATGACGACGAGCGGGATGACCCGGAAGATCTTGCCCATCATGCCCGGCACGAACAGCAGCGGGCTGAAGGCGGCCACCGTCGTCAGCACCGCGAAGGTCACCGGCTTGGCGATCTCGTAGGCCCCCTCGATCGAGCCCCGCATGCCGTCGCCGTGCCGCTCCTGGTGCCGGTAGATGTTCTCGCCGACGATGATCGCGTCGTCGACGACGATGCCGAGCACCAGGACGAAGGCGAAGAGCGAGATGACGTTGACGGAGACGTCGAGGCCCGGCATCAGGGCGATGGCCCCCAGGAACGAGATCGGGATGCCCAGGCTGACCCAGAACGCGAGGCGCAGCTCCAGGAACAGCGCCAGCACCAGGAACACGAGCGCAAAGCCCGCGAAGCCGCTCTGCAGCATCAGCGAGAGCTGGTTGTTCAGCGACTGCGCCTCGTTCTGCCAGACCGTGAGCGAGACGCCCTCCGGGAGCCGGGCCTGCGCT
>JAPOYG010000147.1 GCA_026706755.1 Acidobacteriota bacterium
GGCCGACCGACGTGCTGTCGAGCATGCAGGGCTCCTACATCCCCTTCCCGCGGACCGCCGGCGACCGCGAGCGCACGGGTGACCCGCGGCCGTCGATCGAGGAACGGTACGGGACTCGCGCCGAGTACCTCGGCCGCGTGACGGAGGCGGCCCTGGCGCTCGTCGACGACGGCTACCTGCTGGCCGGCGACCTGGCGCCGATCCTCGCTCAGGCCGGGCGGCACTGGGACTACCTCATGGAGGAGGACGCCGGCGACGACGACCAGCCGTGATCGCAAGAGAGCCCCGTCGGCGGGCTCGCGTGACGAGGCGCGCAGCGACGCCGCCGGCTGCCGCGGGCCGAACGGAGCACCCGCGAGCCGGCGACCGGCCGGGCCGGCGGCGACGTCGCCTCCAGCACGGATGGGGAGATCGTACTGCTATGGTGCGCGACGTGATGGCGTGACTCGCGACGAGAGCACGGACGCGGTGGCCCGCATCGTCCTGCGCCGGCAACGTGGCAGCGTCCGCGTCCGTGAGGAGGGCAAGTCGTACGCGGCCCGATCCGGTTAGGTCTTCATCCCCGCCCAGCGCGTCGTGGCGCCCGGCGACCGAGAACCCGAAGTCGGGAGGGAACGATGAGATCGAAGGGGACACCCTGCTCTACGGCTGGCCCTGAGACGCTGGCCCGGTCGGCCCGGCCGCAGATCCCAGGCCCGGTACGGGCGGCCACTCTCGGGCTGCTGGCGGTCCTGGTCGGCGGGCTGCTCTCGACCGCAGGTGCACGCGAAGCCGCCGGGCCGCCGGGCGCACAATCGCCGGCGACCGCCGTCTACGAGGGCGCGCGGCTGATCGCCGGTGACGGAGCGGAGCCCATCGAAGACTCGGCGCTGGTCGTCACCGGCGGCGTCATCAGCGCGGCGGGGCCGCGCGACGGCGTCGAGACGCCGACCGGCGCAACCGTCGTCGACCTCGCGGGGAAGACGATCATCCCGGCGCTCGTCGACCTCCACGGGCACGTCGGCTTCCAGCGCGGCCTGAGCTATGAAGCGGAGAACTACACCCGCGAGAACGTCGTCGACCACCTGCAGCGCTACGCCTACTACGGCGTCGGGACGGTCGTCTCGCTCGGCACCGACGCGGGCAGCCTGTGGCGGGAGATCCGGCGCGAGCAGGAGGCCGGGACGCTCGGCGGAGCCAGGCTCTTCACCGCCGGCCGCGGGTTGGCGGCGCCGAACGCCGGCCCCGGGGCGGCGGCGCTCCGGCCGTCGGCGGGCGGCGTGACGAGTCCCGAGGAGGGCCGCGCGTTCGTCCGCAGGCTGGCGGAGCAGGGCGTTGCGTTCGTCAAGGTCTGGGTGGACGACCGGGGCGGGACGGTGGAGAAGCTCGCTCCCGCCATCTACCGGGCGATCATCGACGAGGCCCACCGCCTCGACCTGCAGGTCATCGCGCACGTCTTCTATCACGACGACGCCACGGACCTCGTGGAGGCAGGGGTCGACGGCTTCGCGCACCTGGTCCGCGACCGCGAGATGGACGAGACGCTGGTGGCCGCGATGGCGAGCCGCGGCGTCTTCGTGATGCCCAACATGGGTGTCTCGGAGCGAGGACGGCACACCCGTGCGCCGGCCTGGCTGGCGGAGCCGCTGCTGGCGGAGACCGTCGTGGCGGAGGTGCGGGACCGGGCCGCCGGAACCTTCGCGCGGCGCTCGGAGGAGGCCGCGGCCCGCGCGGGCGCCTCGTACGCCGCGATGGAGCGCAGCCTGGGTCGGCTGGCAGCGGCCGGCGTCCCGCTCGTGCTCGGCTCCGATTCGGGGGTGCAGGACCACTTCTACGGCTTCGCGGCCCACCGCGAGCTGGAGCTGATGGTGGCGGCCGGCCTGAGCCCGATGGACGCCATCCTGACCGCGACGAACCGCTCGGCGGCTCGACTGGGCCTCCGCGACGCCGGTCGCCTGACGGCCGGGGCGCGCGCCGACTTCCTCGTTCTGGAGGCGAACCCGCTGGACGACATCGCGAACACGCGACGCATCGCGCGCGTCGTCCTCGGTGGCGCCGAAGTGGACCGGGAGGCGCTGCGCCGGGGTTGGACCGAGGGCGCGGCCGATCCCGCCGAGGTGGCCGGCGGACCGCCGCCCGGACCCTCGGACCAGGACGTCGAGTGGCGCTCGTACGCGGCCGACGCGGCCGGCAGCCGCTACGCGCCGCTCGATCAGATCGACGCGAGCAACGTCGCCGACCTCCGCATCGTCTGGCGGCAGTCGACCATTCCCGACGCGACGCGCCGGGGCAGCGAGCTCCGGCCGCCGGGCGGTTCGCAGAACACGCCGCTGATGGTCGGGCGGCGCCTGTTCATCATGACCGCGCTCGGGACGGTGGCCGCCCTTGACGCGACGAACGGCGAGGTGGCCTGGTTCGACGACGCCCCGGTGGACGGCGGGCGCCGGGAGCGGGGCTTCGCCGCGCGCGGAGTGGCCTACTGGACCGACGGCGACGATGCGCGAGTCGTGGCCGTCGTCGGATCGCAGCTCGTGGCCCTGAACGCCGAGACCGGCGAGCGGTACGCCGACTTCGGCGACGGAGGCGCCGTCAACCTGATCGAGGGCTACGACGACCGGCGGGTGGAGACCTTCCGCTGGCGCTCGGCGCCCAT
>JAPOYG010000471.1 GCA_026706755.1 Acidobacteriota bacterium
ACGCCGGAGGCGAGGCGGTCGGCGGGTTCAACAAGCACGGCCTCGGCAAGGGCCATGTGCACGGCTACGTCGCCGGCACGCATGCCGCCCAGGAGCCGCCCGCCGGAGATGACGGGTAAGGACGGTTCCTCCAGCGCGCCCGCCGGAGAGCCGCACGATACGCGCCTAGTCGTCTGGGACGCGCCGGCGGCCCTCGACCGCGGGACGCGCTTTGCCGTCAGGGTCGGGGCAGCCTGTGCGTCGAAGTGCGCGCTGGCCGGCTGGCGGGTGGAGGTGCGCGATCACACTGGCGAGAGGCAGGCGACGGCGATCCTCGACGAGGACCAGTGGCCGGGCACGGACGCGCTGTACCACGCCGAAGTGACCCTCGTCGCTCCCGAGACGGAGGGCCTCTACGCCTGGGAGGCGGAGCTTGCGAGCGACGGGGCGGCACCGGTCGGTGCTGCCGCGCGGGTCGGCGTTGCGGTGCCGGTCGGTGCTGCTGCGCAGGTCGGCGTTCCGGCGCCGGGCGGTGCTGCTGCGCCGGTCGGCGTTCCGGCGCCGGGCGACTCGGCCGCTACGGGCGATGTGGCCGCCGCGAAGGACCCGGCGACCCCGCACGCACCGGCAAGGGCCGGCTTCGGCGTGCGGGTCGTGCCCCCGGCGGCCTGCCTCCTGACGGTGGTCGCCACGCACGCGGAAGACGGGAAACCGGCCGAGGGAGCGAGAGTGGTCGCGCACCCGTACCGCGCCCTCACGGACGAACGCGGAGTGGCGGAGATGCGCCTGCCGGCCGGCGAGTACCGGCTCTTCGTGTCGGGGAACGGCTGCGTCCCCTTCCGCTTTGACGGGAAGGTGACGGCCGACACGACGATTCGGGCGGTGCTGACGCAGGACCGGGAGCTGTCGGATGCCGATATCTGGTCGTGACCCGAGGGGCATGCGGGAGGCGTGGGCCTGCCCGGGAGGGAGCCGTCCGGTTGGCGGTCCGCGTACCGCAGCCCGTCGGAGGGCGGCCGGCACGGGTCTGGCGGGGCGGAGCCTTCTGTACGGGCTCCTCGCGGGTCTCCTCGCGCCGTGCGCCGCCGCCGCGCAGGACGACGACGACGCGCTCGCCGAGCAGGGGCAGCGCCTCTACGAACAGCAATGCGCGCTGTGCCACGGAAGCGCGGGCGAGGGACGCCCGCCGGCGGTCCCCGCCCTGCGCGACAACGAGCGGCTCGGCCTCGCGGCCCGCACCGTCCGCTTCATCCGCCAGGGCGCCGCGAGCATGCCCCCGTTCCCGGCCCTGACCGCGGCCGAGGTCGCCGCGCTCGCGAGCCATGTCCGCACCGCCTGGACGAACGACTTCGGAAGCGTGACGACCGGCGAGGTAGCCGACGTGCTGGACGGACTCGCGGATGGGAGCGAGACGGCGTCGGTCTGGGACGGCGTGTTTACCGAGGCGCAGGCGGCGCGGGGCCGCGACGTGTACACGGGAGCCTGCGGCCTGTGCCACGGCCGCCGGCTGAACGGAGCCCCGGACGATCCCGACATGCGGTCCACGCCTCCGCTCGCGCGGGCGAGATTCCTGCGCGAGTGGGAAGGACGCTCGCTGGCCGTCCTGCTGGCGTTCACGCGGCTGACGATGCCGGAGGACAATCCGGGCTCGCTGACCGACGCCGAGTACGTCGACGTCATCGCCTACATGCTCTCGGTCGGCCGGATGCCGGCCGGCGGCGGCGAGATCCCGACCGACTCCGGCCGCCTCGCCGAGATCGTGATCGGTCGGGAACGATAGTCGGGCAGAGTCGTCCGCGCCGTCAGGCACGGCCGGAACGGCCTCCAGCCCTGACCCCCACGCCCTCCCCGGGAGAATGCGAGGGGTGCCGGACCGAGACTTGACTTGACCCGCCGACCGGCACATTCTCACGAGCGAATCCGGTCGACCGTCCAAGGAGCAGACGATGGAGCTGTCGAGAATGCGCAACGCAAGCCGCAATCCTGTCCGGCCGCTCGCGGCCGCGATGCTGGCGTCGGTAGTGGCCCTGACCGGGGTCGGCCTCCAGGCGGAGGTTCCGGGCACAGCGACCCTGTCGGGGACGGTGACGGCGTCGCAGGAGTTCACTGCGGCGCAGGTCTACGCCCGCAACCTGGACCGGGACATGGTGTACATGGTCTACACCAACGGGGGACGCTACCGGGCCGTCGCGCTGTTCCCCGGCACCTACGAGGTGAGTGCCAGCACCAAGCGCCTCGAGTCGGATGTTCAGACCGTCACCGTGAGCGCCGGCGACGCGGCCGAGGTCGACCTGACCCTGGGCCCGCTCTCGGGCGACGCGCCGCCTCTCGTCATACCGGCCGGTCGGACCGCGATGGAGAGCGGCCGGTCCGGCCAGTTCGAGTACGCCAGCTACGACGAGATCTACCCGCCGGGGCCGGGCCGGGAGGTCGCCGAGCAGGTCTGCATGGCGTGCCACGGCGAGAACTTCTTCCCCACGCGCCCGGGCACGGAGCGACAGTGGATGTCGTGGATCGACCACATGGTCGGCAGCACCCTCGGAGAGCAGGACCCCACCCGCTACGCGCAGGGCCTGCTCTCGTTCCGGGCGTCGACATTCCGTTTCGGACGGCAGGATCGGGACGACCTGCTGGCGTACGTCGTGGAGAACT
>JAPOYG010000598.1 GCA_026706755.1 Acidobacteriota bacterium
GTCCAGGCCGGGATGACGCTCGCCGGCGTGTTGATGAACTCCGTGGAGATGGCGACCGCGAAGACCGCGTTCACCATCAGCAGGAGAAAGAAGACGACGATCATGAAGAGGTTGCGCGCCCGGTGGCTCACGACCTCGCCCGTGAGCGAGCCGACGGAGAGCGCCTTGTTGCGGACGCTCGCCCAGATGGCGCCGAAGTCGTGCACCCCTGCGAAGAACATGGTGCCGATGACGACCCAGAGGAACGCCGGCAGCCAGCCCCAGACGACCGCGATGCTCGGGCCGATGATCGGCGCCGCCCCGGCCACCGCCGTGAAGTGGTGGCCCCAGAGGACGACGCGGTTCGTCGGCACGTAATCGATGTCGTCGCGCTGCGCGTGCGCCGGGGTCCGGAAGTCGGGATCGAGGCGGTAGATCTTCTCGGCCATGAACTTCGAGTAGAAGCGGTAGCCGGAGAAGACGGCCACGAGACCGACGATGGCCAGTACGACAGAGTTCATCGTGTGTGCTCCTTGAGATCGCGGACCGCCGGATAACCGGGAATCCCGGCGGCCTCGCGGACCGCGCGGACGATGGCCTCGGCCGTTACGTCGGCGGCGAGGGCGCCTATCTGCAGCAGGCTGACCGATCCGGCGCGGCGGCCCGTCGACAGGGCGAAGATGGTGTCGCCGTCGGCCGGCGTGTGCGCGGGGCGGACGGCCCGCGCCAGGCCGTCGTGGGCCATCCGCGCAACGATGCCGAGCTGGGCCTGGGTGAGCGCCACGTTGGTGGCGACCACTCCGATCGTCGTGTTCTCGCCGTCAGGGGCGGCGGGCGGCGGGGGGCGACGCAGTATGTCGCGCGCGCCAGCGACCTCTCGGCCGTCGGCGGTACGGACGCCCGCCACCAGGGCCCCCGTCTCCGGATCGTGCACGTCGCCGACCGCGTTCACCGCCATGAGGGCCGCCACCTGCACGCCGCCCGGAAGCGTGACGAGCGCCGTGCCGATGCCGCCCTTCATCGCGCGGCCGGGGCCGCCGAGCTTGCCGACGGTCGCGCCTGCCCCGGCGCCGACGCTCCCTTCTTCCACCGCGTCGCTGCCCGCGGCGGCTGCGGCGCGATAACCGCAATCCGCCGCTGGCCGGATGGCTGGATCGCCGATGCCCAGGTCGTAGAGAATGGCCGCGGGCACGATCGGGACGCGGGCCGCGCCAGTCTCGAAGCCGACGTCGCGCTCGTAAAGGTAGCGCATCACGCCGTCGGCGGCCGCGAGGCCGAACGCGCTGCCTCCGGCCAGGACGACGGCGTGGACCTCCTGCACGGTATTGACCGGGTCGAGCAGGGCCGTCTCGCGCGTTCCCGGCGCGGCGCCGCGCACGTCGACGGCCGCGACGGCACCCGCTTCCGTGAGGACGACGGTGCAACCTGTCGGCCGCCGGGCGAGGGTGTGATGGCCCACGGCGACGCCCTCGAGGTCGGCCAGCCCCTGGGCCTCGGCGTGCCCCGCCGGGAGGATCAGAAGCGACGAGGCCAAGGCGGCGGCGAGCGCGCCGCTCCCCGGCCGCGGATGCGTTTCGGCTGCCACGGTACGAGCCGGATCGTAGCCGAAAAGCCGGTCTGCCACTAGACGGACCTCCAACCGGACCGATGCCGTACCAGATGCTGGCGGACGCGCTGCTGGTCGTCCACGCCGCGTTCGTGGTGTTCGTCGTTCTGGGCGGAGCCCTGGTCTCAGTTCGCCCGCGCGTTGCGTGGCTGCACCTGCCGGCCGTCGTCTGGGGTGTGGGCATCGAGTGGACGGGCGCCATCTGCCCACTTACCCCGCTCGAGCAGTGGCTGCGGGCGCGGGCGGGCGCCGGGGGCTACGAGGGGACCTTCATCGAGCACTACGTCTGGCCGCTCCTCTATCCGGCCGCGCTCACGCGTTCCGACCAGGTGCTGCTCGGCGCAGCCGCGCTGGTCATCAACGCGGTGGCGTACGGCTGGCTCTGGCGTCGTCTCCGGTCCCGCTCGGGGTAGGGCCGGCCCCCCCACGCCGGAAGCGGGGACCGGTAGAATGGGCAGGATGCGTTCGTGCTGCTGGGGCGTGGCCCTGGTGCTGTCGCTGGCCGCGTGCGGGCCGCTCGCCGATGGCGTGGAGGGGCCGGCGCCGATCGCCGGAAACTCTGTGCCTCCGGCGGCAACGGCAGCACCGCTGGCCGAGACCCCGGCTGGAGAACGCCCGCGCATCGTCATCCTGGGCGACTCGCTGACCGCCGGCCTGGGGCTGCCGGCCGCCGAAGCCTATCCCGCCCGCCTGCAGGAACGCATCGACGTTGCGGGCTGGCCGTTCGAGATCGTGAGCGCGGCGGTGTCCGGCGACACCTCCGCGGGGGGCCTGCGGCGCCTGGCCTGGGCGCTCGAGGGCGACGTGCGGCTGCTCGTCGTGGCGCTCGGGGGGAACGACGCGCTGCGCGGCCTCCCCGTCGAGCAGATGCGCGACAACCTGGCGGCAATCGTCGACGAGGCAGCCGACCGCCGCATCGCCGTGCTCCTGGCCGGAATGGAGGCGCCGCCGAACTTCGGTCCGTCGTACACGTCTAGTTTCAGGAACGTGTTCCGCGACCTCGCCGGGAGCCGCGACCTGACGCTTCTGCCGTTCCTGCTCGAAGGGGTGGCGGGGGTGCCCGCGCTCAATCAGGCGGACGGCATTCACCCGAACGCCGCGGGAGCGGAACGCGTGGCGGCGCACGTCTGGACGGCCCTCGAGCCCCTGCTCGGTCGTCTCGGCGACGAGCGGAGCAAAACCTCGGAGCGCGTTTCGGACCGACCATGATTGAGCTTCGCGGCGTTTCCAAGACGGTCGAGAGCGGCGGGCAGCCGCTGACCATCCTGCATCCCCTCGACCTCGTGGTGCCGGCGGGGCAGCTTCTCGCGGTCGTCGGGCCCTCGGGGAGCGGGAAGTCGACGCTGCTGGGACTGATCGCCGGCCTCGACGAGCCCTCGACCGGGACGATACTGATTGACGGCGTCGACATCGCGGCTCTGAGCGAGGACCGCCTCGCGGAGCTCCGCGGCGCCAAGATCGGGTTCGTCTTCCAGTTCTTTCACCTGATGCCGTCGCTGAGCGCGTTCGAGAACATTCTCGTGCCGCTCGAGATCGCGCGCGCGCCGGATCCGACCCGTGAGGCGCGCAACCTCCTCGAGGAGGTCGGCCTGACCGACCGGGCGCACCACTATCCGTCGCAACTCTCGGGCGGGGAGCAGCAGCGCGTCGCCATCGCCCGCGCGCTTGCGAACGCGCCGCCGATTCTGCTCGCCGACGAGCCGACCGGCAACCTCGACAGCAAGACCGGGGCGCAGGTCGTCGATCTGCTGATCGAGGTGAACCGGCGGCGCCGGGCCACGGTCGTTCTCGTCACCCACGACCTCGAGCTGGCGCAGCGCGCCGACGTCACGCTGTCCATGCGCGACGGACGCACGGAGCGAATCGAGGCCCCGGCGGCGGAGGCGGTGCCGAGGGCGGTCGCCAGGTCCTGAATCCCGGAGGGGGAGCGGTTTCGATGCGGTTCATCTTCCGAATGGCGCTCCGCGAGTTGCGGTCGTCGTGGCGCCGTCTGGCGTTCTTCTTCGTGTGCGTGGCCATCGGCGTCGGCTCCATCGTGGCGTTGCGCTCGCTGATCCAGAACGTGCGCGTGGCACTCACGGCCGAGGCGCGCACCCTGACCGCCGGGGACGTCTACCTGCGCGGCGACCGTCCCTGGACGGAGGAGACGCTGGCCGCCGTCCGGCGCCGCCTCGCGGCGCAGCCGGGCGGCGCACGCACCGACACGGTCGATACCGTGACCATGGTGCGGCTGCCGGACGAGTCGTCCGTGCGCACCAAGGTCGTCGAGTTGCGGGGGGTGCAGGAGGCATTCCCGTTCTACGGCCAGATGGAGCTCCGGAGCGGCCGGCCCTACGACCCCGCGCTGCTCGACGATTGGGGGGCCCTCGTCGCGCCCGATCTGCTGGCCCAGCTCGACCTGCGCGTCGGTGACCCGATCGCGATCGGCGGGGCGGAGTTCACCATCCGCGACGTCATCGATACGGAGCCGGGCCGGCAGCTCGGCGCGTTCGCCTTCGGGCCGCGGGTGCTCGTGGCCTACGACGCCGTAGAGGCCACGGGCCTGCTCGGGCTGGGGAGCCGCGCGGAGTATCAGATGCTCCTGCGCATCGGCGACGAGGCGGCCATCGATCCGCTCGTCGACGGGCTCCGGGCCGATCTCGAGGAGCAGTTCGTGCGCGTCGGGTCGTATCGGCGCACCGAGAACCGCATCGAACGCAACCTGGGCCGGGCCGAGAACTACCTCAGCCTGATCGGATTCGTCGTCGTCATCCTGGGCGGGATCGGCGTCTGGAGCGTGACGCGCGTGTTCGTGCAGCAACGCCTGCGCAGCGTCGCCGTCCTGAAGTGTCTCGGCGCCACGACGTCGCGCGTGCTCGCCATCTACGTGGCGCAGGTGGCGCTGCTCGGCCTGGGCGGAGCCACGCTCGGTGTCGGGTTCGCACAGGCGGCCCTCTCCGCGGTGCCGGCATCTCTTGCCGAGCAGGCGGCCGCGGCGGCGGGCATCGCAGCCGTGTCGACCGACCTGACGCCGTCGGCGGTGGTGCAGGGGATCGGCGTGGGCGTGCTCGTCTCCGTGCTGTTCGCGCTCGTGCCGCTCCTCGACGTCCGGCACGTCAAGCCGTTGCTGCTCCTCCGCCAGGGGCAGGTCGAGCCGCCCCCCGGCATCGACTGGCTGCGCGTCGGGGCCACCGCCGCGGTGGGGGCCGGCCTGGTCGCGGTCGCCGGCTGGCAGGCCGCTTCGCTGGAGGTCGGCCTCTACGTCGTCGTCGGCTTCGTGAGTGTCGCCGTCGCGCTCCACGCGATCGGCCGCGCGCTGGTGACCGCCGTCCGGCCGCTCGCGGCGAGCCGGCTCTTCGCGTTGCGCCATGCCGTCCTGAACCTGACCCGGCCCGGCAACCAGACCCGGGTCGTGCTCCTCGCCGTCGGCCTCGGGAGCTTCTTCATCATCGGCGTCCGCGCCGTCCAGACGAACCTCCTGGCCGGCTTTGCGCTCGAGCTCCGCGAGGACATGCCGGACATGTTCCTCATCGACATCCAGCAGGATCAGGCCGAGGGCGTGCGCGCGCTGCTGGAGGAGGCCGGCGCCGGGAGCGGCGGCGGCGTCCCCGAGCTCATTCCCGTCCTCCGGGCGCGGGTTACCGGGGTCCAGGGGGAGGAGACTTCCATCGAGGGCCGCCGGGCGGTGCGCCGGGCCGGCTTCGGCCGGGAGTACACCGTCACCTATCGGGCGCACCTCGAGGACAACGAGCGCGTGGTCGCGGGCCGCTTCTGGGATGCCGAACGCTCCGTCGTGCCCGAGGTGTCGATCGAGGAGAACCTGCACGAGGAGGGAATCGACCTCGGGGACCGCGTCCGCTTCGACGTGCTGGGCCGGGAGATCGAGGCCGTGGTCACGAGCGTCCGCGACGTCGAGTGGGACGACACGCGAAGCGGCGGGTTCATGTTCCTGTTCCGGCCCGGGACGTTCGACGAGGCGCCGCACACGTTCATCGCGTTCCTGCAGGGCCCGCGCGAGGAGGAGGCGCGCGCGCGCCTGCAGCGCGACATCGTGGCGCGCTACGCGAACGTCTCCGTCATCGACGGCCTGACTGTGATCGGAACGGTTCGGCGCGTCCTCGGCTACGTCACCCGAGCCATCACCGTCGTCGGAGGGATCGCCCTGCTGGCCGGCGTGCTGATTCTCGTCGGCTCCGTCGCCATGACGAAGTTCCAGCGCATGTACGAGGCGGCCGTGTTCAAGACGCTCGGTGCCAGCTCGCGGGCGCTCATCACGATGTACGCGCTGGAGTACGGCGTCCTCGGCACCCTCGCCGGGCTGGTCGGCGCGGTCGGCGCGATGGGTCTGACGTGGACGATGAGCAGCCGGTTGCTCGACGTGCCGTGGCAGGTGGCGCCGGGGATCGCCGTGGTCGGCGTGGCCGTGACGGCGCTCCTGGTCGGCGTCGTCGGTGTGGCGTCGAGCACGGACGTGCTGCGGCGGAAGCCCCTCGCGACGCTGCGGGCGGAGTAGGCGCGAGCGCGCCCACAGCGGCGCACCAGGAGTCTTGCGCTGGGGGCGGGGCGGCTCCTCCGACACGCTCGGCCGCGCGGACTCCGGCCGGGAGGAGCGCACCGCAGCGTGCTACACTGCCGGGTTTCAGGCCCCTTTCCGGAGTTCGCCGGGTCGTCAACGACACGGGAGCACGGGCGATGACGATGGATGAGGTGTCGGAATACCGCGAGGCGTTGCTGAAGAAGCGCTCCGAGATCTTCTCGGAGGGCGGGATGAAGCCGCTCCAGACCTCGATGGAGAACAACACCCGCCAGGGGGACATGGCCGACCAGGCCAGCGGCAACAACGAGGTCCACATCCAACTCAAGCTGAAGCAGACCGACGCCAAGATTCTGCAGGCCATCGAGGGTGCCCTGCGGCGGATGGAGCAGGGCACCTACGGGATCTGCCGCGACTGCGGCGAGCCGATCGCCCCGGCCCGCCTGAACGCCATTCCGTGGACCCGCGTCTGCATCGAGTGCAAGCAGAAGCAGACTTCTTGAGCCCAGCCCCGAGACCCGCCGGCGAGCCCCGCCGGATCGCGGCAGCCCTCGGCAGCAACCTCGGCGACCGGGCGGCCCATCTGACCTTCGCGGCGACCCGCCTCCGTGCCGTGCTCGACGACGTCATCGTCTCGCCCTACGTCGAGACCGAGCCGGAGGGCGGCGCCGACCAACCCCCCTACCTGAACGCCGCGGTGGTCGGGCGCTCGTCGGCGGCACCGGTCGAGCTCCTGCGGGAGTTCCTGGCCATCGAGCGGGAAGCGGGGCGCGAGCGTCCGTTTCCGCGGGCGCCCCGCACGCTCGACATCGACTTGATCCTGGCCGGCGAGATCATCGTGCGGCGGCCGGACCTCGAGGTCCCGCACCCACGCTTCCGGCGCCGGCGTTTCGTGCTCGGGCCGCTCGCCGCCATCGCCCCGGACCTCGTCGATCCGGTGAGCCGCCGCACCGTGCGCGACCTTCTGGCGAGACTGGAGGCTCCGCGCATGCGTCCCTGAGGCAGAACCCGCGGCTGGGGAGCCGAGACTCGCGGGCAACGCGCAGTCGGCATCCGGCAGCCGACCGAGCGGCACGGAGAACGTCGATCGGCGCTTGCGAGAACGTGACCGGCGGCCCCGAAGCGCGGTCACCGCGACCGGGCAAGCAGGCCGTCGACACCCCAGCGGCCGGTGCCGCGTACGGCGAAGTAGAGGAATACGAAGCAGAAGAGCACGGCCGGCTCTCCCTGGTTGACGAGGGGGAACAGGAACGCGCCGCTGCGGGCCACGTGGCCGAGGAAGTAGGCCACCGCCATCTCGCCGCTCGCGAGGAAGGCGGCCCGGCTCGTCCAGAGCCCGACGGCGATCATCGCCCCGCCCACGAGCTCGATCACTCCGGCCAGGCCGATGAGCGACACGAGGGCAACCGGGTCGCCGTCGCCGGGGAAGCCCAGCAGCTTCTGGGCCCCGTGGAGAGAGAACGCGTAGCCGGCCACGATCCGGAGCGCCGCGTGGACGTGGTCGCCGTACGGCTGGAGCAAGCGCATCAGCGAAGCTCCTTCCGGTAGACGAGCGTCATCGCGATGTCGCCGGCGGGCACGGTACGGATCGACTCGACCGTCATGGTTCGTCCATCGGCGCTGAGGCTGCGCCGCTCCGTGAGCGGAATGGAGATGTCCCGGAGCAGGCGCGGGATGTCCTGGGTGCCCTCCGTAACGATGTCGGCGCCGTCCCACCGCGACGTCGTCGTCAGCTCGCCCCGGGGCATGGGATTGACGCTGGTGCTGCCGTCGAGACGGTAGCGCAACGTCTGCGAGCCGTCCTCCCTTCGCTGCTCGACGAACAGCGTGTCGGACGTCTGCGTGACGACGAGCGTCTCAGCAGGGCCGCGCACCGTCTGCTCTCCCCGGCCGAAGAGGCGCCCGATGCGCCGGCCGCCGCCTTCGGGCCGCTGTGGCAGCACGCTCGCATCGCGGTCGAGCTGCCACGAGCCGGAGAAGTCCGGCTGCTGGGCGCCGGCGGCTGCCGCCGCGCCGAGCGCGAGGGCGACGACGAGACCGGTTGCCATGTGGATGCGCATGCTGCTCCTTCCTTGACGGCGACCGAGGACGCTCTTTCGGCTACTCGAAGCGCAGCGAATCGATCGGATTGAGCTGCGCGGCCTTGCGGGCAGGGTAGAAGCCGAAGAAGATGCCCGTGGCCCCCGCGAAGCCGACCGCTATCGCGACCGCGTCGGGCGGGATCGCGGTCGGCCAGGCCATGAACCGGGTCAGGCCCTCGGAGAGCGAGAAGCCGAACACGACACCGAAGAGGCCGCCCACGAGACTGAGGGCCACCGCCTCCACCAGGAACTGCCGCAGCACGTCGCCCTTCCGGGCGCCGACCGCCCGCCGCAGGCCGATCTCCCGCGTCCGCTCCGTGACCGACACGAGCATGATGTTCATGATGCCGATGCCGCCGACGATGAGCGATACCCCGGCGATGCTGGCGAGGAGGCCGGTCATCGTCTGCGTCATCGACGTCCGCATGCTCATCATGTCGGCCTGCGTCCGCACCATGAAGTCGTTGTCCTCGTTGGGGGCGAGGCGGTGCTCCTCGCGCAGGACGGCCGTGATGTCGTCCGCCACGCGGTCGATCTCGTCGGCCGACGCGGCCGAGACGGTGATCTCCGAGATGTTGGTGCCGTCCCGGCCCCGCAGCTTCTTGTTGACGGTCGTGTACGGCACCAGGATGACGTCGTCCTGATCCTCTCCGAACTGGCCCGCTCCCTTCGTGGCCATGACGCCGACCACCTGGAACGACTGGTTCCGGATGCGCATGCGCGCCCCCACCGGGTCGACCCCCTCGCCGAAGAGATTGTCGCGCACCACCGAGCCGAGCACCGCAACCTTGGCGGCGCTCTGGACGTGGGTCGACGTGAAGAAGGCGCCGAGCGCGACGTCCCAGACCCGGATCTGCGGGTACTCGATGTCGGTCCCCTGGATCGTCGTCGACCAGTTCTGGCTCTCCGCGATCGCCTGTTCGCGCGTCCGGACCCCGGCCGACAGGTAGTCCACGCCCGCGACCCGCTCGCGCAGGGCCTCCACGTCCTCTGCCTTCAACCGCGGCGACTGCCCCATCCCGAGGCTCACGCCGCCGCGCCGGTAGTTGCCGGCGCGGATCATGATCATGTTCGTGCCGGCGGCCTGCACCTGGGCCTCGATGGACTGCTGGGCGCCGCGGCCGAGCCCCACCATGGTGATCACGGCCGCGACCCCGATGATCATGCCGAGCATCGTCAGGCCGGTCCGCATCTTGTTGTGGCCGAGTGCCTTCAGGGCCACGCTCAGCGTCATGAAGAGCGACATGTGATCTTCCTTCCCGACGCGGGAGCTTCACGGCGACGGTCCTCCGGCGCGCCTGCCAGCGCCCGCCGGCGAGACAGCCCTCGCGCCTGCGCCGCGCGTCAACGTCGCCGGCGGCCGAACGGGAACTGCGGGATCAGCGGCGACCCCCCGCCGCCCGACGGCGGTCCCTCCAACTCGGGCGTGGTGACGTTGGTGACGAGCCGCGCACCCAGTGCGAGCCCGCCGGTCGCGGGGCCCCTGGTCGTGGGCGGAGGCGGACCGGCTTCCGGGCGCGGCGCTCCGCCGCCGCCGTCCGGCCCCCGCAGTCCCTCGACCCACGCGGCGGTCGACACCTGCGCCGGAGCCGGCGCGGGCGCCCCGGCACCGCGCACGCCCAGCAGCTCGGACGCCGTTCCGTCGGTCACCCCGAGGCGCACCTCGACCGGCTCGAGCCGGTCGCCCTGGAGCAGCCAGACCCGACCGTTGGACACCGTCGGGGGAAGCGGCGAGAAGAGGGCGTCGATGGTCGTCGCCCCCCGCTCGACGGCGGGTATGGCGGCATCGCCGCCCGCGTTGGCCAGTCGTCGCGGTGCGCCTCTCCGGAGCCCGCTCCCGCCCGGCCCGCCGCCGCCCGGTCCGCCCCTCCGCGCTCGCATGCGCGCGAAGAACTGCTCCCGCTCCTCCGGGGACATCTGCTGGATGCGCTCCATCATCTGTTGGCGCCGCTCCGGGTCCGGCGGTCCCCCCGGTCCTCCGCCGAAGCCCCCGGGGCCGCCGCCGAAGCCCCCGGCCTCGCCGCCGGGTCCGCCACCAGGGCCGGCGCCCCCGGACCCCGCGCCGGGAGCGCTCTCCGCGGAGGCCTGCGCCGATGCCGCCGCGGACCGACCCTGCTGCAGCACCGGGGGCACGGGCTGATTGAGCGCGGCGAACACGTCCGGGTTGGGACGGAACCGCAGCGCCGCGTTCGGAATCCGCAGGACGTTCTCGCGGCGTGCGATCTCCAGCGTGATGGTGGCCGTCATTCCGGGCTTGAGCTTCAGCTCGGGGTTGGGCGCGTCGATGACCGTGGCGTAGGTCACGACGTTCTGGGTCACGATCGGCTCCAGGCGGATCTGGGTCACGCTGCCCTCGAACTCCTCCGCGGGGTAGGCGTCCACCGTGAACGTGACCCGCTGGTTGGGCCGGATGCGCCCGATGTCGGACTCGTCGATGTTCGCGATGACCCGCATCTTGGTCAGGTCCGCCGCGATGACGAAGAGCTCGGGGGCCTGGAAGCTGGCCGCCACGGTCTGTCCCACGTCGACCAGGCGCGAGGTCACGATGCCGTCGATGGGCGCCCGGATGACGGTGTGCTCGAGATTGACCTGGTTCTGGTTCAGCGATGCCTGTGCCTGCGTCACCTGCGCCTCGGCCGACTTGAGCTGCGCCTCCGCGGACCGCACCGCGACGCGCGCCGCGTCGAGCTCCGTGTCGGAGATCAGCGCGCGCGCCGCCAGGCCCTCCGCGCGCACGAGCTGCGTCTCGGCGTCCTCGACGGCGACGCGGAGCCGTTCCACCTCCGCCTCCGCCCGCGCGAGGTTGGCGCGCGCCTGCGCGAGCTGCGTCTCGAAGAGCGAGGGATCGAGCCGCATGATCACGTCGCCCTCGCGCACGATGGAGTTGAAGTCGACGAGCAGCTCCTGGATGATGCCCGACACCTGGCTGCCGACCTGCACGGTGGTCACCGCTTCCAGGGCGCCCGTGGCTCCCACGGTGTCGACGATGTCGCCCTCGGTGACCGTGACGGTGGTCACGTCGGGCACGAACTCCACCGTCCGGAGGCCATAGTAACCATAGACGGCGATGCCCGTGCCGACGATGAGGGCGACGAGGATGGCCTTCTTCATGCCTGGTGCCATGGTCCTGCTCCCGGTGTCTACGGACCGACGCCGCCCCCGCCCACGATGGAGATGCCGGACCGGTTGAGCGACGTTTCCTGTGCCCGCTCGAACTCGATGAGCGCCTTCTGGTAGTCGAGTATCGCTCGCAGCTCCGCGTCCTGCGCCGTCGCCAGATCGCGTTGCGCCTGCACGACGAAGAAGCTCGTCGTGGTCCCGACCTCGAACTTGGTCTCCTCGGCTTCGAGCTGCTGCTCGGCCAGCTCGCGCGCCGCGATCGCGGCTTCGATCCGTTCCTGGATGCTGCGCAGCTGCAGCGCGGCGTTCGTCACCTCCGTAGCCACCTGCAACTCGATCTGCCGCAATTGGGCGTCCGTCTGTTGCAGCTCGAGACGCCCCCTGGCGTAGGCGGCCTCCGCGGCGCTCCGGCCGATCGGATAGTTGAACTGGAGCTGGACCGTCCAGGTGGGAAAGTTCGTGTCGAGGAGCTGATCGATCGCGTCCGTGTAGCCGCCCGGTATGACGGTCGTGACGCTGCCGCCCAGGCCGGCGCGGTTGAATCGGGTGCCGCCCTGGCCCTGGAGCTGATACGTGCCGACCAGGTCGAGGCCGGGGAGGGTGTTGTTGCGGAGCGCTCGCACGTTGATGTTGTTGATGTCCCGCTGGCGGCGCGCCCGCGTGATGTCCGTCCGCTGGTCCAGCGCGACGCGAACCGCGGCCTCGACATCGACCGGAGAGTAGCTGACCGCGGCTTGATCGATCGGATTGAGCGCGGCCGTCCAGAGCTCATCGCTCGTGCCGTCCACGATCAGGCGCTTGAGGTTGATCTCCGCCGTCTGCCGATCCTGCTCCGCCTGGGCGAGCGTCTGGCGCCGCGCCGCCGCCTCCGACTGCGCCTGGACGATGTCGATCGGGGCCAGCGTGCCGATCTCGACGCGCGCCCGGTTGTCGCGGACGAGCTGCTCCGCCAGCTCCAGCGCCTGCCGCTGGACCGCCACCGTCTGCACGGTGTAGACGAGCTCCCAGTAGGCGTCGCGGACGCTGGCCAGCGTGTTCGTGATCGTCTCGCGGAGGTCGACGTCGGAGATCGCGCGGTTGACGCGCGTCACCGCGAGCTGCTGGCGCGCCTGGTCGATGCCGAACCCGCGCAGCAGCGGCTGCGTGTAGTTGGCGGCGACGCTGCTCCGATAGCTCGGATTGAAGCTCGAGAAGAAGTTCGTCGTCTCCCGCCGGGTGTTGTTCCACGAGATGTCGAAAGTCCCGCCCCCCCACGGGACCGGCTGCTGCACCGAGGAGTCGAACAGCGCCGTGTCGGTCAGGACGTTCCGGCCGCCGTCGAGCTGCGTTGCCGACGGGGTGGTGCTCGAGGTCGAGCTGAAGTTGCTCGCCAGCGTGGGGCGGTAGAAAGCCAGCTGCTCGGCCAGGTTGAGGTCGAAGACCTGGGGGACGAGGCGCTGGACCGCGATGTCGAGGTTGCGGTCCAGGGCGCGGGCCACCGCTTCCTCGACGGTGAGGTCGAAGCGCCTCGCATCGGGAGTGGCCTGCCCGAGGCGGAGCGACGCCTGCTCGATCAGTGCCCGGACCCGTTCGTCCGCCGTCTGCGCGTGGACCTGTCCCGGTCCTCCGATGCCTGGCCACCCCAACAGCAACGCGCCCACCAGTAAACCGGTCACCTTCTCCAGTCTCACCGACATCATCCTCCTCGCGGCCACGATGACCGGCTCGCGCGCCACGCTACGCCCGCTGGCTGCCGGCAGACGAGGCCCGCGGCCCCACGCCCCGGCGATCGACGGCGCAGTGCGCCTCTCCGGTCATCTGGTTCTGATTGACCCGACGGGGTGCGGCATTATTCCCGGTCGACCGTCCCTGCGGGACGGCCCGCCGCCGGACCGCGGGCGGCTTCGGCGGCCGTCAGCACCGCGTCCGCGACCGGCGCCGCCGCTCCCACAGGTCGTGCAGGGCGTCGCGCTGCGGCGGCGTGAGCACCCGGTGCATCCGGTACAGCATCAGCGTGCGGGTCTTGCCCAGCGCGCTCCGGGTCGTTTCCACCCGGTCAATCTGAAGCGTGACCTCCCACTCCGCCGCGTCCGGCGCGTGCATGATGGCGGTCAGCGCCTCTTCCTCGATCCGCAGGCGCTCGATGAGCTCGATCTGGCGCGGCCGCATCGCCTGGAAGATCTCCTCCAGCTCCGCCGACTGCCGATCGGTGAGGTCGAGCTCGGCCCGTACCGCGTCCGACTGCCACCACTTGTGGCGTTGCGACCTCTCGGCATCGGCCGCCGGTGGCGCCAGGAACGCCAGGGCGACGAGAACGGCCCACGGTCCGCCGCGCCATCGCGTCGTTCGCATCTTCACGTCTCCGCGGCTTCGGATTGTCCAGCCGATCACGTCCGCCTCGCCGCAAGGGAGCACCGCTCGGTAGTCGGATACGGCCGGCGGGCGGGTCGCGTTTACGCTTCGCCGGACAGCTCGGCCAGTCGGGACACGACCTGCCCCACGATGCTGTCCGGAGTCGATGCGCCGGCCGTCACCGCCACGGCGAGCGGACCCGCCGACGGCAGCCAGCCGTCGGCCACGACCTCCCGTGGCGGGCCGGCGGTGCCGTTCGCGGACTGCAGATGACGGATCCGGTCGCGCGACGCCAGGCACGACGGCCCCGCGATGTGGTACGTGGGCGCCCGCTCCGCGCAGATTCGGGCCAGATTGCGTGTGTTGCTGCTGTTGTAGCCGCCGATGACGATGATGAGATGGAACTCCCGTTCGCCGAGCAGCATGCGCAGCGCGTCCTGCCGATCCTGGGTCGCGCTGCAGATCGTGTCGAACGCGCGGTAGTGCTTCTCGAGCGACGCGGCACCGTGGCGGTCGCTCAGGGCCCGCCGGAACATCTCGCCGATGGCGAGGGATTCCGACATCAGCATGGTCGTCTGGTTCGCCAGCCCGACGCGCTGCAGATCGCGGTCGGGATCGAACCCGGGCGAGCAGGCGTTGGTGAACCGCCCGGCGAATCGCGCCCGGTCCCCGTCGCCGACGATGTACTGGCAGACCTCCGCCGCCTCGTCCCGGTCGAGCACGATGAGGTAGGCGCCTCCGCCGCCGGCGAGCACCTGTGAAGCCGTCGCCCGGGTCTCCTCGTGGTGCGCCTTGCCGTGGATGACGGCCGTGAAGCCGTCCCGCGCGTACTGGCGCACGTTCTTCCAGACGTTCAGCACCGACCCGCAGGTCGTGTCGACGAGCGTGCAGCCGCGCCGCTCCAGTCGCTCGAGGTCGGAGACCGCGACGCCGAACGCGGGGAGAATCACCACGTCGTGCTCGGCGACGTCCTCGAGCCGCTCCCCGCGGTCGCTGAGGAAGCGCACACCCGCTTCGCGGAGCCGGTCGTTGACGTGCGAGTTGTGGATGATCTCGCCGGTCAGGTAGACGGTGCGGTCGGGGAACCGTCGGCGCGTCTGGTACGCGTAGTCCACGGCTCGGTCCACGCCGTAGCAGAAGCCGAACTCCTGGGGGAGGTGAACCGTCAATCGACCGACGGAGTGGCGGCCGTCCGTCTCCCGCATGCGGGTGACGAGAACACTGTCGTAATCGCGCGACAGATCGTCGGCGACGAGGTGCTTCAGGTCGAGGCCCCTGCGGTACAGCGTTCCTGGCACTAGATCGCCCTCACGGGCGCGTCGGGAGTCTGCGCGGGGGGGAAGTCCTGCATCGCACGTCCTGCGGCGCAGACTCCTAACGGACGTCGACCGCCACTTCCGCCAAGCGCGGCGTCAACTCGTCGAGGGGGGCGAGCACCGGTATGTTGGGGCTCGCGAGCACGCGCTCGAGCTCTTCCAGGAACAGCTCGTCACCGGCATGCGATTCCGGGTCGGCGGCTCGTTCCGTGGCGTTGCCGGCGGTCACGATGCCGGCCGGTGCGTCCGCCCCGCCGAGGTCGAGCCCCGCGTCGAAGCGACCGACGGCCAGCCCGATGAACAAGCCCGCTGCCGCAGCCGCGCCCAGCCACCAGCGCGAGCGCGCAGCCACGGCCGGTCGCGGCTGCGCCGGGCCGGGGAACGGCAGCACGCGCGCACCGTCTCGTCCGGCGGCCCGACGCACGCGGCGCCCAACCTGCCGGCGTCCCGCGGCGAGGCGGGCAGGAGAGAACGCCGCCTCGCAGTCCGCTTCCGCCTCCCTTCGCAGCCCGTCCAGGAACGCCCGCAACTCCGCGAGCCGCTCCCCGCAGTCGGCGCAGCCCTCGAGATGAGCCCGCTCGCCGGGGGCTCCGCCGCCCTGGAGCAGCGCGAGCAGGCGCCGGTCGCGCAGGTGGCCGCCGCGGGCCGCCCGAAACCGATCGCGAACGCCGGAAAGGAGCTCGGTCATCGCGTTCCCGTTTCCACGGCCGGATCGCTCCGGGGGGCCCGACCCTCGACGAGCCAGCGCTGGCCGCCCAGCGCCTTGCGGAGCGACCGCACCGCCTGGAACAGGTGCACTCGCACCGTGGCCTCGCTGACGCCCATCGTACGCGCCACGTCGCGCGTCGCGTAGCCGGCGAGCTGACTCAGGATGACGACGGTCCGCTGCCGGGGTGGGAGCCGGCGCACGGCCGCGGCCAGGCAGCCCCGCCGTTCGCGCTGCAGCAGCAATGCCTCCGGCGACGGCTCGGCCGCGGTCTGGCGCTCGGCGCGCTCCCGTTCGTCGTCACCGGCCGGCGTCACCCAGCGCCGCCGCCGCGTCCGGGTCTTCAATCGGTCGAGGCAGCCGTTGACGAGAATGCGGGTGAACCAGAACTCGAAGCAGAGGTCTTCGCGGAACGACGGCAGGTGAACGAACGCCTTCAGGAACGCGTCCTGCACGGCTTCGTCGACGTCCGACGGATCGTGCAGGTAGTAGTACGCGATGCGCGCCGCGCGAGGCTGATACCGATTGACGAGCAGGTCGAACTGCGCGCAGGCGGTCTCCGAGTCGCCCTCGGCCAGCAACGCCTTGATGTCTCCGGCGAGCCGGGTGTCCGCGGCGCGGCCCGGCGCACGGGGCCGATTCGGAGCTCCCAGCATGCCGAACCCATCATACCGCGAGCCGCGCCCCTCGCGCCGTCCGCGCGATCCGGTGCGCCGCTGTGGGCGATGCCGCGTGGAGTTCAGCCGACGACGTTCAGCGGGACCACCGAGGTCTCCGGATAGTAGTGCGCCAGGATGTCGTTCGGATCGTGCCCGGCGCGCGCCTGGGCGAGCGCACCGATCTGGCAGACGCCGACGCCGTGGCCGAAGCCGGTGCCCGACAGCACGTAGTCGTCGCCGACGAGCTCGATCTCGAGCCGCGTGCTGCGAACTGCACGCGCGCCCAGCGCGCGCGTGAGGACCGTACGGAACGTCTCCCCCCGGACGGAGGTGGACCGTTCGCCGTCGAGCCGGATGCGGGTCGCGCGGCCGGCCGTGTCGCGCTCCGCGACCTCAATGGCGTGCAGGGCGTTCCCCACGTGCGTGTTCGGGTTGCGGTTCAGGACCTCCCGCGCCTCCGTGGCCGCGAGGGTGACGCTCCACGGCCGCGGCCCGGGCAGCTGGCAATACGGGTCGTCGACGCCGCGCAGGTACGCCGGCGTGTGGCCGCCCCAAACCGATTCGGCGGCGCTGGTCGCGCCCCCGCAGTCGGCGTGGAAGAGGGCGTTGACGACCTTTCCCTCGTGGACGACCACGAGCCCCCGGGTGCGCTCGAGCGCTTCCCCGATCAGGTCTTCCACGCCCGCGTGGTCGGAGGGAGAGGCGTGGAACACCTGGCAGTGCGTCGTGGCGCACAGGTCGAAGCCGTCCGCCTCGTGGCGATGCCGGTTGGCGATCGCATAGGTGCGCGCGAGTATCGCCTGCACCTCGGCCATCCGCATCGCGGCGTCCCGGGGCAACCCGCCCAGCGAGACCTCGGGGTGAATCGCGCCCCGTACGTAGTCCTCGAGCGCGATTCCCACGACGGGACTTCCAGGACCGCCGAGCCGCACGAGTAGCTCGGCGTCGGGCGGGTGCGCGACGCGGGGGGCGGCGGCGACCCCGGGCGCGAGAGAGGTCGCGGCGCCGGGGGCCGGCACGACGGCGTAGGCGGCGAGCGCGCAAAGGACGACTCGGCGGGACGGTTCGAAACGGTGAGACGGCATCGATGGACTCTATCGGTGGGTAGCGCCCGCGGCGACAGGGGCGCGGGTGCCGCGGCGGTTTGACGGGCGCCGGCCGCCAGAGATAGGGTTACGCCACATGGCTGTCGACGCGCCGCAAGATACCGGTCTGTCCGCGCACGGCATAGAGACCACCGGCACGACGTACTGGAATCTCGGTACCGCATCCCTGTACGAGGAGGCCATCCGTCGCGGCGAGGGAGTCGTCGCGGAATCGGGTCCCCTCGTGTGCCGCACCGTGCCCCACACCGGGCGGTCGCCCAACGACAAGTTCGTCATCCGCGAGCCTTCGAGCGAGCATCACGTCTGGTGGGGAGCCGTCAATCGTCCGTTGGGTGCCGATCGCTTCGACGCGCTGCACGACGAGATGGTTCAGTCGCTCGCCGACAAGGACCTCTTCGTGCAGGACTGCCACGCGGGGGCCGATCCGGCGCACCGGTTGCCTGTGCGGATCATAACCGAGAGGGCGTGGCACAGCCTGTTCGCCCGGACGATGTTCCTCGAGCAACCCGCCGGGACCCCGGCCGCCGGGCACCGTCCCGAGTTCACGGTCATCGACTCGCCCTCGATGAAGGCGGATCCGGGTCGCCACGGGACGAACTCGGAGACGTTCATCCTTCTGAACCTGGCACGCAAGCTGGTGATCATCGGCGGCACCGCGTACGCGGGCGAGATCAAGAAGTCGATCTTCACCGTGATGAACTACCTGCTGCCGCTCGCCAACGTGATGCCGATGCACTGCTCGGCCAACGTCGGCGCCGCCGGCGACACGGCGCTCTTCTTCGGCCTGTCGGGCACCGGCAAGACCACGCTCTCCTCCGATCCGGAGCGGCGCCTCATCGGGGACGACGAGCATGGCTGGAGCGACGCCGGCATCTTCAACTTCGAGGGCGGGTGCTACGCCAAGATGATCCGCCTGTCCGCGGAGGCCGAGCCGCAGATCTACGCGACGAGCAAACGGTTCGGCACGGTACTCGAGAACGTCGTCATCGATCCGATCAGCCGCCGCATGGACCTCGACGACGACACGGTGACCGAGAACACCCGCGGCGCCTACCCGCTTTCGTTCATCGAGGGCTCGCTGCCGTCCGGTCGGGCGGGGCATCCGGAGAACATCGTCATGCTGACTGCCGACGCCTTCGGGGTCATGCCGCCCATCGCGCGGCTGACGGCACCGGCGGCGACGTACCACTTTCTCTCCGGCTACACCGCGAAGGTCGCCGGCACCGAACGCGGGGTGACCGAGCCCAAGGCGACGTTCAGCGCCTGCTTCGGCGCGCCCTTCATGGTGCACCATCCGACGGTCTACGCCCGCCTGCTCGGCGCGCGCATCGCGACGCACGGCGCCAGGGTCTGGCTCGTCAACACCGGATGGTCGGGCGGACCGTACGGCGTCGGCTCGCGCATGGCGATCGGCACGACGCGGGCCCTGCTCTCCGCCGCCCTGTCCGGGAAGCTCGACGACGTGTCCACGGAGCGTGACCCCGTCTTCAACGTCGACGTGCCGCTGGCCTGCCCGGGGGTACCGGCCGAGGCGCTGCGCCCCCGTTCCACGTGGGCGGACCCGTCCGGCTACGACATTCAGGCGCGAAAGCTCGCCGGGATGTTCGCGGACAACTTCCGGGCCTTCGAGGCGGACGCCGACGTCGAGACTCGGCAGGCCGGCCCCCGCGCGTAGCGCCCCGGCGCGCATGGACTACGAAGCGGTCATCGGTCTCGAGATCCACGCCCAGCTGGCGACGGACACCAAGATCTTCTGCGGTTGCAGCACGCGCTTCGGCGCGCCGGCCAACACCCACGTCTGCCCCGTCTGTCTGGGCATGCCCGGGGTGCTGCCCGTCCTCAACGCCCGCGTCGTCGAGCAGGGGGTGCGAGCCGCGCTGGCGCTCGGCTGCACCGTGCATCCGGTCTCGGTCTTCGCGCGCAAGAACTACTTCTACCCGGACCTGCCGAAGGGGTACCAGATCTCGCAGTACGAGGAGCCGCTCGCCACCGAGGGGTCCGTCGCGTTCTCGATGGACGGCGAGGACCACGCGGTCGGCATCGTCCGCGTGCACCTCGAGGAGGACGCCGGAAAGTCCCTGCACGAGGGTTTCGCCGACTCGGGCCGCTGCACCTACCTCGACTTCAACCGCAGCGGCGTGCCGCTCATCGAGATCGTGACGCGTCCCGATCTGCGGGCCCCGGCCGCCGCGGCGGAGTTCTTCCAGCGCCTCCGGGCGATCCTGACGGCGATCGAGGTGAACGACGGCAACATGGAGGAGGGGAGCCTGCGGTGTGACGCGAACGTGTCGGTGCGGCCCGTGGGGGAGACGCGCCTCGGAACGAAGGTCGAGGTGAAGAACATCAACTCGTTCCGCTTTCTGCAGCGCGCGCTCGAGTTCGAGATCGACCGTCAGACGCGGCTCGTCCGGGGCGGCGGCGCCGTTGTGCAGGAGACGCGGCTCTGGGATTCCGGCGCCGGGCGGACGGCGTCGATGCGCAGCAAGGAGGAGGCGCACGACTACCGCTACTTCCCCGAGCCGGACCTGCCGCCGCTCCGACTGGCGGTGGACTGGATCGAGACCGTGCGCGCCGGTCTTCCGGAGCTGCCGGAGGCCCGGCGCCGGCGCTACGTGGCCGACTACGGGCTGGCGGATCGGGACGCGGCGTGGCTGGCGCGCGCGCCCGAGGTGGCCGCGTACTTCGAGGCGACGGCCGCCGCGTGCGGTCATGCCCGCGCGGCGAGCCACTGGATTCAGGGGCCGCTCACACACCGGATGAAGGCCGACGGCGTCGAGATCGCCGCGGTGCGTGTCTCCACCGGTGCCCTGGCGGAGCTGATCGGCCTCGTCGAGTCCGGAGCCGTCAGCGGGTCGACGGCGAAGGACGTGTTCGAGCGGATGTGGGAGACCGGGGCCTCCGCGCGAGCCATCGTCGACGAGGAGAATCTGTCGCAGATCGGCGACGCCGAAGCGCTGGCGGTCCTCGTCGACGAGACGCTGGCTGCTCAGCCCGACGCGGTCGCCCGCTACCGGGCCGGGAAGACCGGGGCGCTCGGGTTCCTGGTCGGTCAGGTCATGCGGGCGACCCGCGGGCAGGCGAACCCGCAGGTCGTCAACGCGCTCTTCCGCGAACGGCTCGAGCGTGACGACTGACGAGCGCCGCCGGACCGTTGACAGCCCCCGGACCGACCTGCGACACTGTACGCCACCGGGTTGATGCCCCCTTCGAGATACAACTCGGCGCGCGCCGGCGGCACCGCGCGGCGCGCGCCCGCCCACGTATCCGCCGCCCGTAGCGCCTTCTTTCGGGAGGAGCTCGCCAGGCACCGGCAGTGCCTGGAGTTGCAGCGCGAGTACTACTCCGACCGGGCGATCGCCGACGTGCAACGCGCGATCGGCCGGTTGATGTCGCACCTGGACCGGTTCTGTGCGCACGAGCATGGGGACCGGCTCGTCTGTCGGTTGCTGCGGACGATCGACGGCGTCACGCGTCTGTCGGTCTGGTCCGGGCAGCGGAAGACCCATTAGCACCCTCACGCTTCGTGGGCTTCGGGAGCACGCGCTCGCCATCGTCGGCGCCGGGATTGCCGGCGCCGACGCGCGGGGGCTCGTCGCGCGCGCCCTCGGCGAGCCCGCGGTCTCCGCGGCTCTCGCCGGCTGCAGGCCGGTCCTGGTCGCTGCCGGCAAGGCTGCCGGCGCGATGGCGGAGGCGTTCGTCGAGGCGCGGCCAGCGGCAGGGAAGCGCGGCGTCATCGCCGCACCCCAGCCGGTGGCGCCGGTCGGCACGCTGGCCCGCTATCTCGTTGGCCACCCGCGTCCGAACGGGGAGAGCGTGCGGGCGGGGAGGCACACGCTGGAGCTCGCGAGCGGGCTTCGCGCCGGCGAGGTGCTGGTGGTCCTCCTGTCGGGTGGAGCATCGGCGGGGCTCGCGGCGCCCATGAACGGTCTCACGCTGGAGGACAAGGCGGAGGCGGCCGACGCACTGATGGCGGGCGGGGTGGCCATCGACGGGCTGAACTGCGTGCGCAAGCACCTTTCGTCCATCAAGGGGGGACGGCTGGCGCGGGCCGCCGGCGGGCGCTGCCTGACGCTGGCGATATCGGACGTGGTCGCTCCGCTGCCGGACGACCCCGCCGTGATCGGCTCCGGTCCGACGACGCCCGACCCGACCACGTACGCCGACGCGATCCGCTTCTGCCGATCCCCCGCCGTACGAGCGGAGATGCCGGCGTCCGTGATGACCCTCCTCGAGCGCGGCGCGCGAGGTGAGCTGCCGGAGACGCCCGCACCGGGCGACGCACAGCTCGCCGGCGCCACGTTCCGGCTCGTGGGAAGCCGAGAGGATGCGGTGGCCGGCGCGCGCCGCGAAGCCGAACGCCGGGGCTTCGCGGTGGCCGCGCTCCACGAGCCCGTGACCGGCGAGGCGCGGCTCGCCGCCCCGCACCTCGTGGCGGCGGTGGCGCTCCTTGCGGAGGGCATGCGGCGGCCGGCGTGCGTCCTGTCGGCCGGCGAGACGACCGTGCGGGTGGTCGGGCGGGGCCAAGGCGGCCGCAATCAGGAGCTCGCCCTCGCCGGGGCGGGCGAGCTGGCCCGGCGGTTCGACACGGCCGTCCTGGCGAGCGTGGGAACCGACGGCATCGACGGCCCGACGGACGCGGCCGGCGCGGTCGCCGACACGAGCACCCTGCGGCGGGCTGCGGCAAGCGGCCTGGGACCGCCGGTGCGCTACCTGGACACGAACGACTCGCTTGCGTTCTTCGATCCGCTCGGCGATCTCGTCCGGACCGGTCCGACGGGCACGAACGTCGGCGATCTGCAGGTGGCGCTCATCGCCTGAACGCATGCTCTCCGCCGAAGACCTTCTCGCACGCATCCACGCCGGCGTCGATCGCCCGGTGACCATCCGCGAGCTGATGCGACACCTGCGCCTGCCGCGCGAGGAGCGGCCCCTCCTTCGCCGCCGGCTTGCCGCGCTCGTCGATCGCGGCGCGCTCGTCCGCACACGAGGGAACCGCTACGGCGCGCCCGAACGCATGCGGCTCGTGACCGGGCGGCTGCAGGTAAACCCGCGCGGCTTCGGTTTCGTCAGGCCCGACCATCCGGTGAACGGGCTCGAAGGCGAACTCTACGTCGCGGCGAGCCGCCTGCATCCGGCGCTCCACGGAGACCGGGTGATCGCGCGTCTGGAACGCGAGCGCGGGGCGGGTCGGGCGGAGGGATCGATCGTCCGCGTCGTCGAGCGGGCGCGGTCGCGGCTGGTCGGCCGCTTCGAGGACGACGCCCGCGGCGAGGCGCTCGTCGTGCCGTTCGATCGCCGCCTCCTCACCGACGTCCGCGTCCCGGCCGAAGCTCGCGGGGGCGCGGAGCCGGGGGACATGGTGGAGGTGGAGCTGACCGCGTGGCCGACCGCGGCGCACGACCCGGCCGGGCGCGTAACCGAGGTGCTCGGAGACATCGAGGCGCCGGGCGTCGACACGCGGATCGTCATTCGCAAGCACGGCCTGCCCGATGCGCACGGGGCCGACGCGATCGCCGAAGCGCAGCGCCTCGGCAGGGAGGTGCGCGCCCGGGACCTGCTGGGGCGGACCGACTTCCGCGGGTTGACCACCGTGACCATCGATGGCGAGACCGCGCGCGACTTCGACGACGCTCTGACGCTCGAGGAGCTGCCCGCCGGGTGCTACCGGCTGGGGGTGCACATTGCGGACGTCGCCCACTACGTGCCGGCGGGCGGAGGGCTCGATTCAGCGGCCTGCGAGCGGGGAACGTCGGTCTACTTCCCGGATCGCGCGGTGCACATGTTTCCGCCGGAGCTCGCTACCGGGCTGTGCAGCCTCAATCCCGGCGTCGACCGCCTGGTCCAGTCCTGCGTAATGGACATCGATGCGGGCGGCGAGGTCGTGCGCCACGAGCTGCACGACGGCGTCATCCACAGCGACGCGCGCATGACCTACACGCAGGTCAACGCGATGCTGACCGGGCAGCAGCTCGGAGCGGACGCGCCGGGAGCGCATCTCGGCTACCTGTTCGAGCGGATGGCGACCGTCTTCGAGCGGTTGCACGAGCGTCGGCGACGGCGCGGGTCGATCGACTTCGACCTGCCGGAGGCGCAGTTCCAGGTCGACGATGCCGGCCGCGTCGAAGCGATCGTGGCCGCCGAGCGTAACGTTGCGCACCGCATCGTCGAGGAGTTCATGCTCGCCGCGAACGAGACCGTCGCGCACCATCTCCTCCAGGCCGACACGCCGGCCCTGTTCCGGGTCCACGAGGCCCCGGATCCGGCTCGGGTCGAGGACTTCGAGGCGTTCGCGGCCACGCTCGGCTTCAGTCTGGCGGCGCCTCCGGGTGCCGTCGCGCCGGTGCACTTCCAGCGGCTGATGGACAGATTGGGGGAGCGCCCGGAGGCTCGTCCCATCGCCCTGCTGATGCTGCGCACGATGCAGCAGGCGCGCTACGACCCCGCCAACCTCGGCCACTACGGGCTCGCGGCGGCCAGCTACACGCACTTCACGTCGCCGATTCGGCGGTATCCAGACCTCGTCGTGCACCGGGTGCTCCGGGCGGCGCGGCACGGGGCGCTCGACGCCGAGCGCCGGCAGGCACTGGAGCTGGAACTCCCGGAGATCGCGCGCCGGACCTCGGAGCGGGAGCGGCGGGCCGAGGAGGCGGAGCGGGAGCTCGTGCACTGGAAGAAGGTGCGGTTCATGGCCGACCGGGTCGGCGACCAGTTCGACGGGTACGTGACGGGTGCCGCGCCGTTCGGCCTGTTCGTCGAGCTCGCCGAGCCATTCGTCGAGGGGCTCGTGCACGTGTCGAGCATGTCCGACGACTACTACCGGTTCGTGACGGAGCAGCACCTGCTCCACGGCGAGCACTCGGGCAGGACGTACCGCCTGGGCGACCGGGTCCGCGTGCAGTTGGCGCGGGTGGATCGGCACCGCCGCCAGCTCGATCTGGCACTCGTGGACGTGCTCGACGAAGTCCGGCGCTCGGGGGACGGCCGGGCGCCCGGTCCGCGTTCCCGGCCCCGCGCGAGTGGTCACCGGGGCTCCCGGACGCCCCGGCGGCGTATGCGCTAGCCCAGCCCCCAACCGCCCTGGGAGCTTGCGCCGCGGCACGCACTCCGTTGGCGTTTTGCGGCGCAAGCTCCTAGC
>JAPOYG010000211.1 GCA_026706755.1 Acidobacteriota bacterium
GCGGGGGCTACGTCGAGCCCTCGCCAGGGGGCGACCCCATCGTCAATCCCGACGCCGTCCCCACCGGGCGCAACCTCTTCTCCATCGACGCCGAGCAGACGCCGTCCCGGGAAGCGTGGACGGTGGGGCGCAGGCTGGCCGAGTCCCTGATCGACGAGCACCGCCGCCGGCACGACGCCTATCCGAAGAAGGTCGCGTTCACCCTCTGGCCCACCGACTTCATCGGCACGGAGGGCGCCACCATCGGCCAGATCTTCTACCTTCTCGGCGTCGAGCCCGTGTGGGACCCACGCGGGCGGGTCGGCGACCTCCGCCTGATTCCCTCGGCCGACCTTGGCCGGCCCCGCATCGACGTCGTCGTCCAGACCGCCGGCCAGCTCCGGGACCTCGCCGCCTCGCGCCTCGCGCTCATCAACCGCGCCGTGGCGATGGCGGCCGACGCGCGCGACGGGGAGAAGCACGACAACTTCGTTCACGCGGGCCGCCTGCGCGCGGAAGAAGTGATGAAGGAGAAGGGCCTGTCGCCCGCCGACGCACGCCGCTACTCGACCCTGCGGGTCTTCGGCGGCGTCAACGGCAACTACGGCACGGCCATCATGGAGATGGTCGAGCGGGGCGACCGGTGGGAAGAGGACGCCGAGGTCGCCGGCCAGTACCTGCGCAACATGGGCGCCGTCTACGACGAGGGCGAGCTCTGGAGCTTCTACGCCGAGGGCATCTTCGAGGCGGCGCTCGCCGACACCGAGATCGTCGTGCAGCCGCGGCAGAGCCACACCTGGGGTGCGCTGAGCCTCGACCACGTCTACGAGTTCATGGGCGGGCTCAGCGCGGCCGTCCGCCACGTCACCGGCCGGGACGCCGACGCCTACTTCAACGACTTCCGCAACATGAACCGGCCGCGGGTGACGGACCTGGAGGAGACGATCTGGACCGAGGCGCGGTCGACGCTTCTCAACCCGGCCTACATCGGCGAGATGCAGGAGGGCGGGGCGTCATCGGCCGAGCACTTCGCGGAGACGTTCCGCAACACGTACGGCTGGAACGTGATGAAGCCGGCCGCCATCGACGACGCGCTGTGGAACGAGCTCTACGACGTGTATGTCGACGACCGCTACGATCTCGGGGTGGAGGACTTCTTCCGGCGGGAGAACCCGTATGCGCTCCAGGAGATGACGGCGGTGATGCTGGAGACCGTGCGCAAGGGCCTCTGGGACGCCACGGCGGAGCAGGTCGCCGTGCTGGCGGAGCTCCACACCCGGCTGGTGGAGGAGTTCGAGGCGGGCTGCAGCGGGTTCGTCTGCGACAACGCGGCGCTGGCGTCGTTCATCGCGGAGCAGGCGCCGGCGGACCTTGCGGCCGCCTATCGCAGCGAGCTGCAACGCAACCTGACGTCGAGCGTGGAGCTGGCGGAGGCGAGCGTGGTGCTGGCGGAGCAGGACGCGGAGCCGCGGCCCGCCGATGCGCCGGCCAGCACGCCGAGCCCGGCGCGTGCAGCCTGGCTGGGCGCGGTCCTGGTCGCCGCCCTGTTCGCGGTCGCCCTGCTCGCCCTGCGGCGGCGGAGAACCACATAGCGCGACCTTGCGGCCGCGCCGGGAGTCTGTGCGGGCAGCTTGGGCCGCGCCATGCTGCATCGCGCGTTCTGCGGCGCAGTCTCCTTGAGACAGGGACATGGAACCGGTGCTCGACATCGCCGCGGGAACGGGCCTCGTCCTCCTCCTGCTGGCGACGGCGTTCATCGAGCGTTTCTGGGGGCGTCTGCTCACCGTCGCCCTGGTCGCCGCACTTGCCTATGCCGTGTATCCCATCGTCTTGCGCCAGAGCCTGCCCGCCTTCCTGGGGGGTCTGGACGGCACCGACCTCCAGACGCTGGCCGCCGTCCTGGCATTCGACGGCGTCCTCGGTTGCGCCGGAGCTACCCTGCTGCTGCGGATGCGGCACGCCCAGCCGTTGCACGGCGTGCGGTGGAAGCGGTGGCTGCGGAGGCTGGCGGCGTACCCTGTCGGCGTCGTTGCGGTGCTCGCGCTGTTCTACCTGGAGATGAAGGTGTTCGACGCGGCGTCGGAATGGTCGTTCGAGACGACCGCCATGGTCTTGTGCCTGGCCATCGTCCTTGCGGGTACGGCGGGGAGCGAGGCGATCCGCCGGCTGCTCCCGGATATCGATTTGCGAGTAGAGTTGCGCCTGCTCGTGCACGTCGGTCAGGTCATGCTGGCGGCGGCACTGACCGCGTACGCCCTGCAGGGTGGGGTGGAGCGCAGCGCGACGGCGCTCGAAGCCGGACCCCACGCCGTCGTCGCCGGGGTCGCCGTTCTGGGCATGCTCGTCGGCTACTGGAGCCATCGCCGGCGCCTGCGCCGTCTCGCGAACTGATCCCATGGAGCTGTTGACGCGCGCGCTCTACCTGCTCTCGACCGGACTGCTGGTCCCGGTCATCGTCCTGCTGCTGATTCTCTTCGCCCGCGCGCTGCTGCTCGCCGGGCGCACCTACGGCGCCTGGCTCTCGCGGCTCCGGTTCCGGTCCGCCCTGCGGCCGCTGCTCGATCGGCTCGACGGCAACAACGTGCAGGCGCTGCTCCGCGACGCCGACCTGCCCCCCGAGCCGCGGTGGAAGCCGGCCAT
>JAPOYG010000286.1 GCA_026706755.1 Acidobacteriota bacterium
AAGCTGTACCCGCGGCTGCTCGGCCGGTGCGGCCGCAACGTCACGTTCGGCGCCAACGTCGTCCTGCGCCATCCGCACAAGATCCGCATCGGCAACGACGTCGTGATCGACGACGGCTGTTGCCTCGACGCCAAGGGCGACGCCAACCGCGGCATCGACATCGGCGACGGCGTCTTCGTCGGGCGCGGCACCATCCTGAGCTGCAAGAACGGCGACATCGTCATCGACGATCACGCGAACATCGGCTTCAACTGCGAGATCTTCTCCGGCGGCCGCGTGCGCCTGGGCAAGCACACGCTCGTGGCGGCGTACACCTACCTGGTGGGCGGCGACCACACCTTCGACCGGACCGACGTCGCGGTGCTGTACCAGGACCGCGTGGCCCGCGGCATCGAGGTCGACGACAACGTCTGGCTCGGAGCCCACGTCGTCGTCGCCGACGGGGCCGCGATCGGGCGGGACGCCATCGTCGGAGCGGGAGCCGTCGTCCGCGGCGAGATACCTCCGTTCGCCATCGCGGCGGGCGTTCCCGCCCGCGTCGTCCGCGACCGCCGGGAGGCGTCAGGGGCGTGAGCGGACTCAGGGACGAATGGGCACGACCGGCCAGCCGTCGCCCTCCGTGAGCTCGCGCGCCGCGAAGCACCAGATCACCATCCGCTTGCCATCCCAGTAGGCCGGATCGCGCTGCGCCCGCCGCAGCAGGTTGACCCGCGCGGCGGTCGAGGCGGCGCCCCGCACCGCCACCAGGTCGACCGCCACCCCGAGCTCGAAGGCGAGCTGGTCGGGGAGGCCGGCACCGGTTGCGTGCATGTCTCCGCCCGCGTGGAAGACCAGGTTGTGGCTGTCGCCGAGCAGGACCACGGGGCTCGCGGGATCCGGCGCCACCGGAGGCGAGGGAGGCACGGGCGCCTCGGGCGGCGTCGGCGCGGGGTCGCCGGCGGGCGTCGCCCCGGCGCGCCGGACCTCGCGGAGGCGCAGCCGCTCGCCGGACGGCGGCGGGTCGAGGCCCAGGGTCAGGTCGCCGGTGATCGTGGCGTCGCGCCACTCGCCCTCGTGACCCGTCCGAGGGAGGTCGCCGTACCACGGCCGGGCGCGGACGGCGGCGGCAATATGCCGCCCGGCGATCACGCAACCGACGCCCGACCAGTGGGTGTCGTGCCGGCAGTAGACCGGGCCCTCGGGGTGGTCGCGAGCCGCCAGCAGGGGCTCGGTCAGGTCGAGGACGTCTACGCCCGCCTCGCGCAGCCGGGCGTAGAACGCCTGGTGGTCCGGATCGAGCCGCGGTGGAGGGGACGCCACCGCCAGCGACGGCGACAGCTCGTCCGCGTAGACGACGCTCTTCGGCGGCACCGGCACGACGAGGAGGTCGACGCCGGCCGCGTCGAGCCGCGCCGCGAAGTCGAGGATCCCCGGCAGGGGATCGGCCGCCTCCGCCCGGCGCGCGCGGCTCACCTCGGCGGCACGCGCGCCCCAGAACGCCCCGAGCGAGACATGGCGCAGCTCGGGGGCGAAGAAGAGCCAGTCGCCGCGGCCGGGCACCGTCGTGACGCCGGACTCCTCCGCGCGCGCGGCCAGCCCCCCCGCGACCTCGCGGAAGGCCGTCGCGGGGTCGGCGGGGACCCCCGATCCGCAGGCCGCGCCCCCGAGGGCAACGGTGGCGAGGGCCGCCGACGCGAGGGCCGCGGCGGGGATGCGCGTCACGGCGTGAGGTCGGCCGACGCGACGTCGTAGAAGAGCGGCAGCGTCAGGTCGGCGGTCTCGAAGACCAGGCGCTTCCCCTCGAGCTCCGGACGCGCGTCGTAAGGATGGAGCCTCAGGCGCAGCCGCTCGCCGGCCCGTCGCACCGCGCCGGCCACCGGGCGCGCGTCGCGGATGACCCAGTGCGCGACCGCGATGACCGGGAGGTCGAGCTCTCCCTCCACCACCCGCACGACGTCGTACTCGAGCGCGAGCAGCCCCTCGCGGTAGGGCGCGATCGACTCCGGCGTGGGCGGAGCGACGTCCTGCCGGACGCGGACGTCCGCCACCACCGGCGACGCGTCGGTCCCGGCGTCGGCCGGCGCGTCCGGGCGGGCCGTCCGTGCGCTCCGCGGGTGCGGCGCCGGGCCGGTGCCGGGCTCGATCCAGGCGTCCGGATAGAAGTCGGGCGCGTCGTTGTGCGTGACCTGCTGCCACCTGGCAACCGAGGTGACGGTCTCGTCGAAGAAGCCGACGTGGATCTCGACCTGCCGCCCGCCGCCCCGGATCTTGTTGGCGCGGCTGCCGACCGTGTACGGGCCGGTCAGGACGATCGCCCGCTGGTCGTTGGTCCAGCGCGGGTGGTAGACCTCGTAGCCGCCGAAGATCGGGTCGTCGTTGATCGGGACGCCCCAGCGCTCGTCCGTGTCGACGTCGACGACGGTGAGGTTTCGGTGGGCGCCGTCGAAGTACCAGAACAGCGGGTCCGCGCCGGGCGAGAAGGCCGTCCAGCACCCCTCGCCGAGCTTCCGCCAGGTGCCGGACTCCAGGTCGATCACCCCGGCCGTCGGCCACGGGAGCAGGGCCGCCGCGGTCCGTCCGTCCGCCGACACCTGGAAGCTGTCGCCCGAGACCGGCTGCGCGTCCCAGACCACCTC
>JAPOYG010000711.1 GCA_026706755.1 Acidobacteriota bacterium
GCGCGGACGACGCCCGGCCGGATCTCCAGCAGGGTCGGCTGGATGCTGCCAATCCGGTCCCGCTCCCGGTCGCCGAAAAGGATGGGGCCGTGCTTGCTCCACGTCTCGCCGCCGTCGGCGCTGATCTCCATCCACGAGGACCACGTCCGGTAGGTCTCCAGGGAGGTGCCGGCCAGGATCTCTCCGCCGGCGAGCGCGATCGGCTTCGCCCGCACGGGCCCCAGCATGCCGGCGGGCAGCCAGACCGGTTCGGACCACTGCCGGCCCGACGTCGTGGACTCCATGTGGGCCCCGCTCCAGGAACGCGGGCTGGGGCCGACCTTGAAATAGAGCCGGATGGTCTCACCGGTGCGGAACAGCACGGGGTTCCAGGCGGGCTGCCCCGGTTCCTTGTAGAGCTCGACGGGCGGCGACCAGTCTCCCCCCGGCGGGCGGCGGGACGACCAGATGCCGACGTCCTCCCGCCCCTCGCCCGACCCCCCGAACCAGGCGGCCACCAGCGACCCGTCGGGCGCCTCGACGATGGTCGAGGCATGCGCGCGCGGGAACGGCGCTTCTTCCCAGATGAAGCGCAGCGCATGCTCGGGCGGCTGCGCCGTCGTCGTTGCCGCGCACGCCAGGAGAGCGTACGAGAGTGCGAGCAGACGGCGGGCGCGCCGCGACAGGAGCACCGTCACCGCAGGTGATGATAACTGCGGCTGACGGCGGGGATCCCGGCCGTTCACGGCTCGACCGTGATCTCGCCGATCGCCCAGGGGTGCTCGGTGCAGTGGTAGAGGAACGTGCCCGGCTCGTCGAAGGTGACGTAGCCGGACATGGCGGGCGCCAGCGTGTCCGTGGTCCAGCTCCCGTCGCGCGCCGCGATGGTGTGGGCCATCTCGCCGTTGTTGACGAAACGCACGCGCGAGCCCGCGGACACGAGCGCCCGAACCGGATTGAACGCGTGCTCGTTGATCGCGTTGCGCCGGCCGCCCACCGACCAGGCGATGGGATTCTCGACCAGGGTGGCGGTTTCGATGGCATCGGCCGCGCGTGGCGGCGGGCCGATCCAGCGGACCAGGTCGTCCATCGGCTCCGCGGCGGTCGGACGCGCCGGGACGTCGCCGTCGAGGGCGAACGCCCAGAGCTCGCCGCCGACGGCCATGGCGAGGCGCTGCTCGCCGCCGACGGCGTACGAGACCGCCGGTCCGGGCCGCAGCCGGACGCCGGGCGGCCCGGCCTGGAACGCCCACAACCGCTCGCCGGTGCCCGCGTCGAACGTCTCGAGCCGCCCGTCGGCGGAGCCCCAGAACATCAGTCCGCCCGCCGTGGTGAGCGGACCGCTCGTCGCCAGCCGTGCGCCGCGGAGCTCGTGCCTCCAGGCCACCTCGCCGGTCCGCCCGTCGACGGCGGCCAGGACGCCCGTCGACTCCGGCAGCGTGAGCCGCAGGTAACCGCTGCCGCGGTTGTCGGAGATCCACGGGTCGTCGAAGCGGAACGCGCGGCCGACATGGGCCCGCCCCTGCGCGTAGAGGTAGCCGGTCGCGGGGCTGAACGACATCGGCGTCACCCGCACCATCGGGATCGGCGCGCCCAGCGCCACCACGTCCTGCCTCTCCAGGGACGGCGGGGTGTAGAAGCTGCAGCTCAGCTCGAACGGCGGCGGCACCCGGTCGCGCCAGAACGAGCAGCCGGGCAGGATGCTCTCGCCCGCGGGGAAGGGCTGCGTCGGCGCGGTCAGCAGGAACTCGTCCTGCGGCACCGTTCGTTCCTCGATGGGGACGATCGGCTCGCCGGTCTCGCGGTCGAACAGGAACAGGTAGCCGTCGGCGCGCATCGCGGCCAGCGCCTTGCGTGTGCGACCGTCGATCTCGGTCTCGTAGAGCAGCAGCGGCGTGGCGATGTCGGCGTCCCAGATGTCGTGGCGCACCACCTGGTAGTGCCAGCGCCGCTCGCCGGTCTCCATATCGAGCGCGAGGACGGAGGCGGTGAACAGGTTGTCGCCCGCGCGGATCTCGCCCCCGTACATCGGGACCGGGTTGCCGGTGACGAAGTAGACCATGCCCAGCTCGGGGTCGACGGCGCCCACCAGCCAGACGCCGCCCCCGCCGAGCCGCCACACTTCACTGTCCTGCGGCCACGTCTCGTGCCCGAACTCCCCCGGCCGCGGCACGACGAAGAAGGTCCACCGCCGCTCGCCGGTCGCCGCGTCCAGGGCGACCACGCGTCCCTGCCCGCCGCTGTCGCCGTTCGCGATTCCCACGAACACCGTGCCGCGCGCGAACATCGGAGCCGTGGTGACCGACTCTCCGGCCTGCCGGGGCGTGCTCCCGACCGGCGCCGCCCAGGCAAGCTCGCCGGTCTCCTGCCGCAGGGCGGCCACCTCCGCGCTGCGCAACCCCACGAACACCAGCCCGCCGCCCAGGCCGACGCCCTGCCACGACGGCACCCGCGCCACGCCTTCGTCGGACGTGTCGGCCTCCCAGCGCCAGACCGTCTCGCCCGTTCGCCCGTCGATGGCGAAGACGTTGGCCCCGCCGCTCAGGTAGAGAACGCCGTCGTCGACCACCGGCGTCGCGCGCGACGACACGCCTCCCGGGAGTCGCGTCACCCAGGCTCCGCCCAG
>JAPOYG010000013.1 GCA_026706755.1 Acidobacteriota bacterium
GCTACGCGATGCTGGCCCTCGCGGTCGACTTCATCTGGGGCTTCGCCGGCATCCTCAGCCTCGGCCACGCCGCCTTCTTCGCGCTCGGGGGCTACGCCATGGGGATGTACCTCATGCGCCAGATAGGAACCCGGGGCGTCTACGGGCACCCCGTCCTGCCCGACTTCATGGTGTTCCTGAACTGGGAGGAGCTGCCGTGGTTCTGGTACGGCTTCGACCAGTTCTGGTTCGCCGCGGTGATGGTGGCCCTCGTCCCCGGGGTCCTGGCCTTCGTGTTCGGCTGGCTGGCGTTCCGCTCGCGCGTCACCGGCGTGTATCTCTCGATCATGACGCAGGCGCTCACCTATGCGCTCATGCTCGCCTTCTTCCGCAACGACATGGGCTTCGGGGGCAACAACGGCTTCACGGACTTCAAGGACCTGCTCGGATTCGACCTGCAGAGCGACGCCACCCGCTCCGCGCTGCTGGCGGCGACCGCGGTGGCCCTCGGCGCGGGCTACTGGATCTGCCGGGCCGTGCTCGCCTCGCGCGCCGGCCGCGTCCTGCGGGCCATCCGCGACGCCGAGAGCCGCACCCGTTTCCTCGGCTACCGGGTGGACGCCTACAAGCTGTGGGTCTTCGTCCTGTCGGCGGTCCTCGCCGGCGTGGCGGGGGCGCTCTACGTGCCGCAGGTGGGCATCATCAACCCCGGCGAGTTCGAGCCCATCAACTCCATCGAGGTGGTGATCTGGGTGGCAGTCGGCGGCCGGGGCACGCTGTACGGCGCCGCGGGCGGGGCGGTGCTCGTCAACTACGCCAAGACCTACTTCACCAGTGCCCTGCCGGAGCTCTGGCTCTACGCGCTCGGCGCCGTGTTCGTGGGGTCCACGCTCTTCCTTCCCCGCGGGCTGGCGGGACTGCTGCCAGCCAGGGACCGCAGCCAGTGACCGAGCCGCGAGCCGCGGGCCCGGCCGACGCCGCGGAGATCCGGGGCGACCCGTCGAGTGCGGAGGGGTCCGTGACGGACCGCGTCCGCACGGGGAAGGCCCCGAGCAGGCGGGACAGCCCGAGCAAGCGGGACGCCTGGCGCGAGAAGCGCGAAGCCGCGCTGCGGCGGAAGCCGTCGGTGCTGAGCGGCAACGTGCTCTACCTGCGCAACGTGACGGTGAGCTTCGACGGCTTCAAGGCCCTCGACGACCTGACGCTGCACGTCGACCCCGGCGAGCTGCTGTGCGTCATCGGTCCCAACGGCGCCGGCAAGACGACGATGATGGACGTCGTGACCGGCAAGACGCGCCCCGAGCACGGCTCGGTGTGGTACGGCACCGAGACCAACCTGCTCACGCTGGGCGAGCCGGAGATCGCGCAGTTCGGCATCTGCCGCAAGTTCCAGAAGCCGACCGTCTTCGATTTCCTCAGCGTCTACGAGAACCTGGAGCTCGCCCTCGCCGGGGAGAAGTCGTTCTGGCCCACCGTCTTCGCCCGCCTGTCGGGCCGGGACCGGGCGCGCATCGACCATGTGCTCGAGACCACCGGGCTGGAGGCGAAGCGCCGGGCGCGCGCGGGCACCCTGGCGCACGGACAGAAGCAGTGGCTGGAGATCGGCATGCTGCTGATGCAGGAGCCGAAGCTGCTGCTGGTGGACGAGCCGGTGGCGGGCATGACGCCGCAGGAGACCGAGCGCACCGCCGAGCTGCTGCTGTCGCTGGCCGGCCGCCACTCGGTGGTCGTCGTGGAGCACGACATGGAGTTCGTCCGGTCGATAGCGAACCGCGTGGCGGTCCTCCACGAGGGGCGGGTGCTGGCGGAAGGGAGCATGGACGACGTGCAGGCGGACCCCCGCGTCATCGAGGTGTACCTGGGCGCATGAGCCTCCTCCGCATCCAGGGCCTGAACCAGTCGTACGGCGGCAGCCGCACGCTGTGGGGCATCGACCTCGACGTCGCGGCCGGGACGCGCCTGTGCCTCATGGGGCGCAACGGGATGGGCAAGACCACCCTGCTCAAGTGCCTGATGGGGCTCATCCCGGCGGCGTCGGGCGCGATGTCGTTCGACGGCGTCGACCTGCTGGCGCGCCCGCCCGAGGCCCGGGCGCGCCTCGGCATCGGCTACGTGCCGCAGGGGCGCGAGATCTTCCCGCAGCTCACGGTGGAGGAGAACCTCGCGATCGGCATGGGGGCGCGGCGCGACCGCGGGCGGACCATCCCGTCCCGCGTGTTCGAGCTCTTTCCGGTGCTCCGGAAGATGCTCCAGCGCCGCGGCGGCGACCTGTCCGGCGGCCAGCAGCAGCAGCTCGCCATCGGGCGCGCTCTCGTGCTCGAGCCGCGGCTGCTCATTCTCGACGAGCCGACGGAGGGCATCCAGCCCAACATCGTCCACGAGATCGGCGATATCATCCTCAGGCTCAACCGGGAGGCTGGCGTCACCGTCCTGCTCGTGGAGCAGAAGCTGCCGTTCGCCCGGCGCGTGGCCAGCGAGTTCCGCATCCTGGACAAGGGTCGGCTGGTGGCCGGCGGTGCGATCGACGAGCTGAGCGACGATGACATCCGCCAGTACCTCACCGTCTAGCGCCGGATTCCACGGCGCCGGACTGAAGGACCCCGGACCGCAGGGCGCCGGACCGCA
>JAPOYG010000068.1 GCA_026706755.1 Acidobacteriota bacterium
CTGACCCCGGAGCTCAGGCCGAGCCGCGGCAACAACCTGTTCGTCTTCGCCCTGCTTAACAACCAATAGGGTTCCCGGAAAGTCCAGACTTGTCCAGGTAGGGCCATAAACCACTGTTTACGCGCTGGGGCCGATCCGAGCCGCCGCGGGGACGGCTGGCGATGAAGTCGAGCACTTCCTGCTCGACCCAACGCACGGCCCGGTTGCCGATGCGGATGGGCTTCGGGACCGGGACTCGGCCATCAGGGCGTAGATGGCCGAGCGCGACAGGGCGGTTATTGCCTTCACGTCGCGCAGGGTGAGGAGCCTGGGCATGCCGGCGCCGGCGCTCGGCTGCACAGGAGGGGAGGGTCGGTTGGTCGTCATCTGATGCGCTCCTTGCTGCGGTGGACCGGGGTGATCTGCCCGAAACCGGGCAGGATCGGAGCGTATCAAAACGGCGTAAATACTTGCAAATCCAGGAGTTGTGTCCCTACCGGTCTCTATCTGTTCCTGCGTGTCCTTGTCTGGCCCAATGCGGCCGGGCGCAACTCCAACAGGCCCATTCGGTCCTCACCGGTCGCATGCGGTGCGGCCAGGTAGGCAGTTTCTTCGCCGCGAGAGCTCGAGGCGCGCTGCGGCGCCTCGGGGCACTGGTTGTCGGCGCGTTCCACATGGCCCACCGCGCCGCGTGGCGCCATCGAGGTGGCTCGGCGCCCCTCGCCGAGTGCTGAGGGGACGCCGACGCTGGTGCGTTCGGCTAGCCGGGTCCGTCGTGCCTTGCCGCGCTCAGCGCGGCAAGGCAGGCGCGCATAGCGCGGGCGATTTTCCTACCCGGCCGCCCGGTGGTGAGGGCGGCCGGGTAGACGGCGGGCGAACGGGGCAAGGGTTCAGGGTCCTCCCTGCGCCGCCCTCTGGCCCGGGTCCCCGTAGGTCGTTGTCGCCCACATGGGCACTCGGGAGGGACAACAACCCGTGCGACCGGGTGGTGCCGGTGCTCGAGCCGCAGAACGACGTCGTGACGCACCGGCAGGCGCTGCTGCACAAGCACGTGGCGGCGGCCATTGAGACGGTGCGAGACGGCTCGGCGCAGCCCGCCGTCAGGCTGGCGTTCGAGTACCTGGTGTTGACGGCCGCGCGTTCCGGCGAGGTCCGGCTGGCGACATGGGACGAGATCGACACGGCCGGCGCGGTGTGGACGGTACCGGCCGCACGGATGAGGGCGAAGCGCGAGCACCGGGTCCCGCTCTGCGGTCGGGCGCCGGAGGTTCTCGACGCCGCGCGGGCGCTCGGCGACAGCAATCGGCCCGTGTTCCCGATGCGGAGCGGCAGACCGATAGCCAGGTGGACGTTCCCGAAGATGCTCCAGTACCACGAGGTCGCCGCCGTTCCGCACGGCTTCCGGTCGTCGTTCCGAGATTGGGCCGCCGAGGAAACAGTGGCTCGGGGCCGGATCCTCGGGCCCTGAGCTACGATTGGCATGGTGACCTCCAACGCCGAAGCTGTTCGCAACGAGGCGCTGCTCGTCGTTCCACTCACTGTTCGGCTCACCGTTGCGTCGCTCACGACGGCACACGGACTTGGCTTGGCCGCCGGTCTCGGCATGTTCCTCCTAACGACGATCGCTTGGCGACGACGGAGGCCTGCGTCCACCTCCTGCGGCGTGCTGTTCGTGGCCTGGCTTGGACTCGGGCTGGCCGGTGTCGGTCCGCAGCAGCTGACGTTCGCGCTGGCATTGGCGGGGTACGGCGTGCTCGTGTCCCGCGTCTCGTGGCTCCGCGACGCTGGCCAATGGCTGGCCGTCGGCAGGCTGGATGCTCGAACTCTCACGTTCAGCGCGGCATTCGCAGCGCTGTCCGGAGCCGTTCTTCTGGTCTGGCATGTACTGGCGCAGCCAAGTCTCGACGATCTGGTTGCGACGTTCGTGCCGGACTGGCCGTTCTGGCTACTCGCGGCGGCTGCGGTCGGCTTCTCCATTGTGAACGCGGTGCTCGAGGAAGCGGCGTACCGCGGCGTGCTCCAGCATGCGCTCGAGAGAGCGGTGGGTGCAGGGCACGCGGCGCTGGTGCTGCAGGCGACAGCCTTCGCGGCACTGCATTTCCTGGCGGGCTTCCCGCGCGGCATGGTGGGTGTCGCGGTCACGTTCGCCTACGGCCTGGTGCTGGGCACCATCCGGCGGCAAGCCGGCGGGCTGGCGGCGCCCGTGGCCGTCCACGCGCTCACCGATCTCGCGATTGTCGCGATCGTCCTGACGCTGGCAGAGGTCTGATCAGGCGCCGTCCGCCTATCGAGGCTGTGGCAGTTCGGCGTGGAAAGGTCAGACTGCAACGCGCACGCCGGGTTAGCGCGGCTCGAGCGTCATGCGCAGACCGTAGCGAGGGCGAACGGTAATCCCGCCTTGCGCTTCGACCCGGTGTCCGGGCGCCACACGCAGGCGATAGGCGCGGGCGATGGTGGCGAGCACCACGCATGCCTCCATCATGGCAAAGCCCCTGCCGATACAGATGCGCGGACCGCCGCCGAAGGGCAAGTACGCGAAACGATGACGTGCCTTGACCCGATCGGGTGTGAACCGCTCGGGATCGAAGCGCAGCGGATCCTCCCACAGCCGCGGATTGCGG
>JAPOYG010000540.1 GCA_026706755.1 Acidobacteriota bacterium
ACCGCTGGATGGCGCGCATCGGCTACTCCTGGAACGACCACCGGGAGTACTTCACCGACCGCGCGGCGGCGATCATCGACCCGACGCCGACGCCCACCAGCCCGAAGCGTGACGGCGGGTTGGTGATCACGAGCACCGGCGGCAGCGGGAAGTCCGACATCTTCTTCCTGACCCCGAAGTACCAGTTCGTGGCCAACGGGCTCTACCAGGCCCCGCTGGGCATCAACGTGGCCGCCAACCTGCTCGTCCGGCAGGGCTACGGGCAGCCCTACTTCCAGGAGATCCAGGCCCATCAGCGGGATGCGGGGGCGTTCAAGGAGGTGCTGCTCAGCCCTGACGTGGGCGCCAACCGGCTGCCGTCCATCCGGAGCTTCGACCTGCGCGTCGGGAAGGAGTTCCGCTTCGACGAGGTGACGCTGAACATCGACCTCGACTGGTTCAACATCCTCAACGCGGGGACCGTGCTCGGCCGGCAGTACGACGTCGGGGCGGCCCCGGGGTTCACCGGCCCGGGGCAGACACTGGAGATTATGAACCCGAGCCTGCTCCGCCTCGGCTTCCGGGTCGGCTTCTAGGAGCTTGCGCAGCCGATGTCCTGGCTCGCGCGCGCGCTGCGAATCGGGGTGCCGGCCGCCGCACTGGCGGCCGGCTCGCCCACCCCGCTCGCGGCGCAGAACCCCTGCCCCGACATGACGGCCGCGACGGCCCTGCAGGGTCGCGCCGCGGCGCCGCCCTTCGGCGTCGACAAGCGTTTCGGGACGGTCGACAACGGCGGGCGCTGGGGCGTCCTCGACAGCGTCTGGAACCATCGCTCGGCGCTCGAGCAAGGCCTGCTGCGGCCGGTGGCCGCGGACGATTCGGAGGAGACCCAGGTCGAGGCCGAGGACATCGGCGAGATCGCGGTGCTTCGGGACGCGGGCGACCTCGTCCGGGCGGCGAACATCTACGACCTGCGCGACGTCAAGCTCCGCTTCAGCCCCAACGACGATGGCGGCTACGACGTATCGCACCTCGGCACCGCCACCTGGCGCTCGCCGGTGGGCGAGCAACTGACGCTGGGCGACGACGACAGCACGTCGCTGGAGCTGCCGTTCGAGTTCTCCTACTACGCGAACACGCACGAGGACGCCTTCGTCAACTCGGACGGCAACATCACCTTCGAGGAGGCGGACAGCGCCAGCACCTCGCGCAACGTCTCCCGGCTGCTCTCCGGGGCACCGCGCATCGCGCCCTTCCTCGCCGACCTGGACCCGTCCCGTGGCGGCGGGGTATTCGCGCAGACCGGGGAGGATGCCGTCACCGTGACCTGGTGCGCGGTCCCCGAGTACGGGTCGCAGCTGACGACCACCGTGCAGGCCGCACTGCTCTCGACCGGCGTCGTCGAGATGACGTTCGACGCCGGCATCGGGACGGGCACGGCACTCGTCGGGCTCTCCCCGGGCCGCACTACCTCGTTCGAGTCGGTCGACCTGAGCGATACCGCCGGCGCCACCGGCGGCAGCGCCGCGGTCGGCGAGCGCTTCGGCCTGCGGGGCGAGCTCGACACGGTCGCCGTGGCGCAGAAGTTCATGCAGTCGCACCCGGACGCCTACGACCAGGTGATCATCTGGACGGATGCTCCGATCCTCATCGATGCGTTCGCCTACCACGTCACGATCGCGAACGACATCCAGGGCATCGGCCTGCCGACCTACGACATTCCGTCCGACTTCGGAAGCGACGAGCTGAGCGGCATCGCCGTGATGGGATGGCTCGGGAAGTACTCCGACGACACGGAGATGAAGCTGTTCGAGGGGGGAGAGGACACCACCCTGAGCATTCTCGGGCACGAGGTGGGCCACCGCTGGCTCGCGTTCCCGGACTTCAGCAACCACGACCGCGTGCGCTCGTCGGCGCTCCTCGGCCGGGACCACGCCCACTGGAGCTTCTTCTTCGACTCGGACGCCTCGGTGATGGAGGGCAACGACATCGAAGACCTCGGGGGCGGAGCCTTCCGCACCGTGGCCGCCGTGGAAGGCTACAGCCCGCTCGATCAGTACGTGATGGGCCTGCGCGACGCCTCCGACGTGCCGTCGTTCTTCTACGTCGAGGCGCCGACGAACACGAGCCCGCCGGCCCGCCGCGCCGGGTCGCCGCGGGTGGGAGTGACCTTCAACGGCACCCGGCGCGACGTCCTCATCGAGGACATCATCGAGGTCGAGGGAGAACGCGTCCCGAGCGCCGCCGACTCGCCCCGGGTGCAGCGGCAGGCGTTCCTCTACGTCGTCCGGGGCGGGCGCGACCCCAATCCCGACCATGTGGCCAAGCTGGACCGGATCCGCCAGCAGTGGGAGACCTACTTCCACGCCGCGACCGACAACCGCATGACGGCGGAGACGCGGCTGCGCCCGCCGGCGGCCACCGAGACCACCGACCCCTGATTCCCGGCCCGGGGCCCGCCCTGGACGCCGAAGGGCACGGCGGGCGGCGAGCGGACAGGAGTCTGATGGATCGATCAGCGAGTCAGCCGCGACAGGCGATCGCGCAGCTCCGGGGATTCAGGCAGCGCCGCCAGGCCCGCCTGCAGGACCTGCGCCGCCA
>JAPOYG010000546.1 GCA_026706755.1 Acidobacteriota bacterium
CGCGCGCCGGGGGGAGCCGTGGTGAACTGGATGATCGTCGCGAAGGCGGGCGGATCGCCGCCCGGCAGGGGGTTCGGGTAGCCGGCAGACCCGTTCCAGGTGTAGTCCTTGATGGTCACGCTCGGCCGGAAGTCCATCTCCCGGTCCCGGAACCGCCCGATGTCGAACTGGTGCGTCGCCGGCGCCTCGAACACGTCCTCGCCGCGATCCCGGGTGATGACCCGGTAGTAGCGCACCATGTTGGCGAAGGTGGCGTTGGTCCCGAAGAGGTGGAACTGCTGCCCGCGGCCTGCGTCGAACGTGGCCAGGTAGGTCGAGTTCGGATAGAGCGTGACACCGAGCTCGTCCTCGGTGGGCGCGGCGCGGCCGGCCCCCGGCAGGGGCGGCAGCAGATCGCGGGGCGGCGGCTCCGGCAGGGATACCGGACCCGGACCGCGGGCCGGCTCCGATTCCACGGGGTCGGCCGGCTCCGGGGGCGGAAACGACCGCGGGGCGAGGCGCCGCTGCGCAAGGGCCGGGGACGCCGCGGCGAGGAGCGCCGCCGCCAGCAGAATCGCCGCCCGGCCCTTCAGCCTCACCCAAGTATTATGCCGCATGCGGACCCTCCTGGACTTCTGTGAACGCGAGCGGGACTGGCTGATCGACACGACGACGGCTCTCGTGCAGCACGAGTCCCCGACCCCCGACAAGGCGGCTGTCGACCGGTGCGGCCGGGTGCTGGGGCGGCGGCTCGAGGCGATCGGCGCCACCGTGGACATGGTGGCGAGCGCCGACAGCGGAGACCACCTGCGGGCGACCATCGGCGACGGCCCGACCCGCGTCATGCTGCTCGGCCACTTCGACACCGTCTGGCCGCTCGGGCAGCTCGACCGGATGCCGCTCCGCGAGGAGGACGGCCGCCTGTACGGACCCGGCATCTTCGACATGAAGGCGGGCATCGCCATCGGGATGCTGGCCGCGCGGGCGCTGCTGAACACCGGCCGCCTCGGAGACCGGACCCTGGCGATGCTCTTCACCGGGGACGAGGAGCGGGGAAGCGCATCCTCGCGGGGGCTGATCGAGCAGGAGGGGCGCCGCGCCGACGCCGTGTTCGTGCTCGAGCCGTCGCTGCCGGGCGGCGCGGTGAAGACCGCGCGCAAGGGCTGCGGCGAGTTCGAGATGCGCGTCCGCGGCGTGCCCGCCCACGCGGGGGTGGAGCCCGGCCGGGGAGCCAGCGCGATCGACGAGCTGGCGGCCCAGATCACGGCCCTGGGAGCCATTCGCGGCATTCGCGACGGGGTCTCGCTGAACGTCGGCATCATCGAGGGAGGCGGGCGGCCGAACGTGGTCGCCGAGCACGCGCGGGCCGTCATCGACACGCGCGTGGCGCGCCAGGAGGACGTCCAGGCCGTCGAGGACGCGATCCGGGGGCTGCGCCCGACGCTGGACCGCACCGCCATCGAGGTGGTCGGCGGGTTCTCGCGCCCGCCGCTGGTGCGGACGCCGGCCGTCGTCCGGCTCTACGAGCGCGCCCGCGAGCTGGCGGCCGAGCTGGGGCGCCCCCTCGAGGAAGGAGGCACGGGAGGAGGTTCGGACGGGAACTTCACGGCGGCGCTCGGCGTCCCCACTCTCGACGGGCTGGGAGCGGTCGGGGACGGAGCCCATGCCCTCAACGAGCACGTCGAGACCGGAGAGCTGCCGTGGCGGGCCGCTCTGCTGGCCGGTTTGATAGAGCGTTTCGACGCCCGCTAAGATTGAGGAGACGGGTTGCGGCACGGCCCGCGCGGGAAGGACGCCATGGCGAACACGGTCAAGACTGCGTTGCTGCTCGGACTGCTGAGCGCGTTGCTGCTGGTGTTCGGCGAACTGCTGGGGGGCCAGGGCGGCCTGGTGCTCGCGTTCGGGCTGGCGGTCGTCATGAACTTCGGCTCCTACTGGTTCTCCGACAAGGTCGTGCTGGCGATGTACCGCGCACGTCCCGTCGGCCCCGAGCACCCCCTCCACCAGATGACGGAGCGCCTGGCGCGGCAGGCCTCGCTTCCGACCCCGCGCGTCTACGTGATTCCCGACGACTCGCCCAACGCCTTCGCGACCGGCCGGAATCCGCGGCACGCCGCGGTGGCCGCCACCGAGGGCATCCTGCGGATGCTGGCGCCGCACGAGCTGGAGGGGGTCATCGCGCACGAGCTGGCGCACGTCAAGCACCGCGACATCCTCATCAGCTCCGTCGCGGCCACGGTCGCCGCGACGATCATGATGGTGGCCCGCATGGCCCAGTTCGCCGCCATCTTCGGCGGCTTCGGCGGGCGCGACGATCGCGACGGCGGCCCGCTCGCGCTGCTGGCGACGATCATCGTCGGCCCGCTGGCCGCGATGCTGATCCAGGCCGCCATCTCCCGCTCCCGCGAGTTCGCGGCGGACCGCGGGGCCGCGAAGATCGTGGGGAGCCCCTACGGGCTCGCCGACGCGCTGCGCAAGATCGACGCGGGGTCGAGGCGCCGGCCCCTGGACGCCAACCCGGCCACCGCCCACATGTTCATCATGAAGCCCTTCTCGGGCCGCGGCGTGCTCTCCCTCTTCAGCACGCACCCGCC
>JAPOYG010000596.1:0-1307 GCA_026706755.1 Acidobacteriota bacterium
AGCAGGTGTTGACGGTGGTGACCTCCCCCGTCTCGGGGTCGTACATCTGGACCTGCCGGTTGCTCCGCTCGATGGGGAACGCCTGGGCCGAGGGATGGTTCGACCCCGGCTGACAGAACGCCGGCGTCTCGGCCGCCCGCACCCGGGCCGCGATCCAGACGCGGGCCCGGCTGTCCATCGCGAAGCTGTGGGCGACGCTGCGGCTGTGCCAGATGACCTCGTCGCCCCAGTAGGGCGACGACGCCTTGGGCAGCGTCGCCGCCGAGCTGGGCGTGTCCGCGTCGCGCACCTGGAGCGGCACCACGCTGGCCACGTGCGTGTTCGGGTCGACGAGCGGCATGTCGTCGGTGCTGTTCTCCGGCGCGCCGTAGACGGGACCGTTCGCGTTGACCGTCGGGTCGCGCTTGTCGGCGGAGATCAGGTCGTGCATGTACGCCTCGGGATCGGACCAGTCCCACAGCGTCACCACGACGTTCCGCTCCACGCCCCGCGGCCGCGGCGGCGGCGTGGTCGGGTACTCGCCCGCCTGGATGCGATCGGTCCAGTCGGCGTACATCGCCAGCGCCCGGTCGCGCCCGGCCTGGGCCAGCCGCGCGTCCATGATGGCGCCCGCCTGCCCGGATTGCACGCGGCGGTCCCAGGCCGCGAGGTGCGAGTCGAAATCGCCGAGCCCTTCGGGAATCTCCCGCGTGGCCTTGTTTCCCAGCGCATGACATCCGGTGCACCCGTCCGTGTTGACCACCGAGCGGATCCACTCGCCCTGGCTCTCGATGTTCGGCGCGATCCCGTTCCCGTCCGGCCCCGTGCCGGGGAACTCGTCCGGGTCCGGGACCTCGAGCAGGGCGAACCAGTCCTGCGCCGGGTAGTACTCCGCCGCCGCGGCGGCGTCGGGGGCCGGGACCGCCGTGAGATCGAGCCGCGCGCCCGGCTCCGCCCGGACCTTCTCGGAATCCACCAGCCCGTAGCCGCGCACCCAGACGTCGTAGGTGGCCGGCGGCAGATCGGGAAGGAGGTAGCGCCCCGCGTCGTCCGTCACGACGCTCCTGATGAAACGCGTGGGCAGATCGCGGGTCTCCGCGACCACCCAGACCCCGGCTTCAGGACCGTCGGGGCCGGTGACCGCTCCGGCGATGTCGTCGCCGTCCATCGGGATCGACCCGCCCGGCGTCTGGCCGGCGAGGACCGCGACGAGCGACGCGGTGACGATCACGACCGCCGCGAACCCGACCCCGATCCCACTCCGGGACAATGTGCTGCGCGCCATGTTCCACCTCTGGTCCGTAGCCCGGGAAGGTCGCCGGCGACCC
>JAPOYG010000596.1:1413-2570 GCA_026706755.1 Acidobacteriota bacterium
CTTACCGCCCGACTCGCCCTCCGGAGGGTCCGCCCGCTCTACGGCTCACCTCCTGATCGACGCGGAAGCGATGTCGAGCATGATCGCTTCAGAAAGCCAGGTCAAGAGCGCCCCGGCCTTCGTCGAGCCGTCGGATCTCTCCCGGGGCAACGCGTGCGCCGCGGCCGTGTGGGGTAGCAATCGCCGTGAGGGGTCTCGGGTGGTATAAGGACGGCACGGGCGGCCACACGGGTCCCGGCCCCCGTCTGACGGCAACCAGGAGTCGCGACCATGTCGAACAGAGCTCGCGTCGCCGGCGGAGAGCAGCGGCAGCCACGGAGCCGCGCCGGCGTGGCGGCCCGGATGGCGGCCGCCGGACTGATCGCGATGGCCGGCGCGACGCTCGGATCGAGCGTCGCGCCGGGAGTCGTCACGGCAGCGCAGCCACCGCCGGCAGCGCAACCGTTGGATGCGGAGCAGGCCGCGGAAGACGGGGGCTTCACGGCGGAGCAGGCCGCGGCCGGGTGGTCGGTGTATGCGCGGCAGTGCGGGGAGTGCCACGGGCTGACGCTGGACGGGGCGGAAGCGCCGGCGCTGCGGGGTGTGGATTTCCTGAACGGCTGGGCCGGGCGGACGACGGACGAGCTGTTCGCCTACGTGCGGGACGGAATGCCGCCCGGGCTCGGCGGCTCGCTCGGCGATCCGGTCTACCTGAACCTGGTCGCATACCTCCTGGATGCGAACGGCGCCCGGCCCGGCGACGCGCCGTTGACCGCCGACGCCGCGGTCCCCATCGGCGATGCGGCGGACGTGGCCGAGGCCCGGCGCGCGGCGGAGGCGGGCGAGCGGCCCCGACGGCGGCCGGCGCGCTTCGTCAACCGGGAAGTGCCGCACGATCTGACTCCGGTCACGGACGCGCTGCTGGCGGATCCGCCTCCGGGCGACTGGCTGAGCTGGCGGCGGACGCGCGACAGCCACGGCTACAGTCCCCTCGATCGGGTGACACGCGACAACGTCGGCCAACTGCGGCTGGCCTGGGTGCTGTCGATCCGGGACGGGAACCACCAGACGACGCCGCTGGTGCACGACGGCGTGATGTTCCTGGCCAGTCCGGGGAACGTCGTGCAGGCGATCGACGCCCTCACCGGCGACGTCATCTGGCAGTACCGCTCGCCGCT
>JAPOYG010000208.1 GCA_026706755.1 Acidobacteriota bacterium
GCCTGCTTCCGTGGAGGATCACTACGAGGTCGCGGGCCCTCGTCATCGCCACGAACAGTTGCGAGACGGCCAACTCGTGGTTCTCGGCGGCCTCCTCGGCGCTCGAGCCCTTCTTCGCCTGCGGCGGGAACCGGCCGAGGTGGGGCAGGAACACCGCCTTGAACTCGAGCCCCTTGGCGCGGTGGTAGGTGCCGACCTTGACTCGCTTGTTGGGCCGCCCGTCGTAGTCCTCCAACGACTGTGCGTCGAAGCCGTGGCTCCGCAGGCGCGTCCGGACGCTGTTGGCAGAGGTGTTGAACGGTGCCAGCACGGCCACGTCGCCGGGGCCGATGCCCGCGTCGCAACGCTCGAGAGCTTCGATTCTGCGGGCGATCTCGTCGGTCTGGGCGTCGAGCCCGCTGATCTGCACGAGGACCGGGCGAGGTCCGCTCCTGACCGTCGCAATCGGCTCCTCCCCGCGGCGGACGTCCTCGCCGAGGTCCTCGATCCGGTGGTCGCCGGCGACCGCCATCGCCGCTGCGATGATCTCGGCGGTGTTGCGGTAATTCTCGGTCAGCAAGGTGGTGCGGCCCCGCACCTCGACGCCGGCCTGGCGGAGCGTGAACCCGCCGGGATAGATGCGCTGGGCGGCGTCGCCCAGGATGAAGAGGCCGTCGGGTCGATCCTTCTCGACGGCGGGCGCATTGACGAGCGCCCGCAGGAGTTGCAGTCCCGCCAGGGTGAGGTCCTGCGCCTCGTCCACGATCACCGCCGAGTAGGAGGGGCTGCTGCGCCGGCGGGCATGGGCCAGCGCCCGCAGGATCACGTCGCAGAAGTCGATGGTTCCGTGGCGGGCCATGTGCGCGTCCCAGCACTCCATGAGCTGCCACACCTGGGTTCTCTGCAGGCGCCCCAGCCGTGCTCGCCGCCCGGTGCGGGGAACTTCGAGATACTCCTCGAGCGTCTCGATGGCCCGCCCCTTGATCATCTTCGTGATCTCGTCCCGCAGGTACTGCGAGGTGAAGCCGCGGTGCAGCGGCGTTTCGGCCACGACGGTCTGCTTGAAGGCTTCGTTGTAGGCCTTGGTGACCTTGTTGGGGTTGACGAACGCGCTGTCACCCGCCTCGTCGCAGATCCGCCGGGCGAGCCGGTCGACGTTGATGAACTCCACTTCACCGGCTCGGGTGCCCGGCAGCCGTTCATAGAGTGACTCGAACACCGCGGGCAACGACCTGATGTAGGTCGTGAACAGCACCGGCGGCACCGTGGCGGCTTCGCCGCCGTCCTGCTCTCGCTCGGCGACGAGGGCACGGTTGCGCAGCGCCAACTCGGACGCACGGTGCAGGCCCACGACGGTCTTGCCGGTGCCGGCCGCGCCGCGCACCCGGGCCGGGCCCTGGTAGCGCCGTGTTGCGGCACCGCGCTGGTCGGGATGCAGGAAGACCATCCAGTCCTCAATGGGTCGGCCGACCACCTCGGCCATGTACTCGGGCTCGGTCCGCGTGAACAGCGATCCGGCGGCCTCGTCGTTCAGTAAGTGCTCCAGAAGCCGGTCGGAGTCGTCGGCGACGGGCTCGGCGGCTGCGAGGGCTTGCGGGGCGTGCGATCCCCCGGTGGCATCGTCGGCGTCGCCCGCGGCGGTCGACCCGGTGGACCCTGCGGGCGTCTCGGCCGCGGCGGCGGGTCCGTCCGGCGCCGACGTCGCTCTCGGCACCGGTGGCGTCCGACTCTCCGCGGGGCGGTCCTCCGCGTCCCCGGCCGCCAGGTTGAACGCCAGCCCCAGATGCCGCTCGCCGAGGTGCTGTTCCAACGCGAACAGCTCGTCCACGTTGTCCAGGCGGCGCAGATGGGCGATGGCCGGGCCGGGGAGGCCCCGCTCAGCTAGTTCCGCGTCCGTCCACGCCATGAAGAGCTTCCCGATCTGGTTGCGGTGCTCACGGTAGGTGCGCTCGGTGGCGCCGTCGGGCGCCTGTTCGTAAATCTGAACGATCCGGTCGGTCTCGTCGTAGGCCAAGCGCATACGCTTGGCGCGGTCTTGGACTTTGTGCGAGCCGTAGAGGAGCACCACGATCGTTCGATTGAAGATCTGCCATATGAGCCGACGGTCCGAGGCTCGGCCGCCGACATCGGAGGAGAACAGCTTGGAGCCGTTGCCGGCGACGCCGATGTCGTGCGTGGTCAGCCTCGGATTGCGGAACGGCTGACGGCGCAACTCCAAGAGCGTGTCCACCAGGTCGGCCTTGTAGGGGTCGTTCCGGCGCAGCGAACTGAGGCAGTCCCAGTACGACTCCGCCTCGACGAGTTGGTAGCTCATGGCGAGCCTCCGGCTGGCACCGGTGCCCGCCTGCGGCCGGTCGGTGACTCGGGTGGTCCGCTGCCCCGCCGACCAAGGTCTTCCCGAAGCACGGCCGATCAACTTACCCGACCGCTGTGACAGGTGCCCGTCGGGGCGTCGCAGAATCGCCGTGCGACCGCGGCGTCGGCCGCGGCTGATTCGGCACACAAGTATGATCCCGTTTCGTATAAGTGGAGTTCTATAATCAGGCTAGAACAGCGGAAGGTTCGGGGAACGGAGTGCTGCGGAA
>JAPOYG010000376.1 GCA_026706755.1 Acidobacteriota bacterium
GCTGATCGCGCAGCGCGTCGAGCCGACGCTCGCGCTCTCGATCGGGACGCTGATCCTGACGGTCGTGGTCGCGGTGCCGCTGGGCGTAGCCGCGGCTTGGCGGGCGGGCGGCTGGCTCGACCGCTGCCTCATGGGCGGCGCGGCGCTCGCCTTCGCGGTGCCGGTCTTCGTGATCGGCTACATCCTGATCTACGTCTTCGCGATCAAGCTCTCCCTGCTGCCCGTCCAGGGCTACCGCCCCCTGGCGGACGGCGCCGTGCCCTTCCTCCGCCACCTGGCGCTGCCGGTGGTGGCGCTCTCGTTCGTCTTCATCGCGCTGATCGCCCGGGTCACCCGCGCGAGCGTGCTCGAGGTGCTGGGCGAGGACTACATCCGGACCGCGCGCGCGAAGGGGGTGACCACGTTCCGGCTGCTCCGCCGGCACGCGCTCCGCCCGGCGCTGGTGCCGGTGGTGACGGTGATCGGGATCGCCTTCGCGCTGCTGGTGGGCGGGGTGGTGGTGACGGAAAGCGTCTTCAACATCCCGGGACTCGGCCGGCTCACCGTCGATTCGGTGCTCCGGCGCGACTACCCGGTGATCCAGGGGCTGATCCTCGTGTTCAGCGCCGCCTACGTGTTCACCAACCTGATCGTGGATCTCCTCTACAGCGTGCTCGATCCGAGGATCCGCGAATGAACGCGATCCGCCGGAACCGCTCGGTGCAGATCGGGATGGCGCTGCTGGCGCTGGTGGTAATGACCGCGGTGCTGGCGCCGCCGATCGCCGGCATGGACCCGCTCCGGATGACCCCGGAGGACCGGCTGACCAGCCCCGTGGCGGCGCACCCGTTTGGGACCGACATGTTCGGGCGCGACATCCTGGCAAGGACGCTCCACGGCGGGCGCATCTCGCTGAGCGTCGGGCTCATGGTGGCTGCGGTGGCGCTCGCGGCCGGGCTCGGGATCGGCCTGGTCGCCGGCTACGTCCGGGGGGTCGACCGGATCGTGATGCGAGTGATGGACGGGATCATGGCGATCCCCGGCATCCTGCTCGCGATCGCGCTGATCGCGCTCTCGGGCGCCACGCTCACGACGGTGGTTGTCGCGATCGCGGTGCCGGAGGTGCCGCGCGTGGTGCGCCTCGTGCGAAGCGTCGTGCTGGCGGTCCGGGAGGAACCCTACGTCGAGGCGGCCGTCGCGGCCGGCGCCCGGCTGCCGCGGCTCCTGGTCCGCCACGTGCTCCCGAACACGCTGGCTCCCCTGATCGTGCAGGGAAGCTACGTCTGCGCCTCGGCGATGATCGTCGAGTCGATCCTCGGGTTCCTGGGCGCGGGCATGCCGCCCGAGGTGCCGAGCTGGGGGAACGTGATGGCCGAGGGGCGCACCTTCTTCCAGATCGCACCCTGGATCCTGTTCTTCCCGGGCGCCTTCCTCGCGGTGACCGTGCTGTCGGTCAACCTGCTGGGCGACGGGCTCCGGGACACGCTCGACCCCAGGCTCCGGGGACGGTTCCAGTGACGGACGCGGCGACCCGCACGGTTCTCTCGATCCGCGACCTCACCGTGGAGCTCCCGGTGGACGCGGAGCGCGCGCACGCCGTCGAGGACGTGTCGTTCGACGTGCAGGCCGGCGAGATCGTGTGCCTCGTGGGCGAATCGGGGTCCGGGAAGTCGGTGACCGCGCAGGCGGTGCTGGGTCTCCTGCCGCCGGGCCAGCTCCGGGTCACGGGCGGCGCGATCGAGCTCGAGGGCGAGGACCTGCGGACGGCGCCGGCGGCGCGGCTCCGCTCGCTCCGCGGGCGCGCCATGGCGATGATCTTCCAGGAGCCGATGACCGCGCTCAATCCCGTCCTCACGGTGGGCGAGCAGGTCCGCGAGGTGTTCGAGACGCACGGCGTCCTGAATCCCTCCGAGCGGCGCGAGCGGGTAATCGAGCTGTTCCGCTCGGTGCAGCTGCCGGACCCCGAGCGCCTGGTGAACACGTACCCGCACCAGCTCTCGGGCGGCCAGCGCCAGCGCGTGATGATCGCGATGGCGTTCGCCCTGGAGCCGGCGCTCCTGGTCGCCGACGAGCCCACGACCGCGCTCGACGTGACGACGCAGGCGCGGATCCTCGAGATCATGCGGACCATTCAGCGGGCGCGTGGCAGCGCGGTGCTCTTCATCACGCATGACTTCGGGGTGGTGGCCGACATCGCCGACCGGGTCGTCGTCATGCGGACGGGGCGCGTGGTGGAGCAGGGGCCCCGTGACCAGATCCTGCGGTCGCCGTCGCACCCGTACACGCGCATGCTGCTGGAAGCGGTGCCGGGCCTCGAACCGGAGGCGCGGGACGGCAAGGCCGAAAGCGCCGCGCTCGAGGTGCGGAACTTGTCCAAGACGTTCGCCGGGGGCGGCTGGTTCCAGCGCGGCCGGACGGTGGAGGCGGTGCGCGACGTCTCGCTCGTGGTGCGGAAAGGCGAGACGCTGGCGGTCGTGGGCGAGTCGGGCTCGGGAAAGTCGACGCTTGCCCGCTGCACGGTGCGCCTCACGCGGGCGAGCAGCGGGGAGGTGCTGCTGGCCGGCGAGGACATCGCGCAGCT
>JAPOYG010000533.1 GCA_026706755.1 Acidobacteriota bacterium
GCTGGTGCCCAGACGTGCGATCCGGACGGAGATGTGAAGTTCGTCTGCGGCACGACGAATCCGGAGGATCTCTACGAGGTTCCGGGCGCCTGGGTAATCGCATCGGGACGCTACTCCGATTCGGAAGGTCCCGTCTACGCGGTGAGCCTTCGGGATCACAGCGTCCAGGAGATCTTTCCCGCGGGCGCGTTGCCGCCGGAGCACGACCGGGATACCTACGGCGCCTGCCCCGGTCCGAACGACGTGTTCCAGCCGCACGGGCTGACCCTGCGGGAGGGCGACGGCGACGTGCATACGCTCTACGTGGTCGGTCATGGCGCGCGCGAGGCCATCGAGGTCTTTGCGCTGGACGTCGGCGGCACCGTGCCCACGATGCAGTGGATCGGGTGCATCCCGGCGCCGGAGGGGACCGCCCGCATCAATTCCATTACGGCGCTGCCGGACGGCTATCTCGGCGCGACGAACTTCGACCGCGAAGGTGGCGAGCTCTGGGAATGGCATCCGACGACGGACTGGATCGAGGTGCCCGGCAGCCGGATGCCCGGTCCCAACGGCCTCGTGTCTTCGGAGGATGGGCAGTGGTTCTACGTCGGGGGCTGGAGCGACCGGGCGCTGGTGCGGGTGTCACGCGGCCAGACGCCCCCGCGCGTCGACCGGATTCCGGTCGGCTTCAACGTCGACAACGTGCGCTGGGGACCCGCCGGCAAGGTCATCGCCGCCGGCCACGTGACCCGGTGCGAAGACGACGAGCCCTGTGAGCTGTCCGCCGCTCGCGTGGCCGAAGTCGATCCGACGACGTTCGAGGTCCGGCAGCTCGTGGACTACAAGGGCAACGAGTTCTTCCAGATCGGCACCGTGGCCATCGAGGTGAACGACGAGATCTGGATTGGCGGAATCAGGGGCAGTTACGGGATCCCCCGCTTCCCCCGCTGACCTGACACACGACGGCCGGTCCAGGCTGGGAGTCTGCGCCGCAGGAGCGGCGACACGGGACGTCGCGCGAGCGCAGACTCCCAACGCGACCGCAAGGTCGCGCTACCGCGACAGGTAGGCGCGGCTGGCGCCGTTGCGGCCGTTCGTCAGGGAGTAGCTGCGGCCTTCGGGGTCGACGGTGGCCTTGATCCAGTGGCCGCGGCAGTCGTCCTCGGTCGCGAGGTTGGCCGTCAGGTCGTCGGCCGCGCGGTAGGCGGCAGCGGTGTCCAGCGCCCGGTGGGACTGCCAGATGTCCTCCAGCCGCGGGCTGCGGGCCACCACCTGGAAGCCCGCGGCGCTCCCGCCCTTGCGCGGGCCGTTGTTGATGACGGCCACCGTCGGGGCCAGCGCCCATGTGAGCTCCGGCGCCACGCCGTTCCCGTGGTGCGGCACCTGGTAGACGTCCACCTCCCCGAGCAGGTTCTCCGGGCAGGCCAGCGCATACTGCACGTTGCGGGTCGCGTCCCCCAGGTTCAGGAACTGGAACGCCCCGAGCGACACGAGGTAGCCGACGCTGCGCGCGTTCTCGCCGCCCTCTTCCGGATAGATGCCCGGGTCGATGCCCGGGTGGAGCTCCGTGCCGTCGCAGTGCGGATTGGGGCCGAGCGGCAGGAGGGGCCCGTCGAGCGTTCGGCCGCCGGCCAGCACGAACGAGAACTCCACGCCTCTGAGCGGCAGCTTGTCGCCGGGCGCGATGGTGCGGCGCCGGCCCTCGGCGACGCTGCGGTAGGCGTTCCACGTGGCGAGACCGCGTTCCGTGGACTGCTCCACGCTGTCGCCGTGGTCCACGAACCGGCCGATGGGCACCCGGGCGGCCAGGGCCGGCAGGCCGCCGACGTGGTCCCCGTGGAAGTGGGACGCGATGAAGTAGTCGATGCGGTCCACCCCGGCGTCCCGCAGGGCGTCCTGGATGCGCCGGGCGTCCCGTTCGTCGGGCCGCTCCCAGCCCGCGTCCATGAGTATCGACTGCCGCGCGGGCGTGACGATCAGCGTGGCGGCGCCGCCCTCCACGTCGATCCAGTAGATCTCGAGGCCCGCGTCCGTCGGCTGTGCCGCCAGAAGGACGGTGCCGAGCGCGATTCCGAGCGCTACGCGGAGAATCGGACGGCTCATGCTTCCGGGCTCGCGTTCGGGAAGTCCGCCGCTCCCGTCGGCTGGGACGGCACGCTGCACGGCCGGGTGGATCGAGCTGCGGGGGCGCGACGGTGGACACCGCCGGCCCCCGCAAGGAGTTTGCGCCCGTGAGAGCGCAAGGAGTCTGCGCCGCAGGACCGGCGACGCAAGAGTCTCGCGCGCGCAGCCCCGACGCGACCGAAAGGTCGCGCTAGTTCAAGCCGGCCGCCTCGATGCCCGCCTGGGCGCAGATGGCGTCGTTGGCGCCCGAGTCGCCGCTGACCCCGATGCCGCCGAGGTGCTGGCCGTCGGCGGTCCTGATCGGCAGCCCGCCCTGGAAGAAGTTCAAGCCGGGCACGAAGGCGGCGGGAGAGACGCCGTTGCCGAAGGCAAACTGGCCCCACTCCTCCGTCGACCGCGGGCTCAGGGCCGAGCTGCGGGCCTTGGCCATCGCGATGTCGTGCGACAG
>JAPOYG010000409.1 GCA_026706755.1 Acidobacteriota bacterium
CACGTGCTGAGCAACCGGGGCGGCGAGGCGCGCCCGTTGACCGATCACCCGACGGATGTCTCGAGCATCGCGTGGTCGCCCGACGGCAGCACCCTCTATTTCCTGGCCTCCGACGAGAAGTCGGTGGAGCAGCAGGCCCGCGAGGACGAGAAGGACGATGTCTACGCCTTCGAAGAGAACTTCGAGCAGCGGCACCTGTGGACGGCGACCGTCTCGGGCGGGGTCACGACGCGGGTGACCGAAGGCGACTACTCCATCCTGGCGTACGACCTCTCCCGCGACGGGACGCGCATCGCCTTTCATCGCGGTCCGACTCCCGTCCTCGAGCATCGCGACGCGAGCGAGGTCTGGGTGATGGGGGCCGACGGGAGTGACCCGCTCCGATTGACCGCCAACGAGGTGCCGGAGTCGGGGGCCCGGGTGTCGCCGGACGGCTCGCACGTCCTGTTCGTCGCGCGCGCGAACGAGCGGTTCGAGAAGTACTACAACAGCAATGTCTTTCTGGCGCCGACGGGAGGAGGACCGGCCGGGATCCTGGCCCCCGCGCTGCCCTACGAGTTCAGCGCCGCGGCCTGGTCCGCCGACGGGGCCGCGGTCTTCGCCGTCGCGAACATGGGAGTTCACAGCCAGTTGGTACGTCTGGACGTGTCGACGGGCGAGCTCGACCGGTTGACGGACGGCCGCCACTCGATCGGGTCGTGGACGATGGCGGCGGCCGCCGACGGCCACGTCTTCACGCTGCGGGAGCCGGGCAACCCGGGCGACGTCTGGCTCCTGGGGACCGGCGCCGGCTCGACGCCGACCCGGGCGACGCGCGTCTTCGACTACCTGAGCGAGGACTTCCGGCTGCCGCGGCAGGCGAAGGCGGAATGGACGGGCGCCGACGGCGTGGCGGTGGAAGGGCTTCTCTTCTACCCGCTCGACTACGAGGACGGACGGCGGTATCCGCTGGTCGTCCAGACGCACGGTGGGCCGCAGGCCTCCGACAAGTTCGGCTTCGCGGCACCCCGCAACTACGTTCCCGTACTGGCGGCGCTCGGCTACTTCGTGCTGCAGCCCAACTATCGCGGGAGCACCGGCTACGGCGACGCGTTCCTGCGGGACATGGTGGGCGGCTACTTCACGAACGCGCACCTGGATGTGATCGCGGGCGCCGACCACCTGGTAGCGGCCGGCCTGGTCGACGGCGAGCGCATGGCGAAGATGGGATGGAGCGGGGGCGGTCACATGACGAACAAGGTGATCACCTACACGAACCGCTTCAAGGCGGCGGCGTCGGGGGCGGGAGCGGCGAACTGGATCTCGATGTACGCGCAGAGCGACACGCGCAGTCAGCGCACCCCGTGGTTCGGCGGCACCCCCTGGCAGGTGGATGCGCCGACGGACCTCTACTGGGACCACTCACCGCTGAAGCACGTGTCGAACGTGACCACGCCGACGATCTTCCTGGTGGGTGAGGATGACCTGCGCGTGCCGATGCCGCAGTCCGTGGAGATGCATCGCGCGCTCAGGAGCCTCGACGTTCCGACGCACCTGTACGTCGCGCCGCGCGAGGGGCATGGATGGCGCGAGCTTCGGCACCGGTTGTTCAAGATGAACGTCGAGCTCGACTGGTTCGAGCGGCACGTGACCGGACGGCCCTACGTCTGGGAGCGGGCCCCGGCGGAGAGCGAGTGAAGCGGTCGGTCTACAGGGGCTCGACCGTCACGTCGCTGATGCGCACCTCGGACAGCAGCCGCATGTTGCCCACCACGTATTCGGGGGTCAGCGTGTCGACCGGGATCTTGCCGCCGTCGACGGCGTAGTTGTCCTGGTCGGAGAAGAGCACCCCGTTCACCCGCTCGAACGACGTGGCCCGCCGGAAGCGGAGGCCGTTGTCGAAGTCGTAGCCGAACTGCTCGACGCGGCCGGTCTCGGGATCGAACCAGAAGGTATAGGCGTCGTCTGCGTCGTTGCTCGTGCCCGGGGTGAACGAGACCTTCACCCGGTGCAGGTCGCGGCCCGCCCAGCGGTCGAGGCCCCGGTCCTCGAAGTGGATGTCGCCCCCGTTCAGCGTGTAGGGCAGCAGCGGGAAGAAGACGCGCGCGTTGACGAAGGCGGTGGCGCGCCGCTCACCCTCCGCGTCGAGCTCGGACTCCACGCCGCCGATCCACTCCGTGACGCCGTCGTTCGTCAGGCGCACCCGGCGCTCCGGGCGGTCGCCGCGCGCCGGGTTGATCACGACGTACTCGAACGAGCCGCCGTCCCGCATGGCCTCGATGCCGAAGCTCCCGGAGAGCGACGTGATGGTCATCGACATCCGGGAGCTCGCGTAGAGCGGCCCGCCGTGGTAGGCGATGGACCGGGCCACGATCTCGGGCAGGTCCGGGTCGAGCGCGGCGGCTCGCCCGCAGGCCAGGGAGCCGGCGACGACCGCGACGGCGAGGACTCCGACGAGGGCGTGGCGTGCGTGCATTGCCTCTTTCCTCCCGGTTCTGGCGGGAACCGCTCGTCAGAGTCTAGGAGCTTGCGCCGCAGAACGCCAACGGAGTGCGTGCCGCGGCGCAAGCTCCT
>JAPOYG010000420.1 GCA_026706755.1 Acidobacteriota bacterium
GCCCCGGTGCGGGCGTCGAGGGCGAAGACGCGCGACTCGTCGGCCGAGAGGTAGATGACGCCGTCGTGCACCAGCGGCGTCGCCTCCAGGCCGCGGTTCTCGCCGCCGGTGGCGAACACCCAGGCCGGGTGCAGGCGGTCGACGTTCTCCGGCGTGATCTGGTCGAGCTCCACGAAGCGCTGCCCGTGGTAGTCCCGGCCGTACATCAGCCACGAGGAGGTGTCGCCGGCCGCCTGCTCGAGGTCGGCGGTCGTGACCTCCTGCGCCAGCGCCGGCGGTGGCGACGGGGCGGCTACGCCGGCGACGAGAGCGCCGAGTACACCAAGGGATCGAAGAGACGGCGTGCGCATGCGTTTTCCTCCGGCGAATCCGGGGCTGCCCAACCCGCTCGGTACCCTACACGCGCCGGGTGTCCGGCGGGCATTCCGGCTTGACGCCCCGGCGCCTGTCGGTCAGGAAATTGGGCCTTCCTGCATAATCTCGCAATGCTTGTCAGGTCCGACCGCGGCACGGGTCGTCGTCGGTGGCGGTGGCTCCTGGCCGTCGCAGCCGCGGCCGCGCTGTGGATCGGCGACCTCCGCGCCCAGCCGGCGGTGGACCTGCTCCTGGTCGGCGGTCTCGTCCACGACGGCTCGGGGCAGGCGCCGAGCCGGCAGGACGTCGGCGTGGTGGGGGAGCGGATCGGCTTCGTCGGCGATGCGGCGGCGGCCGGCCTCGATGCGGCCGTGGTCGTCGACGTCGGCGGGCTGATGGTTACGCCGGGCTTCATCGACATGCACTCGCACGCCGAGCTGGCGGAGGACTACGGCCGGGGCGCGCTGCCGTTCCTCCACCAGGGCATCACGACGGTGGCCGTCGGGGTGGACGGCGCGGGCACGCCCGACGTCGCCGAGCGGTTCGCCGGCCTCGAGGGCCGCATCGGGGTGAACGCGTTCGCCTACGTCGGGCACGGCGAGGTCCGGAGGCGGGTGATCGGCGAGGACGACCGCGCCCCGACGCCGGCCGAGCTGGGCGAGATGCAGGCGCTGGTGCGGCGGGCCATGACCGAAGGGGCGTTCGGCCTTTCCACCGGGCTCTTCTACGTGCCGGGGTACTACGCGACCACCGAGGAGGTCATCGAGCTGGCGCGCGTTGCCGCGGAATTCGACGGCATCTACGACACGCACGATCGCGACCTCGGCGCCAGCTACCGGGGCGTCGGCTATCTCCCGTCGATACGCGAGGCGATCCGGATCGGGGAAGAGGCCGGCACCCGCGTCATCTTCAGCCACTTCAACGCGCAGGGCGCGAGCAACTACGGCCGCGCCCCCGAGGGGGCCCAGCTCATCGAGGAAGCCCGTGCGCGGGGGGTGGAGGTGGCGGCGGCGCAGCACGTCTACACCGCCACCCAGTCGAGCCTGGTTGCCTACGCCATCCCGCGGTGGGCCTCGAACGGCGGCCGCGAGGAGATGCTCGAACGGTTCCGCGACCCCGAGACCGTCCGCCGGCTCGACGTCGAGACCCTGGAGATGCTGGCCATTCGCGGCGGCGCCGACAAGCTCCTGTTCGCCGACCCGCGGCCGGCGCTGAACGGCCGGACGCTGGCCGCGGTGGCGGCCGCGTGGGAGCTGCCGGCACCCGCGGCGGTGCGGCGCATTCTCACCGAAGGCAACGCGGCGGTGATGAACCTCGACCTCTACGACATCGAGAACACGCGCTACCTGGCCCGGCAGCCGTGGATGATGACCTGCACCGACGGCCGCCCGCCGTCCCCCGCGCAGAACGTCACCCACCCGCGCGTGTTCGGGGCCTTCACGCGCAAGCTCCGCCAGTTCGTGCTCGACGAGGGAATCATCGGGATGCCCTTCGCCATCCGCAGCATGACCGGGCTGGCCGCCGACTTCCTGCGCCTGGACGACCGCGGCTACCTGCGCGCCGGGGCCGTCGCCGACATCGCGGTGTTCGACCGGGACCGCATCCGCGACCGCGCCACCTACGACCGGCCGCGACAGTACGCCGAGGGGACCATCCATGTGCTCGTCAACGGCCGCTTCGCGATACGCGACGGCGAGGCGACGGGTGCGCTGGCCGGCCGGCCCCTTCGGCGGCCGACGCGGACCGGCGCTCGCGCGCCCTGATGGGCGCGTTGGGAGTCTGCGCGAGCGCTACATGTCGCATCGCACGTTCTGCGGCGCAGACTCGTAGTGCTCTGACCGGTGACCGCGCGCCTGCTCGTCGCGCCGGAGGTTGACCATGACGCATTGCGCTTCCCGCCCGGGTGTCGCTCGCCGAATGCGCGCGTGCCGAGTTCACATGGACCGAGTTCACGCGCACCGATCACGCGCGCACCGACCTCTCGCGCACCGACCTCTCGCGGACCGACCTTGCGGGGTTGCCCGATGGATCGTCGTGTCCGTGTGCGCCGCAGCCGTCCTGGCGACGGCGTTGCCGAGTAAGGCGCAGGTCCGGGACGTCACGCCGGTCACGGATGCGATGCTGCAGGATCCGGACCCCGCGGACTGGTTGAGCTGGCGGCGCACCCTCGACGGATGGGGCTACAGCC
>JAPOYG010000160.1 GCA_026706755.1 Acidobacteriota bacterium
TCGATCGCGCGAGCCTCGCGCTCCGCCGCCTGCTCGTCGGTCAGCACGTCCTGATCGCTCAGCTCCTCGGGCCGCTCGAGCGGCGTGATGGTGCGGAAGTCCCAGACCCCCCCGAGGTCGGGCGCTCCCCATGACGTCCGCGGCGGCTCTGACCCGGCCTCCTGCGCGACGGCCGGCGCCGCCACCAGCGCGGCGACCGCGACCGCCGCCACCAACGCGACAACTCCCCGATGCTGCATCTCGACCTCCCTCCACCCGGCTGCCCGGATGGGGCTGACTCGCGTCCCGCAGTCTCCCGCACGAATTGCGGGCACACCCATGACCCGACGATGTTACTCGACGCGCAGCCGCTTTCCCGGCGGGCGCGCGGGCCGCGACCTCGACACCGCGCCCGGGGAGACCGCGGCTCCGGGCTCGGCCGCCGCGTGCCGCCGCCCTCAGGCCACGACCTCGCGCACCACGCGGGCCGGCTCCACCCCTGTCAGCCGCGCGTCGAGCCCCCGGTGCCGATACGTGAACCGCTCGTGGTCGATGCCGAACAGGTGCAGGATCGTCGCCTGGAAGTCCCGGATGTGCACCGGGTCCTTGACGATGTTGTAGGAGAACTCGTCCGTCTCGCCGTGCACCACGCCGCCCTTGACGCCGCCGCCCGCCATCCAGAGGGTGAAGCAGCGCGGATGGTGGTCGCGGCCGTAGTCCGTCGGCGTCAGCCGGCCCTGGGAGTAGATGGTGCGGCCGAACTCGCCGCCCCAGATGACGAGCGTCTCGTCGAACAGCCCGCGCTCCTTGAGGTCCTGGATGAGCGCCCACGCCGCCCGGTCGACGTCGCGCGCCTGGGCCGGCAGCACCTCCGGCGCGAACGCGTGCACGTCCCAGCCCCGGTGGTAGATCTGCACGAAGCGCACGCCGCGCTCGACCAGCCGCCGGGCCATGAGCGCCGCGTTCTGGAACTTGCCCGGCTGCTTCGCCTCCTCGCCCCAGCGCTCGAACGTGCTCTCCGGCTCGCTCGCCAGATCGGCCATCTCCGGCACCGACATCTGCATCCGGTAGGCCATCTCGTACTGCTGGATGCGGGCCAGGGTCTCGGGGCTGCCGAGCTGCTCGTGCTGCATCCGGTTCAGCTCGCCGAGGCCGTCGAGCATCTGCCGCCGCACGTCGCGCGACACGCCGCCCGGATCCCGCAGGTAGAGCACGGGGTCCGCCCCCCCGCGGAGTCCGACCCCCGCGTACTCCGGCGAGAGGAAGCCGGCGCTCCACAGCTTGGCCGAGATGGCCTGCACCCCCGACCTCGGGTGACTCTTCTCCGCGTTCATCACCACGAAGGTCGGCAGGTCCTCGTTCATGCTGCCGAGCCCGTAGGCGAACCACGCCCCGATGCACGGCCGGCCCGGGATCTGCTGGCCGGTCTGGATGAACGTGATGCCCGGCTCGTGGTTGATGGCGTCGGTGTGCATCGAGCGGATGATGGCGATGTCGTCCACCATGCGCGCCGTGTACGGCAGGATCTCCGAGATCCAGGCCCCGCTCCGGCCGTGCTGCTGGAACTCGAATACCGACGGGGCAATCGGGAAGCGCGCCTGCCCCGACGTCATCGTCGTCAGCCGCTGCCCGCCGCGCACCGACTCGGGGAGGTCCCGGTCGTACCAGTCGCGCATCTGCGGCTTGTAGTCGAGCAGGTCCATCTGCGGCGGCGCGCCCATCATGTGCAGGTAGATGCAGCGCTTCGCCTTGGGCGCGAAGTGCGGGAGCGACGGCAGGCCGCCCGCGGCGGGTCCGCCCGCGGCCGCCTGGGGCAGCCCGGGAACCGCGAAAGCGTCCTCGGCCAGGAGGCTGGAGAGCGCGAGGCCCCCGATGCCCTTCGCGACCCGGCCGAAGAACTGCCGCCGCGTCTCGGCCAGCACCGCCTCTCGGATTGGATCCATCTTCGACCTCGTCCTCTGTCGTTCCGCCCCCGGCCCGTCGTCCCCGGCGCTCGGTCGCAAGGGATGACGCGGCGCTCCTCCCGGATCGCGAACTACTTGTTCAGCGCCTCGTCCAGGTTCAGCACCTGGTTCACCAGCATCGTCCAGGCGGCGGATTCTGCCGCCGGCAGCGTCTCGTCCGGTGCCGACTCCCCCACCTCGAGGAGCTCGCGGGCCGCATCGGTGTCGGCCTCGTAGGCACCGAGCAACCGGTCGTAGGTTCGTCTGGCCACCGCGCGCTCGGCGTCGTCGAACGATCGCGCCACGAGCCGCGTCGTCACGAAGTCGAGCTGCGGGTCGAAACCGCCCACCTCGCGCAGGGCGCGCTGCGCGAGGTGGCGCGATGCCTCGACGAACTGCGGGTCGTTCATCACGACCAGCGCCTGGAGCGGCGTGTTCGTCCGTTCGCGCCGGACCGTGAAGTGCTCGCGCGTCGGCGCGTTGAAGATCTCCATCGAGGGCGGCGGCGCCGAGCGTTTCCAGAACGTGTAGAGGCTGCGCCGGTACAGCGCGTCGCCCTCGTCCTGCCGGTAGAGGCGCGTGTTGCTCTGCGGCATCGCCACCGT
>JAPOYG010000590.1 GCA_026706755.1 Acidobacteriota bacterium
TGACGCGGATGTCGTCGCGGCCGCGCTGGATGCGCTGGGCCTCCTCGCCGTAGAAGGCCTGGCGCACCTGGCGGCCGAGGTCCTGGAGCGTCAGCACCAAGGCCTCGGCGGCGGGCTTGATGCCGAGCTTCATCTCCTCCTTGCCGGCCCGGAACGAATCGGTCACCTCGTAGACGCCGGCGTACTCGCGGAGCCGCCTCTTGACCTCCTCGGCGGCCGCACGCAGGCGGGCCAGGTCGGCGCCGGCGAGCTGCACGTCGACGTCGCTCCCGGCGCCGCCCCACCGGCTCAGCGAGAAGTCCACCGCCGACGGTCACGATCATGACGCCGCCGCCGACCGCGGCCGTCAGGTAGCGCCACCGGAGGGCGGCGTCGAGCACGGGGCAGTAGACGCGCTGCGCGAAGCGCTTCAGGCCGTCCGCGACGGAGCCGTCAGGATGAACGTGCACCTTCCGTACGCCGCCATCGACGGTGCCGCGATCGCTCGCGTCGACCCTTCCGACGCCCAGCGACCGTCAGCGAGTCGAGATCGCGCTGGGTCGCGTCCAGAATGGCGGCCGTCAAGGGGCCTTGGCGAGATGCACGCACGGGGATCTCGGCCGCGTCGACGCGACGAGCCAAGTCGCTCGCCCGGCGGTGGCCGGTCACCTCGGATGCCGTGCTCATGCAGGCGCCCGAGCGGCACGAGACGCCAACGACGGATTCCCGAGCCCGAAGCAGACCGCGGGAGAGCCGGCCGGGTCACGGTTGTCGATCAGGGCGAAGCGGAACCGTTGACATTGACAGCACAGTCTTCGAGAACGGGTGACACGCAAGGACGCCCAACGAAGGCCCTCCCGGGACGACGAACCCGACCCCCGCGACCTCAGCATTCGCAGCGAGGACGCTGACATGACGCTCCAAGGTACCGACGCCGTCGACGTCGGCGCCCGCCTCCGCGGGGCGCGGGAAGCGACGGGTCTGATGCAGTCCGACGTCGCGGCCGACCTGCGCGTCGCGCGGACGACGCTGGTCGCGATCGAGCAGGGCCGGCGCCCCGTTCGGACCGATGAACTCCAGCGTCTGGCCCGACTCTACGGCACGTCCGTCAACGCCCTGCTGCGCCGCGAAGCCGTGCACGTCGACCTCGTCCCCCGGTTTCGAAGGCTCTGGACCACCAATGACGAGTCGATGGAACAGGCGGCACGCCTGATGACCGATCTCGTCCGCGCCGAGGTCGAGCTTGAGAATCTGCATGGCGTCGCTCGCACGCGGAACTACCCGCCGGCGAGACCGTCGCAGGCCGGCGACGTGCGGCTGCAGCCGGACGTATGTCGTTCCGACCGGCAGGGCGATACGCGCGAGGAGCGGTACGCCGATGCGTTCGGGCGCGCGTTCCTCACACCTTCGCGAACGGTCAGGGTGAAGTTCGAGGACATCACCGCGGGAGCGTCACGCTTCACGCGGCGGCACGTCATTCTGTTGGCCCACGCGTTCGGGGTGTCACGTGAGGCAATCGTGCGGCGGCTCGAGGAGCTCCGGCTCGTGAAGGCGGGTACGTGGGAGTGGTTCGCGGCCAACGGCGGAATCACCGACGAACAGGCACGCCAGGTTCTGGGCCGGACGACCACCGTCGACTACGACAGCGGTGGCGCACAGCGTCCCGTGTCCCTTCGCCTCGGCCTGCTGGCCGGCGAAGCCGAGCGCCGGAAACTGCTGAGCGAAGGGCAGCTCGCGCGGTTGCTGTGCCTCGATCGCGTCGAGCTGCGCAAGATCCTGGACGCTGCCGGCATGGACGAAGACGACGCGGATGGCCCTCCGAAGTTGCCTCGATGAACGCCCCGCGCCCGTTGTGGCCGATACGAGCGTTGTCATCAATCTCCACGCCACCGGAGACGGCGAGGCCATCCTGGGAGCCCTGCCCAACCGGTGCGTCATCGTAGAGGACGTGTCGCGGGAGCTTGAGGCCGGTCGCCGGACCGGTCGAGGCGACGCCGGCGCGCTTGGCGTACTGATCGAGCAACAGCTCGTCGAGCACGCGCAACTGGGGGACGTGGGCATATCGCGCTTCGCGGATCTCGTCGGCGGGGCGGCAGCCGACACTCTCGATGACGGTGAAGCCGCGACGATCGCTTGCGCCATGGAGCGGTCCGCGATCGCCCTCATCGACGACCGCAAGGCCATTCGCCTCTGCGCGGAACGATTCCCGCACCTCGCCGTCGGGTGCACCCTGGATGTGCTCGCACAACAGCACGTTCAGGCCGCCTTCGGTCATCGCCTCGTCGACGCTGTGTTCAACGCCTTGGACCGTGGTCGTATGCGGGTGCCCGAGCGGTACGGGCCTTCTCGGTCATCCGGCCGGGCATGGACGGGCCGCTGATAGCATCGGAAGGGAGGCCGCGATGAAGATCGACTTGAAGGCGTGGAACGCGTGGGTCGACCGCGAGGAGGCGCGGCGGCGCGTCGAGGACGACCCGCCACCGAACACCGGACTGCTCCCCGCAGAAGAACTCAGCGACGAGTACGCACCCGACGACGGGACGG
>JAPOYG010000572.1 GCA_026706755.1 Acidobacteriota bacterium
GTCTATGCGCTGCGGGCCACACCTCTCGACGCCCTGCCGGACCTCTCCGACGTGCAGGTCATCATCTTCACCGACTTCCCGGGCCAGGCCCCCCAGGTGGTCGAGGACCAGGTCACCTATCCCATCACCACGCAGATGCTGGCCGTGCCCTCCGCCACGGTGGTCCGCGGCTACTCGTTCTTCGGCTTCTCCTTCGTCTACGTCATCTTCGAGGACGGAACCGACCTCTACTGGGCTCGCAGCCGCGTCCTCGAGTACCTCAACTACGTCGGCGGACGCCTGCCCGCGGGCGTGACGCCGACGCTCGGGCCGGACGCCACGGGGGTCGGCTGGGCGTACATGTACGCGCTGCGGTCCGACGACGTCGACCTCGCCGAGCTGCGCTCGCTGCAGGACTGGTTCCTGAAGTACGAGCTGACCGCGGTGCCGGGGGTCTCGGAGGTCGCCAGCATCGGCGGCTTCGTCAAGCAGTACCAGATAACCGTCGACCCCAACCGCCTGCGCGCCTACGACATCCCGCTCGCGCGCATCCGGAGCGCCGTCCGGCGGAGCAACAACGACGTCGGGGGCCGCGTCCTGGAGATGTCCGAGGCCGAGTTCATGGTGCGCGGCGAGGGCTACATCCAGGGGATCGACGACGTGAAGCGGGTGGCGCTCGGTGTCGACGAGTCCGGCACGCCCATCTCGGTCCAGGACGTCGCGACCGTGCAGATCGGCCCGGACATCCGCCGCGGGCTGGCCGAGCTGAACGGCGAGGGCGAGGTGGTGGGCGGCATCGTCGTCGTGCGCTACGGCGCCAACGCCTACGACGTGGTCGAACGCGTCAAGGCGCGACTGGCGGAGCTCCGGTCGGGACTCCCGGAGGGGGTGGACATCGTCCCGGTCTACGACCGGACGGGGCTCATCGAACGCTCGATCGACACGCTGGGACGGAAGCTCCTCGAGGAGATGGCGATCGTCGCGCTCGTGTGCGCCGTCTTCCTGTTGCACGTGCGCTCCGCCCTGGTCGCCGTGCTGACTCTCCCCCTGGCTGTCCTCATGGCCGTACTCGTGATGTACCTGCAGGGCATCAACGCCAACATCATGTCGCTGGGCGGCATCGCGATCGCCATCGGGGCGATGGTGGACGCGGCGATCGTGATGGTGGAGAACGCGCACCGGCACCTGGAGCGCGACGGGGGCCGCCTGCCGCACTGGCGGATCGTCGGCCGCGCCGCGACCGAGGTCGGCCCCACGCTGTTCTTCGCCCTGCTCGTGATCACCGTCTCCTTCGCGCCGATCTTCACGCTGGAGGCACAGGAGGGCCGCCTCTTCAAGCCCCTCGCGTTCACCAAGACCTACGCCATGGCCGCCTCGGCCCTGCTCTCGATCACCCTGGTGCCGGTGCTGGTCGGCTACTGGCTCCGCGGCCGCATCCTGCCGCCGCACGCCAACCCGTTCACCTGGCTGCTGACGGCCCTCTACCGGCCCGTGCTGCGCCGCGTGCTGGCCTGGCGTTGGGCGGTGGTGGCGCTGACCGTGGCCGCGGCGTCCGCGACCGCGGTGCCCTACTCCCGGTTGGGCTCCGAGTTCATGCCGCCGCTGTGGGAGGGCGATCTGCTCTACATGCCGACGACCCTGCCGGGGGTGTCGATCACCAAGGCGCGCGAGATCCTCCAGCAGACGGATCGGATCCTGCGGACGTTCCCGGAGGTGGAGCTCGTCTTCGGCAAGGTCGGCCGCGCCGACACGGCGACCGACCCGGCGCCGCTCAGCATGCTGGAGACGACCATCCGGCTCAAGCCGGAGGACGCCTGGCGGCCGGGCATGACTCCCGAGCGGCTGACCGACGAGATGAACCGGGCCATCCGGTTCCCCGGCGTCACCAACGCCTGGACCATGCCCATCAAGACCCGCATCGACATGCTGTCGACCGGCATCAAGACCCCGGTGGGGATCAAGATATCCGGGCCGGACCTGACGGTGCTGGAGCAGGTCGGCCGCGACGTCGAGGCAGTCGTCCGAGGGGTGCCGGGCACGCGTTCGGCGTACGCCGAGCGCGTGATGGGCGGGAACTACCTGAACTTCTCCGTCCGGCGGGACGAGATCGCGCGCTACGGGCTGACCGTCGGGGACGTGCAGGACGTCATCCAGTCCGCCATCGGCGGCATGAACATCACGACGACGGTCGAGGGCCTCGAGCGCTACCCCGTGAACCTGCGCTACAGCCGCGACCTGCGCGACAACCCCGCCGCGCTCCGCGACATCCTCGTGCAGACTCCGACCCGCCAGCAGATCCCGCTCGGCCACCTCGCCACCATGTCGTTCGTCAAGGGACCACCGGCCATCAAGAGCGAGCAGGCGCGCCCGAACGCCTGGGTCTACGTGGACATCGAGGACGTCGACGTCGGGACCTACGTCGAGCGCGCCCGGCAGGCCGTGGCCGCCCAGGTGGAAATCCCCACCGGCTACAGCCTCGGCTGGAGCGGCCAGTACGAGTACATGGTGCGCGCGCAGGAACGGATGCGGCTCGT
>JAPOYG010000558.1 GCA_026706755.1 Acidobacteriota bacterium
CGGTCATGATGGGGCGCCGCGGCTGGACGCCGGACACGATCCGCGCCGGAGACCGGATCCGGGCCGTCGGCCAGCCGTCGCGCGCGCCGGGGACCTACGGCATGTGCTGCGCCGAGCTGACGCGCGAGGACGGCAGCCCGATCCGGCCCGCGGACTAGGACACCCTGGGGCGGTGGCCTCGCCCGGACGGGGCGTGGTCATCCCTCGGCGCGGCTGCCCTCGAGGCCCAGGCGGTCGCGCAGCTCGCGAATGCGGGCGTCGACCGGCGGGTGCGTGGAGAGATAGGCGCCCAGGCCGGCCGGATCCGTCCCCGCGTCGATGCCGCCCAGCTTCTCGAGGACCCGCACGGAGCCCAGCGGGTCGAACCCGGCCGCGCGCATGAGGCGGCCTCCCAGCTCGTCCGCCTCGAACTCCTGCTCGCGCGAGTAGGCTCGCTCGAGCCACTGCAGGCCGACCTGGCGCACCCACGGCGCCAGGGTGCGCGTGGCGGGGGTGGCGAGCGTTGCGGCGGTGATCACCTTCTGTCCCAGCAGGCGGTCGATGGCGTGGCGCCGGATCACGTGCGCCATCTCGTGCGCGATCACGAACGCGAGCTCGTCGCGGTCGCGTCCGGCGAGCTCCACCAGCGCAGGCGCCACGAAGATGAACCCGCCGGGCAACGCGAACGCGGTCGGGTGGTCGCCGACCAGCGCGCTGACCTCGAAGCGGTGGACCTCGTTGCGAACGCGGCCCGCGAGGGCGGCCGTGATTTCCTCCAGCAGCGACTGGATCTCCGGAGGCGCAGGGACGCGAGCCTGCTCCCGCACCGCGGCCGCCATGTCGCGGCCCACCCCCTGCTCGGCCCGTATGGCGTCCTCTTCGCTGCCGGTGACCGACTGCCAGACCCACTGCGCCTTGCGGAACTGCTTGCCCGCCAGGCGGCCCAGCAGGTACGGAGTGCCTCTGGTCACTGCGCCGCATTGTAGTGGAACGCGCTGCCCGGTCCGCACGGCGCCGACCGGCCGCTATCATCGGGGCAGGTCACCGCACCGGCCCGGAGAGCCGGGCGGCCGGCGGCGCGCAGGCGCTGGTCGTCCGTGCCCGCGCGGCCGGTGCGGCGCGCGAGACGCAGCGGGAAGGAGAGCAGAACCATGCGGCAACGGTTGCTCGTCGGCGTCCTGGCGGCGGGGCTCGTCGGCATTGCGGCGGACCGGGCCGAGGCCGAGGGGCGCGTGGACCGCAACGTGGTCTTCGGGATGTACTCGGGGCTCGCGCTGCTGATGGACGTGTACTACCCGGAGAACGCGAACGGCTACGGCATCGTGTTCATCTCCGGGAGCGGATGGACCCGCGAGCTGGGGCTGGACGCCGTCCCGCTGAAGGAGAGCGGGCAGGAGAAGATCTACGCCGAGCCGCTGGCCGCGGCCGGGTACACGGTGTTCGGGATCAACCACCGGGCGGCCCCTCGCTTCCGTCATCCCGCCCACCTCGAGGACGCGCAGCGCGCGGTGCGATTCGTGCGCCACCACGCGGAAGAGTTCGGGATCGATCCCGATCGGATCGGGGCGATTGGAGGCTCTTCGGGAGGCCACCTCGTCAGCCTGCTCGGCGCGCTCGATGCGCACGGGGTGCCCGGGGACGCGAGCCCGGTGAATCGCGAGAGCGCGAAGGTGCAGGCGGTCGTGGCGCGGGCGGCGCCCACCGATCTCACCCTGACGCCGCCTCGGGCCGTCCACCCCCTGTTCGGCTTCCGCCGCTCCGAGCGCCCCGACTCGGAGGAGTACCGCCGGTTCGTGGCCGCATCGCCCGTGACCCACGTGACCGCCGACGATCCGCCGTTCCTGCTGATCCACGGCGATGCCGACGACGTCGTACCCTACGAGCACGCCGAGGTCATGCAGGCGGCGCTCGAGAAGGCTGGCGTGGCGGTCGAGTTGCTGCGTATCCCCGGCGCCGGCCACGGGCCAACGTTCCCGGGGGCCGTGAACCCGCCGGACTATATCGGCGCCATGGTGGCGTGGTTCGACCGCCACCTGCCGGCGCGTCCGTAGAGTCGGCGCCGTAGGAGCGGACTCGCGCAGGCCTGGCTGAGCGCCAGGCGGAGCCGTCAGGCGACCAATGGTGGGCCAGGAGTCTGCCGCCGAAGAACGGCGCGGACTCCTGGAGGGTTGGTTGTGGTGGGCTAGGGCGGATGCACGCAAATGCAGGATCGCCATGACGGGGACGCGGGTGATGCCGGTCCCACCCCGTCCGCTCCGCGCGGCTCGCCGTCGATGCGAGCGGCGGGACTCGAGCCCGACCCGGTGATCGAGGCGTACAAGCGCCACGTCGACCGGACCCTGCTGCGGCAGAACCTGCGGCGGTCGGTAACGGAGCGGGTCGCGAACCTGATCGCCCTGCAGCGGCTTGCGCTGGAAGCACGGCGGGCAGGACGCGCGCGGGAGCCGAAGCCGTGACCGACTTCGAGCAGATCATTCGCTATCAGGGGCGGATGGACTACGCGCGGATAAGGCCGGTTCCCGTAATGGTCTTC
>JAPOYG010000638.1 GCA_026706755.1 Acidobacteriota bacterium
CCGCCGTGGAGGCGATGCCGGGGGGCCTCCGCGGATCGCTCGCGGCGGCCGGGGCGATCGTGGCGGTCGTCGCGGTCGGCTTCGGCCTCCGGGCGCTGTCGAGCCCCCACCTGCTGCGAGTCGCCGGCTCGATGCGCTCCGGCGTCCGCACGCCCCGGCGGCGGAGGCGAAGGCTGCCGGGAGCGGGTCCGTGGGTGGCCCGGCTCGCAGGCGGTCCGGCGGCCCGCGCCGGGTACGGGTACGTCCGCGCCCTGCTCCTGCGCGACTGGCAGTTCCTGCGCAACACGGGCATGAACGCCGCCGGAATGCTCGCGCTGATCGTCGTCTTGCCGGTCGTCGGCCGCGAGGTCTCCCCCTTCCGGCCCGGCGACGACTTCGCCCTGGCGCACATGCTGCCCCACGTGCTGGGCCTGGGCACGCTCTTCGCGTGCCGCTTCCTGGCGTTCGGCAACGACCACAAGGGGGCCTGGACCTTCGCGGCCGCGCCCGAGTCGTCCCTGCGCCCGTTCGCGGCCGGGGTGTACGCGGCGCTCTGGGTCGTGCTGGTGGCCGCGCCGCATCTGGCCCTGCTGCTGCTCTTCGGCTGGTACTGGGGCTTGCCCGATGCTGCCGGTTTCGTCGTGTTCAGCGCCGCCGTCGCCTCCCTCTACCTGGCCGGGGCCCTGCGGCTGACCGACGGGCTCCCCTTCGGCCGCCCGTCGCCCGCGACGCGCACGAGCGTGCCGATCTGGCTCGGGATTGCAGTCTTCATCGTGGCGGCCATCGCGGTCGGGATGCAGGTCCTGCTCTTCCGCGCCGCCGTCGGCGTCGGCGTCGTCACCCTCCTCGTCGCCGCGAGCGCCTGGCTGCTGGCTCGCGTGACGCTCGGCGGCCTCGCCTCCCGCATCCGGTCGAGTCTCCACCGCGCGCCGTCGGGAACGATGTTCCGCTCCGTGGGCGAGCACGAGGACTGAGGGCCAGGCGGACGACGGGCCAGGAACGCCCCGAGTGCCCCGAAGGCCCCGCGTGCCCCGGCGGGCGATCGGGTGAGGCACGGAACCGCCGCCGGCCCGCAACCGTCATCACGCAAGAACCGGTCGGGACGGGAGGGCAGCGTGATGATGCGGGGTGTCGACGATCTCGGCCGCGACCTGCGCGACGGCGTCCGGTCGCTCTCCCGGCGGCCGGCGTTCACGGCGGTCGCCGCCCTCTCGCTCGCGCTCGGCATCGGAGCCAACACCGCCATCTTCAGCCTCGTCAACGCCGTCATCCTCCGCGACTCGCCCATCGAGCGGCCGGAGGAGGTGGTCAACCTCTACCTCCACCAGGCGGCGTTCGCCTACAGCACGTTCTCCTACCCCGACTTCGAGGACGTCCGGGACGGCACCACCGAGGTGTTCAGCGACATCGCGGGCTCGCAGTTCCTGCCGGCGCAGATCGACCGCGACGAGAGTGGAGGCGTCGGCATCGTGCCGGCGGAGGCGGTCACCGGCAACTACTTCCCGATGCTGGGGATCGAGGCCGCGGTCGGGCGCACGCTGCTCCCGAGCGACGACGTCTCGCGCGGCGGGCATCCGGTCGTCATGCTCGACTACCGCTACTGGCAGAGCGCCTTCGGCGGCGACCCGGACGCGGTCGGGCGCGAGATGCGCGTCGGAGGCCGGACGTACACGGTGGTCGGGGTGGGGCCGCCCGACTTCACCGGCACGCTGCGCGGGCTCACGCCGACGTTCTATGCGCCCTTCATGATGGTCGATGAGCTCGTCGGATTCGGCGTGCTCGACTCGCGCGGCAACCACGCGATGTTCGTCAAGGCGCGGCTGCGGCCGGGCGTCACGCTGCCCGAGGCCGAGACCGCCGTCGGCGCGGTGGCCACGCAGCTCACCGGGGACCGCATCGAGAACTGGGACCCGGCCGGGCAGTTCGTGCTCCTGCCGCTCACCGACGTGCTGCTCTTCCCGCCCATCGACGTCTTCATCCGCGCCGCGGCGTGGCTGCTGATGGCGGTCGTCGGGCTCGTGCTGCTGCTGGCCTGCACCAACCTCGCCAGCTTCCTGCTGGCGCGGGCCCTCGACCGGCGCAAGGAGATCGCGGTGCGCCTGGCGCTGGGCGCGTCGCGCAGGTCCCTGGTGCGGCGGCTGCTGACCGAAACCACGCTGCTCGGCCTGCTGGCCGGCGGCGCGGGGGCGGGGCTCGCGGTCTGGCTGCTCGACCTGCTGGCCACGGCGGACCTCCCGCTGCCGATCCCGGTGGCGCTCGATCTCCGTCTCGACGGGCGCGTCCTCGCGTTCACGCTCGGCGTCTCGCTCGTGGCCGGCGCCCTGCTGGGCCTGGTGCCGGCGCTCCAGAGCACGCGGCCGAACGTTGCCGGCACCCTCCGGAGCGAGAGCGCGGGGGGCGGGCAGCCCGGGCAGCTCCGGTGGCGCAACGCCCTGGTCGTCGCGCAGCTCACGATCTCCCTGGTGCTGCTGGTCGGGGCCGGCCTCTTCCTGCGCAGCTTCCAGCAGGTGCAGTCGGTCGACCCCGGCTTCGG
>JAPOYG010000329.1 GCA_026706755.1 Acidobacteriota bacterium
CGGTCGCGCCTTGACTTCGCCGGGGCTCCGGTGTAGCAAGGGCCGTGATGGATCTCATGACCCGACGGAAGCTCGCCCGGCGCCTGGCGACGGGGGCGGCGATGTGGCTGGCTGCGGCCGCCGCACCGGCCGGCGCGCAGGACCACACGGACTACGAGCCGGCCGACATCGCCTACGGCCAGACGGTCTACGCGCGGGAGTGCGCGGTGTGCCACGCCGAGGACGGGGCGGGCATCGCCGGCGTGGACCTGCGGAACGGCCCGCTCCGGCGCGGGGCGACGGACCGCAACCTGCGGCAGGTGATCCGCCTCGGGATTCCCGAGAGCGGCATGCTGGCGTTCGACTTCGACGCGGCCGAGATGACCGGCATCGTGGCCTACCTCCGCAACATGAACTACGAGGCCGATGCGGTGGCGCTGGGCGACGCGGGCCGCGGGCGCGCCGTGTTCGCGGGGACGGGCGACTGCCTGCGCTGCCACCGCGTGGGCGGCGAAGGGCCGCGCCTCGCCGTCGACCTGACCTCGATCGGCGCGCGGCGGGCGGCGAGCGCGCTGCGGCGCACGCTCCTCGACCCGAGCGGCACGATGCGCCCCATCGACCGGCCGATCACCCTGGTGACCGCCGACGGCGAGACCGTCACCGGACGGCGGCTCAACGAGGACACCTACACCGTGCAGGTCATCGACGACGCGGGACGCCTGCGGTCGTTCGACAAGGCCGACCTGCAGCGGTTCGAGCTGTCCGCCGAGTCGCCGATGCCGGCCTACGGCGAGCTGCTGGCTCCCGAGGAGCTCGCGGACCTGCTGGCCTACCTGATGTCCCTGAAAGGCTGAGGCAACCATGCGACGGAGAATGACGACGCGGCGGGTGGCGCTGGTACCGGCGATGGCGATCCTGATCGGGCTGGGCGCCGCGGACGCCCTTGCCCAGGTGCCGCCCGAGCGCCTGGAGGCGGCCGCGGAGGCGCCCGCGGACTGGCTCACCTACTCCGGCACCTATTTCAGCCAGCGCTACAGCGAGCTGGACCAGGTGACCGCGGACAACGTCGACGACCTGCAACTGCAGTGGGTCTACCAGACGCCGGTCTTCGGGCCCTGGCAGTCGACGCCGCTCGTGGTCGACGGCATCATGTACCTGACGCAGCGCCCCAACGACGTGGTGGCCCTCGACGCCCGCACCGGCCGCGTCTTCTGGACCTACCAGTACCCCACGCCGCCCGATCACCGCGCCTGCTGCGGATCGAACAACCGCGGCGTCGCCATCCTCGACGACCGCCTGTTCATGGCGACCCTCGACGCCCACGTGGTGGCGCTCGACGCGACGACGGGCGCCCTGCTCTGGGACGTGGAGCTGGCCGACAAGGAGCTCGCCTACTCGTTCACGCTGGCGCCGCTCGCCATCAACGACAAGGTCATCGTCGGCACGGCCGGGGGCGACCGGGGGATCCGCGGCTTCATCTCGGCCCTCGACGCCGCGACGGGGGAGGAGGTGTGGCGCTTCTACACGATCCCGGGGCCTGGCGAGCCGGGTCACGAGACCTGGGAGCCCTGCCCGCCGAATCCCGTGACCTACTGCGACCCGGAGGCGTGGATGCACGGCGGGGCGTCCGTCTGGCTGACCGGCTCCTACGATCCGGAGCTGAACCTCACCTACTGGGGCATCGGCAACCCGGGGCCGGACTTCTACCGCGAGCAGCGGCCCGGCGACAACCTCTACTCCGACTCGGTGGTGGCGCTCGACGCCGACACCGGCGAGCTGCGCTGGTACTTCCAGTTCACCCCCGACGATCCCTACGACTACGACGCGGTGCAGATCCCGGTGCTCGCCGACATGGAGCGCAACGGCGTGCCGTTCAAGGTGATGCTGTGGGCCAACCGGAACGGCTTCTACTACGTGCTGGACCGGGCGACGGGGACGTTCCTGACCGGGCAGCCGTTCGTCCGCGTCAACTGGGCCGAAGGCCTCGACGACAGCGGGCGTCCGGTGGAGACGCCGCAGCCGCTTGGCGAGCCGACCTACCCGGGCGTCCAGGGCGGCACCAACTGGTACTCGCCGTCGTTCAGCCCGCGCACCGAGCTGATGTACATCCCCGCCTGGGAGGACTACGGGTCGATCTTCATCGGGGAGCCGCAGGAGTACGAACCCGGAGGCTCGTTCATCGGGGGGCGGCCGAGGACGTTCAATCCCGTACCCGACGCACCGATCGTGCCGGGACTGACGCGCGGCCCCGTCAACTCCTGGACCGACGAGGCGGCCCGCGGGGCGGTGGTGGCGGTCGACGCGCTGACCGGCGACCGGCAGTGGTCGTTCGAGATGACGGACGTCATCTCGAGCGGCATCCTGACCACGGCGTCGGACCTGCTGTTCACCGGCGCGCGCTCGGGGTACTTCCAGGCGCTCGACGCGCGGACCGGCGACCTCCTCTGGCGGGCGGCCCTCGGCGGGCAGATCGTCAACGGGCCGATGACCTACGAGGTGGGCGGGAAGCAGTACGTCGCCGTCATCGCCGG
>JAPOYG010000699.1 GCA_026706755.1 Acidobacteriota bacterium
AGGTAGCGCTCCATCAGCGACTGCGACATCCGCAGGATGCCGCCGATGTTGTCGAAGCCGAAGCTCGCGTCGTCCGCCGGCAGGAAGTCGTCGGCGTGGATCTCCACCGCCAGGAGATCCCGGATCGCGTTGCGGTACTCGGTGCGATTCAGACGGTGGAAGGTCGCGGTGCGGCCCGGGTCGCGCGTGACCGCCCACTCGCGATCGAGCTCGTCCTCCAGCCAGGAGACGAACCCCTCGAGCTCGGCCCCGTCCGGGCGGGGCCGCCCCGCCGGCGGCATGACGCCGCCCCGCAGCTTGCGGACCACCTTTTCCCACTCGCCGGCGTGGCGTCCGACGTCCGCCAGGTCGAGCGTGTCGAGGGTCAGGCCGACCCCGCGAAGCTGACTCACCAGCGCCGAGCGGGGCCGTTCCCGTCCGCTGACGACGCCCTCGTTGTGACAGGTGACGCAGTAGCGGTCCAGCAACGCCCGGTGCGCAACGAGGGAGGCCTCCCCTTCCGCCGGAGCCGGCTCGACCGTCTGCGCCGCCAGAGGGGCGGGCGCGAAAGCCTGGAGCGCTCCGAGCGCGGCAGCCAGGACGCTTCCAGCCCACGAACACGACACGCTGCGTCTCGTCATCTCTTCGTTGCGTCTTCGGATCGAGCCGCTTCCGGATCCCCGCATCGTAGTAGCTGCCATCCTGGGGTGTCAACGACCGACGCGCAGGGACGCGAGTCGGAGCCCCGGGGATGGCCGCAGGACCGCACGCGGTGGACATCAAGTCCGGCGAGACCGTCTCGGCGACTTCTTCAAGGGCATCGCCAACTGGCGCTCGCTGGCCGGATCGTCGGCGCCGGCCAGCGTTGTCTACGGCGGCAGCGAGAGCTACGTACGGAGGGAGGTGGACGTGCGGGCCTGGCGGGACTGGGGTCTGAGCTACCGTGCAAGGGCCTCCAGGCGCAGCAGACGAAGGACCGGCTCGGCGGCCGCGCGCGAGGCGGACAGGTCGACCTCGAACTCCGCCACCCAGTCGTTGTGGCCCTGCTCATCCACCAGCATCTGCTCGACCCGCCACGTCGCGCCGTCGTCCGACGGCTGCGTGTACGTGTGGCGACGGTTGCGGCCCTCGGGATCCAGGCGCAGGCCGCCGTTCTCCGCCGCGAACGCCTCCCGCGCCGCCGCCAGCCGCTCGGCCGTCCAGGCCCGGCCGGCCCCGTCCAGCCGCCCGCCCCGCAGCTCCGTTACCGCGACGTCGCTCGAGCGCAGACTCCCGACGCGCCCGTCCGGATCCGCAGGCGCCGAATCGAGGACGTCGAGCGCGGCCTCGTTCTCGCCGGTCGACCAGGCGCGCAACAGGGCGAACACGCGCGCCCGGATGGCCGCGGTGAACGCGCGCGGGTCGCGCGTCACGTCGACCGGCTCGCCGCGGCCGGGGGCGGCCGGTTCCGGCGCGCCCGCGGAAGCGGGCGCATCCGCCGGCCGGAAGCCGGCGTCGCGCATCCGCTCCCATTCCTCGAGCAGGCTCGAATCGATCCGGCGCACGAGGTCCCGGAGGTAGAGCTCCATCTCCACCACTTCGTCGGTCTTCATGCCGTCGGGCACCGTCTGCCGCAGCACCTTGTAGACGCCGGAGAGGTGCCGCAGGAGCAGCCCCTCCATGCGCTCGAGGCCGTACTCCCGGACGTAGTCGGCGAACGAGAGCCACGTCTCGAACATCTCGCGCGCGATCGACTTGGGCCGCACGTTCTCCTCGCCGACCCACGGGTGCCGGTCGGCGAAGTCGTTGAACGTCGCGTAGACGAAGTCGGCGAGCGGCTTGGGGTGCTCGAGCTTCTCGAGCTTCGCCATGCGCTCCTCGTAGTCCAGCCCGGCCGCCTTCATCTCCGCCACCGCCTCCGCCTTCAGCTTGTCGAGCTGCCGGCGCAGGATGGCGCCGGGATTCTCGAGGATGCTCTCCACGAGCGTGAGGAGATCGACCGCGTGGGTCTCGGCATCGGGATCGAGCAGCGGGATCGCCTCGATGAGGTAGAGCGACAGCGTCTGGTCCATCGAGAAGTCGTCCTGGAGCTCGACGTTCACCCGCAACCGCGAGCCGTCGGGCGTCCGGGGCACGATCTCGACGACGCCGCGCGCCACCAGCGACCGGAAGAGCTGCCAGCCGCGCCGCCGGTGGGCCCGCTTCGCGGCCTCGGATTCGTGGCTGTCGCGCACGAGCTGCCGCATCGCCCCGCAGCCGTCGCCGCGCCGCGACAGCACGTTGAGCAGCATGCCGTGCGAGACGGCGAAGCGCGACCTGAGCCGCTCCGGGCGGGCGCGGACGAGCCTCTGGAACGTCTGCCCGTCCCAGGGCGCGAAGCCCCGCGGCGGCTGCCGCCGGACCACCTTCTTCCCGGCCTTCGCCTTCGCGGCCAGCCGCCGGTTCTCGATGACGTGCTCCGGGGCCTGGGCCACGACGTAGCCGCGCTCGTCGAAGCCCTTGCGCCCGGCGCGGCCGGCGATCTGGTGGAAGTCGCGGGCCGAGAG
>JAPOYG010000437.1 GCA_026706755.1 Acidobacteriota bacterium
GACGACGCGGCCCTGGACAGCCCGCGGACCCGGCAGTTCCACGTCGTGGGACGACTCGCGCCGGGCGTCGCCGTCGGCCGGGCGCGGTCCGAGCTGGCCGTCATCCACGGGCGCCTGAGCGCGGCGTATCCGGAGGACTACCCGCGGATGCCGATAGTGGCGACACCGCTGGTCGACACCGTCGTCGGTCAGGTTCGACCCACCCTGCTTCTCCTGCTGGCCGGCGCCGCGCTCGTGTTTCTCGTCGCGGGGGCGAACGTCGCCATCCTGCTGCTCATGCGGGCCGAGTCGCGCCGCGTCGAGATGGCCGTGCGGTCGGCGCTGGGTGCGACTCGCGGGCAGCTCCTGAGGCAGACCGTGATCGAGGCCGCGGTCCTCGGCGTGGCGGGCGTGGGCGGGGCGCTGATCCTGGGTCGCGGACTGCTCGGGCTCACGAACGTCGTCGATCCGGGTCAGGTACCGCGAATCGACGAAGCGTCGCTCGGTCCCGAGGTCATGGCGTTCACGGTCGTCGCGATGACGGCGTGGGTCCTGGCGTTCGGCACGGCTCCCGCATGGCAGGCCCGCGTCGGAAGACTGAGCGGCTTTCTGGCGCATCGCTCCGCCGAGCCGTCGCACGGGACCGGTCGGCGACTGCAGTTGATGGCGGCCGCCCAGATTGGGTTCGCCGTGGTGGTCCTCGTCTCGGCCGGACTGCTGACGCGGTCGCTCTGGCAGTTGCAGTCGATCGACCGTGGGCTCGAGACCGACGGCGTCGTGACGACGCGCATACTCCTGCCGTGGCAACGCTACGGCACCCCCGACCAGGTCCGCGCGTTCTACGACCGCGCGATCGAAGCGGTCGAACGGCTTCCCGGCGTGCTCTCGGCGGCGCCGTTCCACCTGCCGCCGGGAACGGCCACGACCGGCCTCAGCTCTCCGTTCCAGTTCGAGGGGCAGACCCCGGACGAGTCGGCGACGAACGAGTGGGCCAACTGGGATATCGCGACGCCGCGGTACTTCGAGACGATGGGGATCCCGCTCGTGACCGGGCGCGCCTTCGCGCGCACCGACACCGCCGATGCGCAACGCGTGGCGATCGTGAGCGAGAGCACCGCCGCCCGCTACTGGCCCGGCGAGGAGCCGATCGGCAAGCGGGTCCGGATCAGCCCGCGGTTCGAATGGGCGACGGTGGTGGGGATCGCGGCCGACCTGAGGTACCGCGAGCTCACCAACAACTGGATGACGGTCTACTATCCGGCCGCGCAGTCGTTTCACTTCGACGCCAGCAACCTGGCGATTCGCACGGAGCGGCCGCCCTCGACGCTGCTGCCCGCCGTCCGCGATGCGATTCAGGCCGCCGAGCCATCCATACCGGTGGACACGCTGACGCCGATGGACGAGCTGCTCGCCGCGGAGCTCGCTCGTCCACGACTGGCCGTGCGGATCTCGATCGCCTTCGGACTGGTGACGCTCGCGCTGATCACGGTGGGTCTGTTCGGAACGGTGTCGTTCGACGCAAGACAACGACGGGTCGAGATGGCGATACGCTCGGCGCTGGGAGCGAGCCCGCACGCGCTCGGACGCCTGGTCGCGGGGCGAGGGCTGCGGATCGCGGCGGCGGGAGTGGTCGCGGGTCTCGCCGCGACCGCCCTGGGAGCGCGCGCCCTGGCCGCGGTGCTGTTCGGCATCGCGCCGCTCGACCTACTCACGCTGGCGACCGTCGCCGCCGGACTGGCGCTCCTGGCCCTGGTGGCCTGCTGGATTCCCGCCCGACAGGCGGCGTCCACCGATCCCTCGGAGGCCCTCCGAAGCGGCGAGTGAGCACCGCACGGTGAGCTGCTTCCGTCCTCGTCCGCGCACTCTCCTGGTGAAGCCTGAACGGGAGGGATGCGATGTTGGGACGGAAACCGAACTCGTCGGTTGCGGCAGCCTGCGCGCTGCTTGCGGTCATCGCCACCGGGTTGCCCGCTTACGGCCAGCAGAGCCAAGCGTCTCGGCCGGAACCGGGACCGGCACCGTCCGGCGAGGTGCTGGAGCTGCAGCTCGGCGGTGGATACCTTTTCCGAGAGGGTGACCTGGCGTACCTGCCGAGCATCGAGATTGGGGTCACCTGGTGGTGGCACGACTCGTGGGGAATCTCCGTGCGCCGCTCGATCACCGTCGGCGAGCACATGGCATCGTACGACTACGGCGACGGGACGCGGACGGGCGGGCGCAGCTTTCGCCACTGGACGGGGACGTTGCGCTACCGGCGCGCCCTGGACACGGGACTGGAGTTGAACGTCGGCGGGGGTCTGACGACCGGCGTCTACGACCATCTCATCTGGTATCGCGGCCCGCGGGTGAATCCGCGGCCGGAGAGCATGCCCCTCAGCCTGGGAGGCGTCCTGGGGGAGGTGCTGCTCGGCAAGCGGATCGCGCCGCGTCTGAGCATCAAGGGCGGGATGGTCGCCTACCTCGTGCTCGACGAAACCCCGGCGGCCGTCCCCGTACTCTTCGGAACCGTGTCGTTCTAGG
>JAPOYG010000605.1 GCA_026706755.1 Acidobacteriota bacterium
TGAGGTGCGAGGCGTTGTTGCCGCCGCCGCTGCCGAGCTCGAGCAGCGTCTCCGCTGGCCGCTGGCAGTGCTCCAGCAGGGCCTGCTGGTAGAAGGCCGCCTCCTCGACGTACTCGGCCGGCGCCGACAGCAACTGCCACCAGTCCGCCAGTTCGCGGTAGAGCTTCGGGGGCGGTGCGCCGCCCCCGAAGCTGGTCGCGTCGGTCATAGCCGCGTCCATCCGTTCCGCGTCAATCCGGCCCGATGATTCCGCCGGGGCCCGAGCGACACCACGTCGCGGCGGCGCAACCCGTCAGTCGCGGCGCCTGTCCTCCCGCGCCTCCCACAAAGCGGCGCCGGCCACGTCGACGCCCGATCCCGGGGCCACGACGCTGCTCAGCTCCAGGTGCCGGTCGGTGTCCGGCGTGAACGCGGGCCACGCCGGCAGGTCGGCCCGGTTCGGGTCGCCGGTGGCCGCGAACTGCACCCAGTAGCCGCGCATGGTCTCCGAGAGCCGCATGTCGGTGTCGGTGTAGGCGCCGACCGTCGTCAGGCCGAGGGGGCTTTCGCCGCCCTGCTCCTGCCGCGTCAGGCTGCCGAAGACGTAGACCAGCTCCGCCGCGTGGTGCGACCCCATCGCCTCGCCCCACGGCGTCGGCGGGACGTGCGTGAAGTGGTAGAGCCACGCGGACGACGACACCCCGGCGTGCGCCTCGGCGTGGGCGCGCACCGGCCCGGCGAAGTAGAGGTCGTGGATCAGCTTGTCCATGGCCGCCGTCGCGGCCTCGGGAGACGACGTGTCGTAGTGCGCCAGCAGCTCGGGGGCGAGGTCGGGATACACGTCGCGGACGTGGGCCGCGAACGCCTCCGCGTCGGCGATGTCCATGCCCTGCGTCATCAGCGACCCCTCATTGCCGTTGAGGCCCGTGATGAGCGGCACGTCGTGCTGTCGTCCGGTCCGGTACATCGCGAGCGGATCGTCCGGGATGACCCAGCCGTCGACGTTGGGCGCCCAGACGTTGCCGCCGCCCAGGAACGGGCTGCCCGTGTCGGCGTTCGAGGCGTCCAGGACCTCGGCGGCGCTCGCGGCCCGCATCGCGGCCAGCGCGTCGTCGCCCGTCGCCCCGAGCGCCTCGGCCACCCGCAGCCCCTGTGCCTCGGCCGCCTCCCACCCGCGGGCCGGCTCGGCGAGCGGCCGGTCCCAGCCGTGGATCCAGTTGCTCTGGGCGATCGCGCCGTGGAAGAGCCCTTCCGCCTGCGGAACGACCATCACCGACATCACGGCGCCGCCGCCGGCCGATTCGCCGAAGATGGTGACGCGGTCGGGGTCGCCCCCGAACGTCGCGATGTTGTCGCGCACCCACTCGAGCCCCGCCACCATGTCCAGCACCCCGTAGTTGCCGGAGGCGCCTTGGGGCGACTCGGCCGTGAGGGCCGGATGCGCGAGGAAGCCGAACACGTTGAGGCGGTAGTTGATCGTCACCACTACCGCGCCGTCCGCGGCGAGTGCCGTGCCGTCATAGATGGCGGTCGTTCCCGAGCCGCCGGTGTAGCCGCCGCCGTGGATCCAGTAGAGGACCGGACGCGGCGCGGTCGTCTCGCGGGGCGCCCAGACGTTCAGGAAGAGGCAGTCCTCGCTCTGGGTCACCTCCTGCGCGCCGTTCTGGACGCAGGTGGCGCCGGACTGCGACGCGTCGCGCACGCCGTCCCAGGGGACGACGGGCGCCGGCGGCTTCCAGCGCAGGTCGCCGACCGGCGGCGCCGCGAACGGAATGCCCATGAAGGCGACGATGTCCGGGCTGCGGTCCGACGCGGTGCCCCGGATCGCGCCGCCGGTGACCGTCACCGGCGTGTCGGGGGAAAGCATGACCTGGGCGCTCGCGGTCCCGGCCGCGGCGAGAACGGCGAGCGCGCCGGCGACGGCGGCGGTGCGGATCAGCGAGCCGGTTCGGGCGCTGGACATCTGTTCGGCCTCCATAGTTCTGGCGACGTGCCGGGAACTCTAGCAGCTTGCGCGCCCTCGCGGGCGCGTCGGGAGTCTGCGCGGGCGCGACAATCTACAGTGCGAGCCGTGCGCAGATTGCTGGCACCGACGTGACGGGCGCGAAACGCTTGCCAGAGGGTGGGTTCTGCGCTGAGGATGGAGGCTCATGGAGCGAAGGCCGCTCCGGGACGAGAGGAGGCCACGATGAGGCTGAGCGGGGTGAGCAGGATGACGCGGCGCCCGTCGCCGCTCGGCTGGATGGTCGGCCTCGTCGTGCTCCTGGCGCCCGCCGCGGCGGCGGCGCAGTCCGAGGGCGCGGCCGCCGCGCCCGCGCCGCGCATGCCGTGGGGGGCACCCGATCTGCAGGGCGTGTGGGACTTTCGCACCATCACGCCGCTGGAGCGCCCGGCCGAGCTCGCCGGCAAGGCGCGTCTGACGAGCGAGGAGGCCGCGAGCTACGAGGCGGCGGAGAACCGGCGGCAGAACCGCGACCTCGTGGACCCCGAGCTGGGCGGCGCCCTCTACCCGCCGG
>JAPOYG010000426.1 GCA_026706755.1 Acidobacteriota bacterium
CAGATCGAACAGGTGCGTGTACTTCAGGATCAGGCTGTGGCCGCTGCCCAGGGGAACGAAGTCCTCGAGGCCGTCCGTCTGGTTGTAGACCAGGAAGAGGCCGGTGTTGGCCTCCTGCAGCCAGCCGAAGCGGAGGTTGACCGACCAGATGTCGACGCTGTCGTTGTACTGCAGCAGTCCCTGCGCGAACACCCGCGGCGAGAAGTTGTAGGCAATGCGGCTCGACGCCAGGTTGGTCACGACGTGGCCGGCGGGGAGGTCGATGTCGTTGCGCGTCCAGCGCAGCTCCACGTTGAGCGCCTCGCCCCGCCGGAAGCGGAACGAGGGCCCCGCCGCTTCGAGTTGCCCGCCGAAGAACCCGCTCCGCTGGTAGCGGAAGCCGTAGCCCAGCGGCGCCGAGCGATCGGAGTTGTAGCTCAGGCTCAGCTCGTGCCAGTCGTACGAGCCGGGCGCCACCGGGACCCCGGAGATCCGGAACTCCCGCGTGACACCCTCCTTGCGGATGTTCCAGGCCGTGATGGCCATCGAGCTGTCCTCGAACTCCCAGAAGTTGTCCATGTGGAGGAGGGAGGTCTCTATGAAGCCGTCGTCGATGCTCCAGAAGCGGTTGAACGTGACGTGCGGCCGCACTTCCTGGATCCGGAACCGGTTGGGGGCGGGGCGCGAGGTGTTGAAGACGCCGCCGTCGACCTTGCGGAACCCCCTCCGTCGCACGAACCCGACCTCGGGGTTGAAGTCCTCCCCCAGCTCCATGACGTTGGCGCGCAGGCGCCACGCCTCGGTGTTGTAGTCGACCGCGAGGTCGTACGCGTGGTCGCGCCCCGTGCGGCCCGGCGTCTCGGTCTTCGCCGCGAACCCGGACACCAGCCCGTTCTGCCCGAAGCCCCAGCGGCCGTCCAGGGCGTACGTCCGGTTGAAGTCCTCCCCATCCGCCAGCGCGCCGGTCGCCTGCCGATTGACGAGCAGGGCGCCGATGCTCGAACGGTTCGGGAGGTCCCGCCGGACCCGGGCCACGGTGAAGTTGTTGGCCGGGGCGAGGCCCTCGACCGCCTCTGTCTGCATGTTCAGGAAGCCGACCGTGACCGCCTCGGTCACCTTCCCCGACATCCGCGCCCCGCCCAGGATCGGGATCGGCTGCCCGGCCGGGCCGATGCCGATGCGCCGGCTGAAGAAGAGCTCCGTCTGGCCGGGATCATTGAAGGCGGCGCCGCCGCTGTTGGCCACCGTGAAGGCGCCGGCGTTCTCCAGGAAGAACGGCCGCTTCTCGGGGAAGAACAGGGTGAAGCGGTCGAGATTGACCTGCTGGTCGTCGACCTCGACCTGCGCGAAATCGGTGTTGTAGGTCAGGTCGAGGGCCAGGCCCGAGGTGACGCCGTACTTCAGGTCGCCCCCGAAGCCGCCCAGGAGCACCGTTCCGGCGTCGGCGCGATCCGCGCGGCCGAGCCCTCGCCGGTGACGTAGGGCGTCACCTGCAGCGTCCGCCAGAGCCCCTCGGGCGCGGCCAGGCCGCCGAGCTGCCCCGCGAGCGAGACGCGGAACAGGTCGAACTGGCGTGGCAGCGGCGCCCAGTACGCGGACTCGTTCCGCCGGCGGATGTTGCGCTGGAAGTTGACGCCCCAGGTCTGCTCGCGACCGGCGGGGAAACGGAGCGTGCGGAACGGAATCGCGAACTCGGCGCTCCAGCCGACCTCGTCGATGGCCGTGCGCACCTGCCACACGCCGTCCCAGTTCAGGTTGAACCCGCCGCCGGCGCCCCGCGTCTGGCCGCCCCCGCCCATGCCGCTGCCGCCGGCGCCCTCGTTGACGAGCTGCCCGTCGTACTCCTGCCCCGACGGGCTGGTGCCGAAGACGAAGCCGTTCTGCCGGTCGAGGAAGGTGTCGAGGATGAGCTGGAAGCTGTCGCTGTCGGCCAGCGAGGAATCCCGGCGGCTGTCGGTGACGATGATCGATGCCGGGTCGGCGTCGTAGCAGACGACGCCGACGTAGAGGGTGTCGGCCGTGAACACGACGCGCACCTCGGTCCGTTCCGTGGCCGGCCGCCCCTCGTCCGGCTGCGTCTGCAGGAATCCGGTCGCGGGCTCGGCCGCGGCCCACGCCGGGTCGTCGAGCACGGCGCCGTCGAGGACCGGCGGCACGGCCGCCTCCACCGCGGTCAGCGTGCGGACGCCCGGCACCACGGCGAGACCGGCGGACGGCTGCTGGGCCGACGCTCCCGGCCGCAGGGCGGCCACGAGCGCCAACGCGCCGAGCATTGCCGACGCGGGAAGCATCCCCCGACCGCGAGGCGCCGCCGCCTGCCCATCGATCATGGTCGACGCGCCGGACGGCGCTCCAGCCCGGACGACGAACGGACGCTGCGCGGTACCCACGGTGAAGGTTGGAGGCTGCGACTGGCGATTCCGGCTTAGTTAGCGCCGCCAGACCCGTCGCACGCTCCGGGTCGGCCCCAGCCCCCACCGTCCCAGGAGCTTGCGCCGCGGCACGCACTCCG
>JAPOYG010000226.1 GCA_026706755.1 Acidobacteriota bacterium
CAGCATGCCACGTCCCGATAGTAATGTCTACCTATTATAGAGACGGTACACTAGAGCGGGTCGATCACGTCCTTCCGCAGCAGCACCGATTCCGGATATCGCAACCTCGAGATCAGCCACTCGCCTTCTACACGCCTGAACTCCCAGGACCACCGGGTGATCGTCCTCGCGGTATCGAGCTCGCCACCGACCCGGGCGCCCATGGGGTCGGTCAGGTCGTCAGCTTCACGGTCTGCCACGTAGTGGGTGACGTAGTTTGTGGCCCTGGCATGGTCTTCGTCATCGACATCGATCAACAGGTTGGCGCAGAGGTTTACGTTGACGTTGTCGTCCACCGCGGCGATTCCCGCGAAGTGTTCGCGGATCTTTTCGCGTCCAACAAGCTCGAAGGCCTGCCCGTCCTCGGCGAAGAAATCCGCCACTTCGGCTTGCTCGCCTTCAAGTACCTGCAAGAACTTGTAAACAAGCCGTTCACATTGGTTATGGATTTCGAACTCGTCGGCAGGCGGCATCGGCAACTCCTATCGTTGGTGCCGGCGGATTCTACGACCCTTTCCTCTTGAGCGAGGCAGGGTCGTTCCTGTACCCGGTCTCGAGCCCCGGCATGCCATTGTTGGCCGCGAGGTCGCGTCGCAGGGTTTCGATATCCAAAGTCAACCCGACGATCCAAGCAGAAACTTCAACGGGATGTGAACCCGCTCCCGCCATGCGCTCGGCGAGTGGTCGGCGCCTTCGAACCGCCGCGTGATCCAGTCCTCCCCGGGCCGGAAGCCCTGGTTCCGGATCACTTCATCCATCTTCTGTTGATGGGGCCCATAGTTCGCGTCATAGGTTTCGGTGCCGTGGTCGAAGTAGACGCGATGTGATCCGGCAGCCGGCCAGTGGTCGGCGAGCCAATCCACAAAGGCACCGTCCGCAACGACCCAGTGTGGCGACAGGCAGGCGGCGCCGCCGAAGACGCCTGGATACTCCGCGATGACGTACGCCGAGATCAGTCCGCCCAGGCTTGATCCCATGACGAAGGTGTCTTCCGGGCCCGGCCGCGTGCGGTAGGTCTCGTCGATGAACGGCTTGAGTTCCTCGACGAGGAACTTGACGTAGTTGTCCGACGTGTATTCCAGGTCGAAGAGATCCGGCCGCTCGCGGACCATCCGCTGCCTGACCTCGTCGGTCAGCAATTTCTGCGGTATGTACTCGGCTCGCCGGTTGGCCTTGTCCTCGCCGTTCGTCCACACCGCAACGCCAATCGCCGGCCTGATCTCCCCTTCGCGGATGAGCCTCGCCATGGTCTTGTCCACGTGCCATGACCAGTCGGTACCCCCGAAAGGGGAACGGCCTCGACCAAACTTGTACTCGCCGTCCTGCATGTAGATGACCGGGTATCGCTTATCGGATGCAGCGTCATAGCCGTCCGGCAGCCACACTTCCACGGAACGGGACGGGACGCGCGTGGAGGGGAAATCCTGGTGGTGCACCAGGGTGCCGGGCGATGAACCGGGAGTCTTCGAGGACTTCACTTGCTCCGTCCCTTCGTGGGGTCCGGCAAGGACGCTACACGCAGCCGCCAGGACCCCCAGGCCAAGGATCGTCTTCGAACCGAGCGACGCTGGCTCAGGCAAATTTCTTCTTGCGGGCGAGGACAGGGTCGAACGTATACCCGGTCTCCAGGGGACCATCGGCGACCACCGGCTCGCAGACCCGGCGCCCGTGTTCCGACAGCAGGTCGAACATTTCGCGCGGCATGGACGGTAGCTGGCGCTCGTGGAACCAGGGCGCGAGGAATATGGCGTTCGGAATCGCCCGCATCTCGTCCGTCAGGTTGGGAGTGCCGCCGTGCCAGGCGCGGATGTCCCGGATCAGGACCGACCCGGCCGGCGCCGGACAGACGGTCGAGTACTTCATCCAGAGCGGCTCCTCGGCAAGCTCGGGAATCTTCTCGCGGGAGTGCTGCGTGCCGGGGATCTGCCGGGTCGGACCGTTGGTCTTCGTGAAGTCCTGGGCGAGGAAGTTGCAGCAGACGACCGGGCATGGGAGGTCGCGGATCGTCGTGATGCCGCGCGGGTCGAAGAACCCGCCGGGGAAATCACCTATGTCGGCGTGCAGTCGCTGGTACTCGATCGCACCGGGCAGGCAGAAGTCGCCCGCAGCCCGGCGCAAGTGATAGTCGGAGGAGCCGAAGATCGCCGTGAGGATGGGCGTGAGCGTCGGAAGGTCCACCAGCATGACCCACTCCTCGCGATGCAGGACGGAGTTCGTCAGGCTCGCGCCGCCCCAGGAGTAGCGGTAATTGCCGCGGATGCCCTTGCCGTCCGGATGCTTGGCGACGACTTCCTCGGCCTCGCGCTCGCAACCTGCGCGCAGGAACCTGACCTGGTCCGCATCAAGCACGTCGCGCACCATGACGAAGCCGTCCCGGTAGAAGATCCGGACCGCGTCGTCGACTTGCGTAGGTCCCAGGATCTCGAGGCCCGGCATGCCGTTGTGGGCTTCCAGGTCGCTTCGCAGCTTCTCGATATCCACGTTCAACCCGGCGAGGGGAGCAGGAATTTCAGCGGGATGTGCAACCGCTCCCGCCAGGCCCGCGGCGAGTGGTCGGCGCCCTCAAAACGCCGGGTGATCCAGTCCTCGCCGTCCCGATAGCCCTTGTTGCGCATCACTGCATCCATCTCCAGTTGATGGGGTCCGTAGCCGGCATCATAGGTTTCGGTGCCGTGGTCGAAGTAGATCCGATGCGATCCGGCGTCCGGCAGGTGGTCGTCGAGCCAGCCGGCGAAGGCCCCCTGGGCGATGTTCCAGTCCGTCGACATGCAGCCTGCGCCGCCGAAGACATCCGGATACTCCGCGATGGCGTAGGCGGAGATCAGACCGCCCATGCTCGATCCCATGACGAAGGTGTCTTCCCGGCCCGGCCGCGTGCGGTAGGTCGCATCGATGAACGGCTTGAGTTCTTCGACGAGGAACTTGAGGTAGTTGTCCGACGTGAATTCGTGACCGGCCCAATCCGGCCGATCCCTGAACAACCGCTGTCTGACCTCGCCAGTCAGCATCTTCTGCGGCATGTACTCGGCCCCTCGGCTAAGCTTTGCCTTGTCGTTCATCCACACCGAAACGATGATCGCCGGCCTGATCTCCCCTTCCCGAATAAGCCGCGCCATGGTCCTGTCCACGTCCCACAACCAGTCGGTGCCCACATAAGGCGACTGGCCCCGGTCGAACAGGAACTGGCCGTCGTGCATGTAGACGACCGGGTATCGATCGGCCGCCGCACTGTCGTCATAGCCCTCGGGCAACCACACGTCCACGGGACGAGGCGGAATGAGCTCGGTGGGGAAGTCCGGATAGTGGACGAGGTTGCCCGGGTTTGAAGTGTCGGTCGCCGCAGCGTCGGTTCGTTTAGTCGGCGTCTTCGAGGCTTTTTTCACTTCCTCCTCCCATTCCTTCATCCGGGCACGTCTGCGCTCGTCGAGCTCGGGGTTGGGCTTCCGCCCCGTGGGAAGGACCCTGCCCTCGGGATAGTCCCAGCCCAACGCGCTGCGGCTCACCGAGAGGCTCCAGGCATCCAGTTGCTTGCGCATGCGCGCGGCGCGTTCCGGGTACGTGTCGATGAGGTTGTGCTCTTCACTCGGATCGCCGATGACGTTGTAGAGTTCATAGGGTTCCTGGGTGATCGATCCGCCCGGCCGGTAGGTGACGTTCCGGACGAGCTTCCAGTCGTTATCCAGCCACATCCTGCCGCCACTGGCCCTGAATCCAAGCGGCTGCTCGCGCCGGGCCGGTTCCGACTTGAAGACGGGAGCGAGCGAGATGCCGTCGTGCACCTTGTTGATGGAGTCCGGGCTGAGCCCCGCCACGTCGATCAGGGTCGGGAACATGTCCACGGTGCCCGAGGGGAAGTTGGATACCCGCGGTTCTATGCCGGCGGGCCACTCGACGATGGTCGGTACGCGCAGCCCTCCTTCGTAGAAGTCCTTCTTGAATCCGCGAAGGTGACCGCCGGAGTCGGGATGGACTCCCCGGTAGCAGCCAAACTCCCTTGCTTCATCGCTGGTCAGGTCGGGATCGATATCGTCGCTGCAGTTCGCGGGATAGTCGATGTCGGGCGTCCCCCCGTTGTCGCTGGTAAACCAGACCAGCGTGTTGTCTGCGATGCCGAGGTCCTTGAGTCCCTGCCGCAGGTGACCGATGGAGCGGTCGATGGCGACGATTTCGCCGAGCATGTTCGCCGACGTTCGATCCACCACCCCAAGGAAGGGGGCGATGTCTTCCTCGGACCCTTCCCACGGACCGTGGGGCGCCGAGTACCAGATGACGACGAACACCGGCTTCTTCGCGGAGGCCTCGCCTGCGATGTACTTCAGGGCTTCGGCAACGACGACCTCGGAGCCATCTCCGTCGAACCTCTCCACCGCGCCGTTGCGGCTCAGTTCGAATCCGCCTCCCTCCAGGCTGAAGCGATCGAACCCGCTGGTCGTGCTCAGCCAGTAGTCGAACCCCAGCTCGCCTGGATGATGGGGATCACCGATGGGAAGCGGGTGACCTGGCGGCGCTGCCTCGTTCAGGTGCCACTTGCCGAAGTGGGCCGTCGAATAGCCAGCGTCCCTGAAGGCTGTGGAGAGCATCTTCTCCTGCTTGTTGATGGCGTGCCCGACTCGGAACCCGCCGGTCCGGTCGTTGGTCCTGCCCGTCATCACCGATGCCCTGGTCGGCGTGCAACTGGGCGCTCCGGCATAGAACCGGTCCATCCGGAGGCCGCTGGCCGCCATGTCGTCGAGGTTCGGGGTCCTCATGTGGGGATAGCCGTAGTAGCCGGTCTGCGCCCAGCCCATGTCGTCGGCCATGAGCAGGATGACGTTGGGTTTCGTGTCGGCGAAGGCGCTGCCTGCCAGCACCAGGGCCGTCAGGCCAAGGATCATCTTGGCCGCGCTCAGCCGGGGGAGCTTCCCCGGCTGCCGATCAGATTGGTGCATCCCCATTCCCCATTTGGCGCTTCGATTCAGAGTAGCAACGAGCAATCAGCGCGGGTAGCGCGACCGGCGCCGAAGTCACCCAAAACAACCCCGCTTTCGCCTTGAATCCAGGCCCAACAGGCGGACAGGTTGTATGGTGCCAAAACGTGCTTCACCGCCCAAGACGACATATGACCCCGAGCGCGAGGCCTAAAGGTCGCATAGCAGTTTTCCTAACAGCATCAGGGTCTTCTTCCACTGTCGGCGCGCATCCTCGGGAGTCAGAATCTTGCCTTTGCAGCTTGTAGCGGCGGAGGCAGATCGTGAGGTGGTTGTTCAGGATGCTGCCATCGGCGACGCCGCGGCTCGACGAGCATGTGTCAGTCTGGAGCGTCGCCGCGCGGGATGCGAAGACCTTTTTCCGTATCGTCGGCGTGCTGTGGCTTGCGGCGCTCGGTTTCGCGTTCTACAGGAAGCGAGACGAACTGCCTTGGAGTTCGGGTGCTGGCGGTCTCGCAGATCAGGCTTGGCAGGACATCGGCGATTCCACTTTCGCCGTCCTTGCAGACTTTGGCACCGTCTGCATTGCCATTACAATCGTCGCCATGCTGCTCACCCGCGTGGTGAACAAGACAGGAGAACTACTGATGTCGTTGTACCAGTTCGTGGTGAACCGATACGTCGTACCCGTGATCGAGGCGCACAAGGCAGAAGGTCGTGCAGAAGGTCGTGACCAAGGCCTGGCCGAAGCGCAGGCCAAGTGGCAAGCGTGGAACGAGCGCCGCCTCGCCGCCGAGCGCGAAGGACGGGAATTCACCGAGCCGACGCCGCAGGGTTAGCGACACCCCACCGGAGGTCACCCGGACCCTCGCCGTCAATCCACGGACGCGTTCTGCAGGTCCACGAACGCGCGGTAGTTTCCGTCCTCGCGCGCCATCAGTTCCTCGCGGGTGCCCTGCTCCACTACGCGTCCTTCATCGAGGAAAACTATGTGGTCGGCGATGGCGACCGTGGACAGGCGATGGGCTATGACGATGACGGCCCGGTCCCTCGCCGCTTCGTGCAACGCATTCACCAGGTGCGCCTCGGTCTCCGGGTCGAGTGCCGACGTCGGTTCGTCCAGGATGAGGACACGGGAGTCCCTCAACAGTCCGCGGGCAATCCCGATGCGCTGCTTCTGTCCCACCGACAGCTTGCTGCTGGTGGTGCCGAGCTTCGTGTCGTAGCCGTCGGGCAGCGCGACGATAAAGTCGTGAATGCCTGCCGTTTGCGCGGCACGTTCCACCTCTGCGGCGGTGGCATCGGGTTTGCCCAGCCGGATGTTCTCCAGGATGGACTCGGCTACGGTCTGCGTCTCCTGGAACACGTAGCTCACCTGCCCCCGCAGACTCTCGACCGTCACGTCGTTGACGTCGTGCCCGTCGATCAGCACCTGGCCTTCGCTCGCCGCGTGGTAGCGCGGGAGCAGGTACGCAAGGGTCGTTTTCCCGGCGCCGGTGGGCCCAACGATGGCGACGATCTGCCCGATACCGGCGTCGAAGGTCACATCCTTGAGTGCTCGACGGCCATCCGGGTAGGCGAAACCCGCCCGGCGGACGGACACGCCCTGCGTAACCGGGGGCAGCGCGACGTCTCCGGTCTCCGTTTCCGGCGGCAGGTCGAGCATCGCGAACACGCGGCGGGCCCTGGCGGCGTCGGCCTGTACGGCGATCCAGACTTTCGCCAGGTTCTGGGCCGGGTCCCGCATCGCGGCGAAGTATCCGATCACGACGACGTAATCACCCGCGGAGAGGTCGCCGAATATCACCCAGGAGACGACAAAGATGGAGAAGCCCCATTCGAGCAACTGGCTGGCGATCTGCAGGATGGTTCCCACCATGCCCCGGGCAAGGTCGCTGTAGCGGATACGCTTGAACGACTCGGCGCTGTCGAGCCGGAATCTCTCGCGTTCCGTCTCCCTCGCGCCGAGGCCCTGCACCGCCAGCATGTTGTCCATGCCTTCCTCGATGTTGCTGGTGAAGGCGCTCTGGGACGCCAGCATGGCCTGCGCGCGCCGTCGCAGCATGCGAGAGAAAGGCGCTATGACGAGCACGTACAGCGGCAGCGCGCCCACGGCGAAAAAGGCAACGGCGGGGGAATCTGGATACGCGCTGAGAATGCTGAAGAGAGCTACGGCAAATGTGCCCACGGCGAAGACCGGCTCCTGCACGACCATGCGCATGATGCCGGGAATCACCGCCGTGTCGTTCATCACCCGGTACACGGAATCGCCGATGGGCTGGTCGTCCAGCTTGGTCATGGGCAGGGACTGCACGCTCTCGAAAAGGCGTGAGCGCACGAGGTGAACGACGGACTGCTCTATTCGAATGTCGAACAGCGCCATCACGTACCCGTGACCAAGCCTCGCGAGCAGACCCACCACCGTGAGCAGGGCCATCCAGAACATGATCAATCCCGCGGACGCGCCTTCGAGCGTCTGGACCGCCGGAATCAGGAAGGACGGATAGCCGGTGACCCCCTCGACTGGCTGACCGAGGACCACGTGGTCGATGATGATCTTGCCCATCCACGGGGCCAACAAGAGTCCCAGGTTCTCGGGAACCCAATGGCTCGCGAAGCTGATGGCGTAGCGGAACCACACGTACCTGAGGAACAGCACGCCTCGGCCAATTATCCGGAAGGTCTGGCGGTAATCGATGTCGGTCTCGCGATCGGCCAGACTCGCGCGCTCGTCAAGGGCATCCTCATCCTCGCGCAGGGTGCGCAGGGTGGGCCTGGATATGGATAGCCGGGGCCGTTCGAGTTCCCGCTCAGCCATCGTCCCGGTCTTCCCTCTGGCGGTCAACCAGGTTCGCTTCGGATTGAACGAACGCCCGGTAGCGGCCTTCCGCGACGCCCATCAGGGTCTCGTGACTGCCGCTTTCCACGATGCGGCCACCGTCGAGATAGAGGATGTTGTCCGCGCGGCGGATGGTCGAAATCCGGTGCGTAATCAGGAACACCGTGCGCGCGGCCGTCCGGACACCTGTCTCCGTGACGCGCCCCGCGCTCCATTCCGCCAGGTTCGACAGGACGCGGTGTTCGGTCTCGGCGTCCAGGGCCGCGGTCGGTTCGTCCAGCACGAGGATCGGCGTATCGCGCACGACGGCGCGGGCGATCGACAGGCGCTGGCGCTGGCCGGTGGACAACCTGCCGCCCCGGTCGCCGAGGACGGTGTCGAGACCCTCGGGCAACCCATCGAGGAAATCATCCATGCAGGCCAGCCGGACGGCTTCGACCACGGCCTCGTCACTCGCATCCTGCGCTGCGTAGCGGATGTTGTCGCGGACCGACAGGCGGAACAGCACGTTTTCCTGCAGCGCGATCGCGATGTTGGCTCGCAACGAGTCGACCTGGTAGTCGCGCAGGTTCCGACCGTCGATGCGTATCGACCCGTCATCCGGGTCGTAGAGGCGCAGCAACAGGTTCATCAGCGTCGTCTTGCCGGCGCCGGTAGGACCGACAATGGCGGTGACCGTGCCCGGGCGCGCGGCAAAACTAACGCCCTCCAGCACGGGGCGATCCTCCCCATAAGCGAAGGTGACGTTTTCGAAACGGACCTCGCCCGACAACGCAGCCAGGGGGAGCGCCCCGGCTCGGTCCTGGACTGCGGTTTCCATGTCGAGAATCTCGAATGCGCGGCGCAGGCCCATGGCCATCACCTGGGCGCCGCCCCATGCGTCCACGAGTTTCGGAATACGGGTGGCCGCCTCGGAGAACTTCCCCTGGGCCCATCGATAGGCGGTGAGATTCCACAAGACGAATGAGAATCCGGCCAGCGCGATCAGTTCGTTCGCGAAGGTCGGACGTTCCGCGTTTGCCCACAGGGCCATCAGGACCGTGCCGCACAATATGAGGGACTGGTAGATGAATCCCATGGCCACGCCGACCACCGCATGCACTCGCGTCTGGCGGTAATCGGCGTTGAAGGCGATCAGCGAGTCCGACTCGAACCGGTCCTGTGACTGCCTCTCGACGCCGTAGGCCTTGTTGAGGCGAACCGCGCGGAAGGCCTCCTGGATCCTCGATGTCAGGTCGGCGTTGGCCATGCGCATGACGAGATTCCGGGTGCGGAACCTGCGCATGGCCCAGTACGCCAGCATGATCAAGGGAAAGAAGCTGACGAGGACTGTAAAGCCCAGCCACGGCGACAGGAGGGCCACCAGGATCACCAGGATCAGGCACTGGACAGTGCCCCTCGATATCCCCATGAGGAGGTCCAGGACGCCCCTGACCTCGCTGGCGTCAACCTGAACCCGGAAGATGGAATCGCCCGTGCGGTGGTCGCTGTGGTACCTGAGCGACAGGCGCTGCCAACGGTCCGCCAGGGCAAGGCGCAGGTCCTGTTCGATGTTCTGCATGAACCAGGTGCGGTAGTACTCGATGAAGGGGCCGAGGAGGAAGAGCGGTATCAAGACCACGAACTCGATCAGTACCACCTTCCAGACAAGGGCCATCCGCTGCCCCGATGAGAGTTGCCCCGTGACTTCGCTGGACATCTCGGGCTCGCCGAAGAGTTCGGCCCTGCCGGGGGTCAGCGGGTCGGTCTGGAGAATGGACTGATTGAGCAGGTCCGCCACCAACAGCCCCATGACGAGAAACAGGAAGCCCTCGAGCGCCACGTAGCCGTACCAGTAGACCATGTGCGACGCCACCCGAACGCGGCATAGAAGGCGCGCTTCGCCGCCGGAGCGGTCGACCCCGAACTGCAGGATCCAGCCCAGCATGCACACGCCGGTCACGGCCCCCGTGTACCAGCCGTCGGCGGCGCCTTCCACGTAGGTGGCCGCCACCGCGTTGGCGGCTACGCCGAAGATGAACAGGGCGAACGCGAACTCCCTCTGGACCCGCCCCCTCGAATAGGCTACGGGCCACGCGCACAGCGTCATGGCCAGAACGAGGCCATACAGGATGTTCCAGGGATACTCGAGACTCGCGGGGACGTATCCCCGGTAGGGGCCGCCCAGGGCGACCGCGGTCGCCAGGGGCGGAATGTAGCCGAATCCATAGCCCCGGCCCGCCACGGCTTCGGCCATTCGGCCCTCGATGCCCCGGCCAGGCACCCACCAGCGGCCGTAGACCTGCGGCCTGATATACGGCCAAGCGCGCAACAGCAGGAAGAGGACTGCCCGGATGCTGCCCCTGTCGTCGGATACGCGCAGATCGCGGTCCGGCGGAATCGGGTCCCCTTCCGTGAAGTACGGCAGGGCCTTCGCCAGGCCCCTGTTGCGGCGGTGGTCGGTCTTCAGCAGCGTCTCCTCTTTCGGGGCGCGACCGTCGAGAGGACGCGTGACTTACCTGGTTGGATCGTCGCCCTCAAGGGGATCGACGCACCACCATCCACATGTTGTCGCTGGTCGGAATGCGGTCCACCCACCGGAACTCGGCGACCTCCATGCCGGACGCCTTCACCATCCGCCGCAGCGACCCGGGCGTGAAGTAGTTCACGTGCCCGGGAAAGCGGAAGCCGCACCACCCCGCGCCCATCACGCGCCGGTTCACGCACGCGTAGTTGGGCACCTTCACGATCATTGCGCCGGAGGGGCTCAACGCTCGGGCGGCAGCCTGGAGCAACTCCCTCGGGCGAATCTCGTGCTCCAGGAACGCGTTCGCCACGATGCCGGCCAGGCTCCGGGCGGGGGCCTTTTCCAGGCCTTCGATCGCCGGCATCTGGTGCACGACGCCTCCGCGCGACGCCAGCCGCTGCCGGGCTTCGCGGGCCAGGTCCCGTGATATCTCGATGCCCACAAGCTCGAACCGCTCCGGCAGCGACGCCAGCTTGGCGCCCCTGCCGCAACCGATATCAACCACCGGCCCTGCCGGAAACCAGCGTTCGACCCGGCGAAGCAGCGGATTGGCCCGGACCGCGAGATGACTGCGCAGCATCCGCACCGTTCTCGACGCCATGGACCTTACCGGACTGCGCTGATACACCCGATCCTGCCGCTCCTTCCGGCCCACGCGCTCCCAGGCGAGGTCGGTTTCCAGTTCCTCGTATGCGGGCGGGTTTTCAAGGTAGACGAAGTCGCACGCGGCGCACTGCTTGAGCAGCCACTCCCCGTGCGAGTACCCGAGCGCCGTTTCGGACTCGTTACCGGTCCCGCACTGCGGACAACGCCGGCATGTCATCGCAACCTCCCGAGACTGCCCCGGCCGGCGAGCACAACCAGCGCGGGCTTTGCGCCCACTAGCCGTTTCCTTCGACAGGACGGCCAGGGCCGGCGATGCCCAGCCTTGCCGCAAGTGCCCGCATGGCTATGGCGAGGAGTATGACAAATGCCTCGACGATCAGCGCGATGCCTATGCCGAGAACCGCCGAATACCGAACGTTCCCGCTTTCCCTCTGGCTCTCGGCGTCGCTGTTCTCGATACCGAACCGGAGTGCGCCATCGATGCTCTCGGCGTTGCCCGAGTCCGACATCATGCCCCGAACGAGCAACACTTCGTCGGTCCTGAAGGACACCGAAATGCCGAGAGGGGGGTATGTCATCTCGTCCTCGTCACTGGTGGGACCGGTCGCCTGGTCTTCGGAAACGTCTTGAGCTTCGGTGGTTTCTTCGTCTTCGTTCACGGCTCGATCAGACCAATTACTCCACATTTCGAAGTAGGTCCGCACGTTCTCCGGCACCGCGAAAACGAAGCTGAGGTACATCGGCTGCCATTCCTTCACGAAGGCAACCTCGTAGTGGATGTTCGGGCGCCGAAAATCGATCAGGGCGATATCCTCTTCGTCCTCGTCGACCCGCATCGAGAAGGACGGGCCATTGCCCGTCAAGTTTCGCTTTTTGGTCGCTCGGAGAGCACCGTCCACGATCGTCGCCGCAACACTCTCCAGGTCGCGCCAGGAAACAGGGCCAGGGTTGCCGTTCGCCTGTCTTGAGAGGGCATCAAGATCGGCCCCCTCGACGCGAACGAGTTCCGGCTCGTCGCGAAAGCTGAATGGCTGCAGCGCCAGGTTGCTGCGCAGAACGAACGACCTCACCCGGCATCCTTCCCCCAGCACCGGTACCCTATTGTCATCGGAAAACCCGATCTGGAGAAAGGAGGCGTCAAACGAACCGATGTTGCCGTTCAATTCCAGTTGAACGTCGGCGCATCCCTCGGTACTCAGTTCCGCCGCCATCACGTAGCGCGTCGGCGTCTGCGTGATCGAGGAGATCTTCTGCAGCGAAAACCAGCAGATGCCCGCACCGACGATTGTCAGCACGATGATGATGATGAAGGGATGGCCTCCCCCCAGCACCAGTCGGGTCCAGTGCATGCGAGCGGTCGGGAGCGTGTCTTGTTCCGCCATCGCCGGGTCTCCCGGACATCGTCAACGTGCGGCGAGTGTACTCGATAGACACGGTATCCCATGGCGGCCAGGTGCGCGCGCGTTTCCGAATTTGGGTGATCGCCAGCGGGCGGGATTGGGTGTTCGGGCGAAGCAGACCTTAAAATTGCGCCTTTCCACGCCCAGGAGGACATGGGTGAACCTCCCGCACGCGGCCACACTCAAGGCCGACTTCGATCGCGATGGATTCGTGATCATTCGAGACTACGCAACACCGGAAGAAGTGCGGGAAATCCGTTCGCGCGCGGAAGACGCGACGCGGGATGTCGTCCGCAAGGGGCCGTTCAGCAACATCACGAAGGGCCTGGAGAGACGGGATGGCTTTTTCGGAGAACTGCTTCACAACGGCGCCCACGTTCCCCTCGTCGAGGCGCTGCTCGGCAGGAAACCGGAACCCTCCACGGCCAGTCTGTTCACCAAGATCGACAACGGCCAGGAAGTATATCCCCATGCCGACGCCATCGACGGCGCCGTGATCTGGATTGCGCTGGACGAAACCGACCGGCACAACGGCTGCCTGCAATTCCTCAAGGGATCCCATCAGCGCCGCGAGGAGTTCGCGCACCTGCGGGCTGACAGGCCGACGGACCTGTCCGATCATCCCGACCGGTTCGAGGCGACGATGAGTCCGGGTGACCTGGCAATCTTCAGGTCGTCGACGGTTCACTGGTCGGGGCCGAACCACGACGGGTCGGTTCGCCGCGGTTTCAACTGCTTCTACGTGGGCGACTGGCGCAAGAGCTGGAAGAAAGACCTGGCAGCCGCGAAGAACGCGAAGAGAAAGAAACTCCGGGGCCGGTAACGCCGTTCACTCCGGTACCTCCCACCGCTGAGGGCTCCTTTCATGGGAGCACGCCTCCGGCGACGGAGAAAATGCCAGCAGTTCCTCACGCGTCAGCGGTCCGGGAAAGCCCCCGGCTGAAGGCTCCTTTCATGGGAGCACGCCTCCGGCGACGGAGAAAATGCCAGCAGTTCCTCACGCGTCAGCGGTCCGGGAAAGCCCCCGGCTGAAGGCTCCTTTCATGGGAGCACGCCTCCGGCGACGGAGAAAATGCCAGCAGTTCCTCACGCGTCAGCGGTCCGGGAAAGCCCCCGGCTGAAGGCTCCTTTCATGGGAGCACGCCTCCGGCGACGGAGAAAATGCCAGCAGTTCCTCACGCGTCAGCGGTCCGGGAAAGCCCCCGGCTGAAGGCTCCTTTCATGGGAGCACGCCTCCGGCGACGGAGAAAATGCCAGCAGTTCCTTACGCGTCAGCGGTCCGGGAAAGCCCCCGGCTGAGGGCTCCTTGCGCTATTCGCCCCGGCCTACGGTCGCAATGGGCCGGTCCGGATCCTCGATCCACTCACTCCACGAACCCGGATAGAGCGCTGGCTCAGCCAGACCCGCGTCGACCATGGCGAGGATGTTGTGGGTGGCGGTGACGCCGGAGCCGCAGTAGCTCACGACATCGTGCCCGGCCAGCGCGTCGAAACGTCGCGCGGTGCGGCGAAAACGGCCCCTCCCGTCCAGGTTGTTCGCGCATGGATACGAAAGCGCGCCCGGAATGTGACCGGCGACCAGGTCGATCGGCTCCTCCTCGCCCCGGTAGCGGGGCCCCGCCCGGGCATCGATGAGTGTGAGCACGGATCCGGCCGCAACGATCTCGTCGGCCTCGACTACGCGAGTCAGGGGCGGACCCGGGAGAAATGCCGAGGGCTCGACCGAGGGAATCTCGCGAGTCAGTTCCCCTCCCGCGTCAAGGTAGGCGGCGAGGCCTCCATCGAGGACAGCGCACGACTCGACGCCGAGCCACCGCGCCAGCCACCAGAAACGGCACGCGAACTGCCCGCCCGCATCATCGTAGGCCACCAGTTGGTCGCCGTGGCGAATGCCCCACGCCGCGAATCCGCCTGCCAGCGCCTCCCTGCCGGGCAGCGGATGGCGACCGCGTCTACCCGGCGGGCCGGCCAGGTCCCGGTCGAGGTCCGCGTAGCGCGCGCCGGGGACATGGCCTTCGCGATAGGCGTTTCGGCCGTAGTCGAAATCGCCGAGTGCGGCGCGGCAGTCCATGGCGATCCATCCCGGGTCGCCTGCCCGGGACAGGAGCGTTGCGCCGTCGATCAGGGTCGTGAACATGATCGGACTAATCTAGCATTCCCGTAATGGTTCTCGCCTGGTACGACTGGGTCATCATCGCAGCCTTCCTGACCGCGTCGCTCGCGATCGGGTTCGCGCTTCGCCGGCGGGCGGGCCGCGACAGCGGTTCGTTCTTTCTCTCCGGCAGGAAAGTGCCGTGGTGGCTGCTCGGCATCTCCATGGTCGCCACGACGTTTTCCACCGACACCCCCAACCTGGTCACCGAGATCGTGCGGACCCGGGGCGTTGCGGGCAACTGGGTGTGGTGGGCCTTTCTCATCACGGGCATGTTCACCTGCTTTCTGTATGCGCGGCTATGGCGCCGGTCGGGGGTGTTCACCGACCTCGAATTCTACGAACTGCGCTACAGCGGCAAACCGGCCGCCGCCGTGCGCGCCTTCCGGGCGGTTTACCTCGGCGTCTTCTTCAACGTGGTGGTCATTGCGCTCGTCACGCTCGCCGCCATCAAGATCGCCGCCGTGACACTGGGAGCGAGCCCGCTGCAGACGGTACTCGTCGCCGGCGCCGTGACAGTGGCGTTCAGCGCGCTGGGAGGGTTCCTCGGTGTGGTCATCACCGATCTCATCCTGTTCGCCGTGTCGATGGCCGGCGCGGTCGCCGCCGCGTGGGTCGCCGTGAACCTCCCCGAGGTGGGGGGCCTCGCAAACCTGCTGGAAAGTCCCGAGGTCGCGTCCCGGCTGAGTTTCTTCCCGGACCTGTCCAACATGGAGTTGGCCGTCACGCTGCTGATCATCCCGCTCGCCGTACAGTGGTGGAGCGTCTGGTACCCGGGATCGGAACCGGGCGGCGGCGGCTACGTGGCGCAACGCATGCTGGCGGCGAGGACCGAGCGGGACGCGACCGGTGCGGTGTTGCTGTTCCAGGCTGCACATTACGCAATCCGGCCCTGGCCATGGATCCTCGTCGCGTTGGCCTCGCTGGTGGTGTTCCCGGATCTCGATGCCATTCGGGAGGCGTTTCCGCACATCGGGGCTGGCGTCATCGGCCACGATCTCGCGTATCCGGCCATGCTGACGTTGCTGCCCCACGGCCTGCTCGGCCTCGTGCTCGCATCGCTCGTTTCCGCTTACATGTCGACCGTCTCGACGCAACTGAACTGGGGCGCGTCCTACGTCGTCAACGACTTCTACAGGCGATTCGTCGCACCCGAAGCGGACGAGAGAAGGCTGGTTCTCGCCGGGCGGCTGACGACCGTGCTGCTCATGGTCCTGGCGGGGTGGCTGGCCCTATACCTTGAGAGCGCCCTGCAGGCATTCAACGTGCTTCTCACCATCGGCGCGGGAACGGGCCTGCTGTTCTTCCTGCGGTGGTTCTGGTGGCGCATCAGCGCGTTCAGCGAGATCGCCGCAATGGCGGTGTCTTTCGCGGCGGCGCTCTATTTCCAGTTCGCCGAACTGCCCGGCTGGACTTCCTGGCAGAGACTGGTCGGCGGCGTTGCCGTCACCACCCTGGGCTGGCTACTCGCCACGTACCTGTGTCCGCGCACGGACCCGGCGGTGCTACGTCGTTTCTACCGCAGGATTCGACCGGGCGGACCGGGTTGGAAACCGGTACGCGAAGGCGCGGGGCAGGAAGGGCCAACGGATCCGGACGATCGCATTCCAAGGTCGCTCGTGAACGTGCTGCTCGGCTGCGTCGCCGTCTACGCCCTGCTGTTCGCGATCGGCAGCGCCCTTTATGGAGAGATCGTCCGCGCCGGCGTCCTTGTTGCGGTCAGCCTGGCAGCGGGAATCCCGGTCTCGATCAGGGTGTCCCGGGGCCGGCCAACTCTCACAGCCGCCAGATCAGGCTGACCCCCGCGCCGAACTCGCTGGTCGCCAGTTCGACGGGCACCGTCACGGCCACCTCGGTGAACGGAACCGTCCGCGTCGAACTCCCGTGGTCGGTGTAGCGGAGCTCGCCCCGGATGGCCGCGCCACCGAACGCCTTTTCGAGGCCCGCACCGAGTGTGCGCGCGTCGAACGATTCATCGTGCTGCTCTTGTCCCGATGTGAGCTCGCCCGGCGCGCAACCCATCGGAGACAGGCATCCCGTGTAGGCGGTCTCGAAATCCGCGTCGAGGCGGCGCAGGCCGAAAAGGGCGTACACGCTCGCCCCAAGCGCGGGAATCTCCCATCCGACCCGGGCTGTCGCACCCAGGCTCCGCTCCTTCGCAAGGGACCAGTCCTCAGGCCAGACGTCGCCGAGCTGGTTGCGCAGCGGCGAAGCGCCCTGCCCCGCAAGGTGGGACGACACGCTCCCCTGGTGCAGGACGAGGTCCCCTTCAACGTCGAGGTAGAGGGACCCCAACGGCAGCCGGTAACCTGCCAACACTCCGGCGTCCCACGTGGCGCTGTCCGCTGCAGCAGAGGCCCGGATGACGCGGCCCGCGTTCGCGGAGACGTTCGCGGGGCTCGTGTTGTCGACGGCTTTCGAGTAATCGACGTCGTAGAAGCTGCCCGATGCACTCACCCCAACGTACGGGCCCCCGACCGTCTGAGCGGCGGCGCCGATGGCGGCCAGCGTTGCGAGCGCGCACAGTGCGATCCTTGTCGGAAGTGTCATGGCAGGCCCCGTTCGAACACCCGCCGATTCTAACCTAACCTCGACGTCCATTCGCCGCTCGAAAGCGCTCGCCATAAGCCGGAACATCCGCCCGCGCGGCCCTGTCTCACCACCTCGTCGCGATCTCGACGGCGATACCGTGGTCCGGGAGTTCCGTAGGGCTTTCCCGGCGCGTGAGCTTCAGCCCGAGCCGCAGGTCCCGGGCGTCCTCGCCCGCCGGTTCGAGCAGCCAGCCGACGCTGATGTCCCGCCCGGAGCCGGAGACGCCGTAGCCGAGCGTCGGTGTGCCCGTGAACCGCTCCCGGAACGCCGGCAGGCCCCAGGCGGCCTCCGCCGTCCACTGCCCGGCGCCGACCTGGCCCATGGGGACCAGCGGGTCGGAGGCGAACAGCGCGTCGAGACCGCCGGAGGATTGTCCGCCGAACGCGTGCCGCAGATTGAACGAGAGCCCAAGCGGGTTGTCCGGCCTGGGATCGTAGGCGAGCGAGGCGGAGAACCCGATGTCCCTTCTCCCGTCGGCCTCATGCGCCACGAGGGTGCGGCCCTCGATGTCCAGGTCGAGGCCGCGCTTCGGATCGGTCCAGTTCAGCCCGCCGCCGAGCTCCACCCCGAACCCGGTCTCGGCGTCGCCGCCGTCGCGGCGCACGCCCGCCTCGATCTGCGGGGTCAGGCTGGCCCCGCCGGGCAGACCGAACGTCCAGCCGCCTTCCAGGCCCACGCGCAGGCGCGTGACCTTGCCGGCACCGGCCATCATGCCGTCGGTCTCATCGGACGTGGTGCGCGACCACAGCGCGTCCGAGACCGCCGCCAGCGACGGGCCGCCGCCGCTGCCAGAGAACAGCACGCCGCGCAGCCCCACCGTCGCCATGGACCAGCCCATATGGGTGCTCAGCGTTTCCAATGGCGCATCCGGAGGTTCGCCGGTTCGCATCGGCGCGCCGGCGGGCGCCATGCCGCGGACCGTCCCGGCCAGTCCCTTGCGCTCGCCGCCGGGGGTGAGCGCCATGCGGCCCGCGCCGCGGCCGGCGGCGCCCCAGAGGTCGATCCGCCCGGAGACGTCCCAGGCGGCGTAGGGGATGGCGGCCGTGAGCGTCGACTCGACCGCGCCGGCGCCGGTCTCCGGATTGGCGTAGCCGCCCCGGGCGAAGCTCTGCGTCAGCGCCACGCCGGCGAGCCAGTCGCCTCTCGCGTAGTCCGCGCCGAGCAGCGCCGTGCCGACCTCGCCGTCGAGGTCGAGGGAACCGTCGCGACCGTTGAACGTGGTGTGCGCGCCGCGGCCCCAGAACCCGAGCGTGCCGCCGCGCTCGTCCTCATCGCGCGCGTACGTGAAGCCGCTGCCCATCAGGAGGTTCAGCAGCATCCCGGCGGGATCGCTTTGGATCCCACTAGCGGTCGCGCCGTAGCCCGGACCCCGGCCGGGGCCGCCGATGCCGGAGGCGCCCTGGCCCGGCCCCGCGGCCACGCCGCCCGTTCCGTAACCCGGGCTCGGGCCGATGCCGCCTGGGCCCTGGCCGAGTCCGGCGCCGAACCCGGCCCCCCGCGGGCCGCCCATGGCCGAGGCGTTCGCCTGCCCCCAGGGGCCGGGGCCGCCGCCCCACGCGCTCCGGCCATAGTTGTCCGTCGTCGCGCCAGCGGCCGCCGATGCGCCAGCGTCTGCCGTACAGGGCGGCGCGGCGGGTTCGACCGGGTCCTCCGGCGCGTTGTCCCCGGCGGCTTGCGCGGTCTCCGCCGCGCCGGGCGTGGGCGGCGCGGCCGTGTCAGCGGGCGGACCGCAGGCGGCGTCGTCAAGTTCGGTTGCGCCGCCGATGGGGTTGCCCACGAACGTGCCGCGCAACCCGGGGGTTCGCGCGCCGGCCCGCGCGGACTCGATGCGCGCCGAGATGCCGTCGATGGCCTGCTCGGCGACGGTCCGCCCGAACCGCGCCAGCCACGCCGACGGCAGCGGGCCGTCGTTCTCGACCGTGCCGATGGCGGTGCCGAGGGTAATGGTCACGATCGCCGGGTCCGGATTGCGGATCTCGAACTGGAACCTCTCTTCACCCTCGTCGATGTCGTCTTCCACCGCCCAGACCCGGTGCACGATGGAGGTGTCGCCCTGCTCGAACCGGAGCATCGGGGAACCGCATTCCACATCGTGGTTGAGCCGTGCCGTGCCGGCATGGCAGGTGGTGGACAGCGTGATCGGACCGGGCGCGGCCCGGTTCAGGGTGATCACGAACTCCAGCTCCTCGCCTTCCTTGCCGCGCGCATCGGCGATCGACACCTCCACGCCCGCGTAGTTCGACTCGTCGTTGTCTTCGACCGCGACGCTCGCCGAGTCGGCCTCCGCCACCGTGTAGTGGGACTGCGGCCGCACCGTGACCGTGATCGAGCCGTTGGGCTCGTCCTCGCTGTCGTCCACCGTTGTGACCGTGTGAGTGAGCGATCCCGAGGTCGGCGCCGTCACCCGCTGCTCGCCCAGTGCGCCGGGCCCGGCGTAGCGGCCTTCCTGGACGATGTAAAGCGTTACCCTGAGCGGCTTGCCGGGGGCCGGCGTGGCGGTCACCGTGAACGCCGCCTGTCCGCCCTCGGTAATGTCCGCCCCGGCGGTAACGCTCACCTCGGGCTTCGGATCGTCGTCGTCCTCCACGGTGACGCCGGCGCTGGCGGGGGTTCCCAGCACATAGCCGTCGCCCGTCTCCAGCGTCGCCGTCACGGCGCCGTTGTCCTCGTCGGCCTTGTCGTCCACCGTGGCGACGCTGTAGGCCGCCGAGGTCGCCCCGGTCGGGATCGTGACCGTGTCGCCGCCCTCGTCGGCGGGGGCCACGAAGTCGCTGCCCTGGACGTCGGCGATGCTGAGGTTCACCTCGAGGTCGGCCGCCGGCGCGGGGTCGGCGGAGACCGTGAACGCGGCGGTGCCGCCCTCCCCGATCGTCTCGCCGCCCGCGATGGTGACGACCGGCGTCGCGTCGCTGGCGGCGATGGTGAGCGTGTGTTCGGCGCGCCCGCCAAGCGTGTGGCCCGTCCCGCCGGTCAGCGTCAGCACGACCGTCTCGGCCGGCTCGTCGTCGGCGTCGTCGATAATCGCCACCGGGATGGTCGCGGAGGTGGCGAGCGCCGGCACGGCGACGCTGCCGGAGTCGGCGATGCCGAAGTCCTCGCCAGCGGTGGCCGTGCCGCCCACCGTATAGGTCAGCTCCAGCGCCGCCTCCGTCACCCGGCTCAGCTCGATGCGCACCTTGGCCGCGCCCGCGTCCTCGTCCACCCGCGAGTCCGCGACCTCGAACGCGGCGGCGGGCGCGGCGTCGTTGTCGGCCACGGTGAGCGAGGCCGCGCCCCGGGTGGTGGACGGCGTGTAGTGGCCCGGCGAGGGGCGGACCTCCGCGGAGATCGTGCCGTCCTCCTCGTCCACGTCGTCGTCGTCGGTCTCGACGGTCAGGGTGGCCGTGCCCGAGGTGCCGATGCCGACCCTGCGCTGGCCCTTCTGGCCGTTTTCGACGAAGTTGCCGCCGGCGGCGACTTCCAGGTGCACGGTGATGTCGGCCCCGGGCGCGGGCGCGGCGGTGAGCGTGAACGTGGCGTCGCCGCCCTCGTCGACGTCCGGGCCCGCCTCGATGCGGACCGTCGGCGGATCGTCGTCGTCGCGCACCGTGACGGTGGCGGACGCGTCCGTTCCCGAGGGCGCGTAGCCGGTCCCGTCCTTGACGGTGGCGGCGATGTGGCCGTGGGGCTCGTCGCCGGTGTCGTCATGGGTGCGCACCGTCAGCGTCGCCGTGCCGGACGTGCCGATGGTGACGGGCTTATCGCCGGTCTCGCCGTCTTCCGCGAAGTTGCCGCGCTCGGTCACCTCGACGTTCACGGTGATCTGCTCGCCGGGCGCGGGCGAGGCGGTGAGCGTGAACACCACGTCGCCGCCCTCGGTGACCGCCTGGCCCGGCGCGATGCCGACCACCGGCTGCGCCGGCGGATCGTCGTTGTCGGCCACCGCGACGACCGCGCTGGCGTGCGTGGGCGACGGCTCGTAGCCCGTGCCGGCGTTCACGGTGGCGGTGATCGTGCCGTCGGGCCCGTCGACGCCGTCGGGTTGGCTGGTCCCGACCGTGAGCGTCGCCGTGCCGGAGGTCCCGATCGATACGGTGCGCGCTCCGTCCTCGCCTTCTTCGGTGAAATGGCCGCTGTTCACGACATTGACGTTCACCGTGATCGCGGACTTCGGCGCCGGAGACGCAGTGAGGCTGAACTTCGCCTCCTCTCCTTCCTCGATGTCCGGCCCCGCGGCGATGCTCACCATCGGCGGGTCGTCGTCGGCCACGGCGACCGACGCGGAAGCGTCGGTGGCCGAGGGCTCGTAGCCCTCGCCGGTCTGGATGGTCGCGGTGATCGTGCCGTCGGGCTCCTCGATCCCGTCGTCGACCGTGGGCACCGAGAAGGAGCCGGTCCCGTTGGGGTTGACCCGCACCCTGCGCGCGCCGGTGTTGCCTTCCTTGGCGAAGTTGCCGCTGTCGACCACGTTCACGTTCACCTGGATCGCAGGACTCGGGGCGGGCGTGACCGTGATCGTGAACACCGCGTTGCCGCCCTCGGTGATGCCGGCACCCGCCGCGATGCTCGCCTCCGGCGGACCGGGCGGCGGCGCCTCGTCGTCGGCAATGGTCAGCGTGTGGGCGCTCGCAGCGCCGACCGCGTAGCCGTCGCCGGCTTCCAGCGTCAGGACCACGGTCTCGCCGGGATCGGACACGGCGTCGTCGGTCACGGCTATCTCGATGTCCATGCTCGTGGAGCCTGCGGCCACCGCCAGCGTCCCCGACAGCGCCTCGTAGTCCTCGCCCGCGTCCGCCGTGCCGGAGACGGCGTAGTTCAGCGTCAGGTCCGCCTCCGGCGCCGGGTCGAGGTTGACCGTCACGCTCACCGTTCCGACGTCCTCGTCCGCGCTTGCCTCGCTTGAGTCGAACGCCGCCACCGGCGTGCCCGGCGGAACCGGGTCGGTGAGCGTCAGTTCGACGACGCGGTCCTCGCCCAGGAAGTAGGGCGAGAAGTTCGCCACGCGGTTGTCCGGAATGGGCACGAGCTCCAGGCGCACCGTCTCCGCGCCCTCGGTCAGGTCGTCCTCGCGCGGCGCCAGCCGGAACCGCTGGTACTGCGGCTCGTCCTCGGTATACACCGTCACCGGCATCGCGCCGGGGGGCGCCTGCGACCAGCGGTCCCGGAACCGGTACTCGAGGCGGTAGTCCCGGCGGGTGGCCGTGCCCGTCGCCTCGAGGAACACCTCGTCGAACAGCCCGTCGTCGTAATTGAACCGCCCGGACTCCACCACGATCCGCAACTCCACCGGCGCCCCGTCCTCGACCACCGAATCGGGCGCGCCCGGCGCCAGCGCCAGGCTGAACGTCGGCGGCCGATGCTCGTCGTCGTCGACAGTCACCGACAGGTTCGCCGTCACGGCGCCGTAACCGCCGCCCGAGGCGGTGTGGGTCAAGGTCGCCGTGTCCTTGGCGGCGTCCTCGTCGTGCCCGGCCGTCACCGTCACCTCCTGCTCCGTCTCCCAGTCCGTCGCCGTGAACGTCAGCGTGTCCTGGTCGCCGTTCCGGTCCGGATCGGTGTCCACCGTCAGGTCGGTGTTCGACGTCCCGGTCACGGTCACCGTCACCGCGCCGCCGGCCGGCTCGGTGGCAAGCGCCACCGTGTAGGTGGCCGCCGCGCCCTCGGCCACCGTCAGCGCCGGGGGCGAGAGCACGATCGCGGCGGTGTCGTCGTCGGTCACCGTCACGCCCAGGTCCGCCGTCCGGCCGGCGTAGTTGCCGCCCGAGGCGGTGTGGGTGAGCGTGGCCGTGTCGTTGCCGGCGTCGTCGTCCTCGTCCGCGCTCACCGTCACCGTCTGCGCCGTCGCCCAGTTCGACGTCGTGAACGTCAGCGATGCCGGCGAAGGCGTCAGGTCCGTCGTGTCGTGCCCCGCGATCGCCACGGTGACGCTCGCCGTGGGCGCCGAACCCAGCTTCACCGTGTAGGGCGCGTCGCCGCCCTCAGGCACCGTCAGCGCCGTGGCCGACAGCACGATCCCGACCGTGTCGTCGTCGGTCACCGTCACGCCCAGGTTCTTCGACACCGAGCCGTAGTCGCCGCCGGCCGCCGTGTGGGTCAAGGTCGCGGTGTCGTTGTCCGCGTCGCCGTCATCCCCCGCGCTCACCGTCACCTCCTGGGCGGTGGCCCAGTTCGACGTCGTGAACGTGAGCGTCGCCGAGGACGGATCGAGCGTCAGGTCCGTCGTGTCGTGGCCCGCGATCGTCACGGTGACGCCGGCCGTCGGTTCGGTGGCGAGCTTCACCGTGTAGGTCGCCTCGCCGCCCTCGGGCACGGTCAGCGACACCGGCGTGAGCACGATCGCGGCCGTGTCGTCGTCGGTCACCGTCACGCCCAGGTCCGCCGTCAGGGCGTCGTAGCCGCCGCCCGCGGCGGTGTGGG
>JAPOYG010000612.1 GCA_026706755.1 Acidobacteriota bacterium
CGACCGTCATCCGCTCCCGCCGGCGGCCAGGTGTCTGGCCCGTCAGTCGGTGCTTCCCGGTTTCGCCGCGCGGCCCGCGGCCCACACGCGGACGAACGCGTCCGGGTCGTCCCGTTCCAGGCGCCGCGAATCGTGCCTGGCGAGCGCGAGCCGCGTGGCGTCCGGCGCCTCCTTCGTCAGCCGCGCCTCCTCCCTCGCAACCCATTCGTCCACCTCTCGCTTGCGGTCGGGGTCCGCGCTCCCGCACGGCGCCACGATCCGTACGGTCGACGGCGCGCGGAACTCGGCGTACCACTCGACGATCTTTCCGAGAAGCCGCCGCCGGTCCGTCGGGAGGTGCACGCGGCGCTCGACGAAGTACTCCTTGCCGTCCGCTGCCGTCCGCCTGTCGACCGCCGGCCGACTCACCCGGAATTCCTCCTCCGGGTCTTCCCGGAGGAAGCTGTCCAGCATCGCAAGGTGGCGCCGTTCGATGCCGACGGCAACTGCTTGCTGGTCGTCCGGCATCGGCGGTCTTCCGCGGGCCTTGCTCCTCGTAGGACGCTCACGGCTGGACGCGGTCTACCTCCCTCTCTACATGATCGCCGATGCGCCGCGGCCGGGCGATGGTGCAACGAACCGACCGCTCCGCTTCGAGGCCCTCGGACGGTCGCCGCGACCGGCGTTGCGCACTGCCTGCGCGCGGCCGCGCGGCCTCAGCCGGACGACTTCCCGGTGCCATCCGGTTGGGAACCGGCGCGGTCGCGGCTCTCCACCCACGCCGCGATCTCATCCTCGAACCACCGGACGCGCCTCTTGCCGACGCGGATCGGCTTGGGGAAACCGCCCGCGGTCATCTCCTCGTACAACGACGATCGGGGCATCCTGACGATGCGCTCGACCTCGCGGCGGGTCAGGAGTCGTCGTGTGGCCATCGGTAGCCTCCGGCGCGGCCACGCTCGCGCGGGTGTCGGCCGCTCGAGTCTCCGAGCGCCGAGGGTCTGTTCGTGCAGATTGGCGTCAGCAGCGCCTTCAACCACGGCATCAGACGCGGGTGCGTTTTCGCCATCTTGAGCATGGCGGCGCCGATCAGGATGCATCCGGTGCGTTACCGGATCCGCGGGCTCGTCCTCGCCCAGATCTGCGGCGACGAGCTGCCGCAGCTCGCGCCGGAGGTCGCGTTCCTCCTGCTTGAGTGCCTCGAGCCGGCGCTTCCGCTCCGCTGGGGTCATGGGCGCCAACGCGCGCGGCGGTGAGGGGCCGGGAGCCGCCGGCGGGCTCGTCGATCGGGACCAGCGGCGTGCCGGGCCGCAGCCCAGAGTACTGTCGGTCGTCGGCATCGAGCCCGAGGACGAGCAGGCGGCGCACGAAGTCCGTCAGACCGGTCCGCTTCGCGAGCCGCGCGACGACCTCCTTGCCGACGAGGAACTTGCGCCGCGTGTCGCGCGTCCGGCGCTTCGCGTTGCTGCTCGTGTCCGGCTCCCGGAGGAGCCGCCTGTCGACCGGGATGCCCGCGAGGCGCCTCCGGATCCACAGGAAGCGTTTCCGCCGTTTCCAGCGGGGGTGCTTCCTGTCCAGCATCGCGCCTCCTCGTTGCGCCCGAGCGGTCAGCTCGGCGCGGGTCCCGGCGGTCTCGCCCGGGGGCGAGGCCGCGTCAGGCCTCGGACACCATCCCGAGGAGAGGCCCCCGGCGAGCGGGAACGGGGCCGACATGCGCCGTGCCGGTCTGCATCAGGAACGCCGGGTGCGCCGCGATCGCGAACCGGAGCCGGTCCCGGCCCGGGTCGAAGAAGACGTACGCGGCCGAGACCAGGTCCAGCGTATCCGTCTCGTGGAGCAGCTGCGCGTTGACCGCGGCAAGGAGCGAGCCGGGATCGTCGGACGAGGCGACCTGGCTGGCAGCCGCCGCCTTGACCCGGCTGGCCACCAGCGCGGCCGGTATCCCGTGGCCGGTGACGTCGGCGACGGGAGCCCGAGGCCCCCCGACGGATGGCGGAGGAAGTCGTAGAGGTCGCCGCCGATGCGGTCGGTGGAGACGCACCGGGCCGCACAGCGGTGGCCGGCCAGGCGGATGTCGGCCGGCGGGAGCAGGCTCTCCTGGATCCGCCTGGCGATGGTGAGCTCGCCCGCGAGACGCGTGAGCTCGACCTGGGTCGCCGCCGCGCGGCGCATCGCGGCGTAGCCCATGGCCGCAAGGAGCGCGGCGATCCCCGCGAGGACCCACGGCGGCGTCGGAGGGACGCCCCCGAGCGCCACGACGAGGTCCCGGACGCCCGTCGCCGTGAAGACGAAGACAGCGTTGCGCAGGACGTAGCCGACCACCGGATCGCTTGGCCCGAACGCGTTCAGGAGCAGGATCGGGACGGCGTCGAACGCGGAGCCCACTCGACGTCCTTTCCGAATTCGCAGACTGTCGTTCGGCCCTGCGAGTGAGTCCTGCCAGCCTCGGGCGGCTCGGCGTCGATCCGCCGAGCGACATCTCCTTCCGGGGC
>JAPOYG010000586.1 GCA_026706755.1 Acidobacteriota bacterium
GCCGCGCGCGGCTCGCTGTCGATGGCGACGAGGACTCCTCCCCGAGCCGTCAGCGTCTGGAAGATGAAGCCGTCGTGGGCCTGGAAGCCTGCCCGTCGAATCGTCGCAGCCAAGCCGGTCCTCACAAGGCCCTGGTCCTCGCCCTGCAGGGCGCCCACGAGCGATCCGTGCGCCAGCACGCGCCCGACCCCGTACAGCTCGAGCTCGCCGCCTTCGGGACGTCCCCCGAAGGTCCGCTCGACCAGCGCTGCGGCCGCCGGCGACTCGCGCGCCACGATCGAGAGCGTTTCCGGCTCGAACCGGTCCCGAAGCAACGCATCGAGCCCACGCGACGCCCACGAAGCATCGGCGAACACGCCGATCGTAAAGCACCCGTTGCCGTTGTCCTCTGCCATGCGCTCGCCAGTCTCCCCGCGCTTCGACGGACCCCGCGGACGCGGGGAGTGTAACACTGTCGGGCGTGCCGCCGCCCCGCGCCGGCGTCCACGGCCGGCGCGACGCCAGGACCGGTCCCCGTCACAGCACGATCCGCTGGGAGCCCACGCGCCGTGTCACGCGCATCCGGTCCAGGTACTCGAGCAGCGGAATCGCGAACTTGCGCGTCACGCCGAAGCGCTCCTTGAAGCCGGCCACGTCGATGCGCGCCGGCTTCGCGTCGCGGCCGAGCGCCGCCATCTCCCGGCGGAGACGGGCCAGTGCCTCAGCCGAGAAGAGCAACGCGTCGACCCGCTCCAGCCGCCCCTCGCGCACCAGCAGGCGAAGCAGTCTCTCGAGCAGATCGCCATCCGCGCCGGTCGCCGCGCACACGGCCTCGCGGTCCGGGGGCGTCAATCCGGAGTCCCGAAACAGCTCGTCGATGGCGTCGTGGATCCGCTGCTCCGCCGGCGACAGGGAGACCCGGTGAGAAGCCAGGGCCAGGTGGCCGGTGGCGACCAGGGTGCCGTCGTCGACCAGTTCCGAGACCGCATGATCGAACACCGCCGCACTTGCCCGTCGGCGCAGGCGCTCGCGCGTCTCCTCGCGCGGCAGACCCGGCTCCAGCGGGTGGGCGCGGTGGAAGGCCGTGACGGCGTCCACCAGCGCCTGTCGTATCTCGCGCAGCCGGCCCGCGGCCACCAGGCGACCGGCGATCGGCGCGGCATCTCCGGCCGCCGTCAGCGTGCGCTCGAGCGTCTCCGCGGCAACCGGCGGCAGGCCGGCTCGCGAGATCATCTCGGCGCGCGAGACGCCCTCCCCGCCGGCCTCCTCGATCATGACCCGCACGGCTTCCGTCGCGTCCTCCGAACCGGCGAGGCGCTCCGAACGGGCGCGCCCGGCCACCGACCGCAGGCGGCCGCGCGGCGGCCGCGGGTCGAGCACCGTGCCGCCGGCGATCGTCACCGTCGGCGAGTAGGCGCGCAGCACGAACCGGTCTCCGCGCGTGAGCGCGGCCGGACGCTCGAGGTGCAGCCGCGCATAGGCCCGCCCTCCCGGAGCGAGGAGCGCGGGGAATGAGATCGCGAACCCGCCGGCGTCCGCCTCCGCGCCCTCGGGCGCGCGCTCGTCGTCGGACTCGGGCGGGCCGACCTCGGCGCCGAGCGCCACCCGCGCCATGATCTCGGTGGTTCCCTGGTGGAAGCGGACCCGCGCCCCGTGCTTCAGCGGGCGCGCGTCCGGCAGCAGGGCAACGGCCGCATCGAGACGTCGGGTCGCCTCGAGCCCGGCGACGTCGGCCAGGGTGTCCCCGCGCGCGAGCCCGCCGACCTCGATGCCGGCGAGGTTGAGAGCGACGCGCTGGCCGGCGTGCGAGACCGGCCGGGCCTCACCGTGCACCTGCACGCCTCGCACCTTCGTGCGCCGGCCGCCCGGCATGAGCACCAGCTCGGAGTTGACTGCGATGCGGCCGGAGACGAGCGTGCCCGTGACCACGGTGCCGAAGCCGCGCATGCTGAAGGCCCGGTCGATGGGCAGCCGCGCCACGCCATCGTCGGGGCGCCCCGGCGCGGCCGCCGCCAGGCGCGCGAGCACGGCACGCAAGGCGTCGATCCCGGCCCCGGTGCGCGCGGACACCGGGACCATCGGAGCGCCGTCCAGGAAGGATCCCGCCACGAGGTCGCGCGTCTCCAGCCGTACCAGCTCCAGCGTCTCGTCGTCGACGAGGTCGGCCTTGGTCAGGGCCACGGCGCCCGCGCCCACGCCGAGCAGGCCGCAGATGTCGAAGTGCTCCCGCGTCTGCGGCATCACGGACTCGTCGGCGGCGATGACGAGCAGGACGCAGTCGATGCCGCTCGCCCCTGCAAGCATGTTGCGGACGAATCGCTCGTGCCCCGGCACGTCGACGAACGCCAGGGCGGTATCGCCGTCCACGTAGCGGGCAAAGCCCAGATCGATGGTGATGCCCCGCGCCTTCTCCTCGTCGAGGCGGTCGGGATCGATGCCGGTGAGCGCCTCGACCAGCGTGCTCTTGCCGTGGTCGATATGCCCGGCCGT
>JAPOYG010000144.1 GCA_026706755.1 Acidobacteriota bacterium
AGCTCCTGGGACGGTGGGGGCTGGGGCCGACCCGGAGCCTGCGACGGGTTGGCGGCGCCAGGCCGCTCCGGCGGCGCCTGCGTCGAGGGGGTCACCAGCCACGCGCGCGAGGCGGCGGTAGAGACTACGATCGATCTGGTCGGCCGCCCTCATGAAGCGCCATCCTGGCCTCGCCCCGCTCTCCCGGGAGCACCACCACGGTCTCGTGATGGCGGAGCGGCTGGTGCTGGGCCGTTCCACCAACCCCCGCGCCGACTGGCCTGCGGACCGGGCGGAGCAGTCGGCGCGGCTGATCGACTTTTTTCAGACCAACCTCGGCCCGCACTTCGACGCGGAGGAAGCCCACGTCTTCCCGGTGGCGGCCCGCGACGTGACGGACGGCGATCGCCTGGTGCGGGCGCTTATCGACGACCACGAGGCGATGCGGGAGATGGTCTCTGCGCTCGCCGCGGGGGAAGCCGGTCCGGCGGCACGCGCCGACCTCGACGGGCGGCTGCGCGCCTTCGGCGAGCGGCTCCGCCGTCACATTCGCATCGAGGAACGCGAGCTCTTCGAGCGGATGCAGGCCGAATGTTCGCCCGAGACGCTGCGCGAGATCGAGACCCGGCTCACGGAGCACGAGGCGGCCGGCGGGCCGTCCTGCCGCCTGTAGCGGCCTCGCCTACCCGGCGAAGCGCTGGCCAGAAGGCGGGTGCGCCGGTATAGTGCCGGAATCGGCGGTCCGGTCACCGTCGATTTCTCTGGAGCATGAGGTGAAGCGCAGGATCCCCGGCTGGCGGGCTCCGCTTCCGGCGACGCTCGCGGCCTTGACGGCGTTGACGGCGCTCCCGGCCGGAGCGCAGCGACAAGCGCAGGACCCGTCGCTGCTCGACGTGCTCGGGCGCGCAACGGAGTACGTCGACGACCTCCACGCCCGGCTCGTCGGCGTGGTTATGGAGGAACGCTACGAGCAGCGCGCGCGCTACCCCCCTGGAGCGGGCTTCGGCGCGAGCTCGGCGCGGGTGACCCTGCGCTCCGACTACCTGCTGCTGGAGCCCGAGGGGGCGGACCGGCCCTTCGGGTTCCGCGACGTCTTCGAGGCCAACGGCCGCCCCGTGCGCGACCGGGAGGAGCGCCTGACCCGGCTCTTCCTCAACCCGACCGCCTCCGTCCGGCGGCAGATCCAGGGCATCCTGGAGGAGAGCGCGCGCCACAACATCGGCGACATCGAGCGCACCACCAACACGCCGACGCTCGCCCTGCTGTTCCTCGGGTCCGCGAACAAGTCGCGGTTCTCCTTCGAGCGCGCGTCGGACACCTCGCCCGAGCTCGGCATCGACGAACCGGAGGGGCCCGGCGACGTGTGGGCCGTCGGCTACCGGGAAACGTGGCCGGTGACGCTCATTCGCCGCCGCGGCGGCCAGAACCTCCCCGCACAGGGCCGTTACTGGATCGACGCGGCGACCGGGCGCGTCCTGGTCACCGAGCTGGTCCTCGACCACCCCGACGTCGACTCGCGCATCACCGTGCGCTACGCCGCCGACGGCGCGCTGGGCCACCTGGTGCCGGTCGAGATGCGCGAGCGCTACGACAACCGCCGCACCCGGTCCCGAGTGGACGGCACGGCCACCTACAGCCGCTTCCGCCGCTTCCAGGTTCAGGTCGAAGAGGGCGCGACGGCGCCCGAACCGGAGTGAGCCCCGCCGGTCCGACGCGCGGCCGGCCCCGGAGGATTCCGACCATGCCCAAGACTCGCCTCGCGTTCCCGATCGTCGCCGTCGCGTTCCTCGCCCTCGCGGCAGGCGCGGCGGCAGCCTCCGGCCCCACCGCCACCTCGGCAGCCGAAGAGGCCCCGGCCCCGGAAGCCCGGCAGGCAGAGACGCCGCCGCTTCCGGCCCCCGACCTGTACGCCGGTTCGCCCTACCTGCGCGAGCTGCGCAACTCGCTCGTCTACGGCGAGATCTGGGAACGCCCGTACCTGTCGAAGCGCGACCGGAGCATGATCACGATCGGGGTGCTGCAGGCGCTGGCGCGCGAGGAGTTGGCGATCCACATCCCGCGCGGCCTCGACAACGGGCTGACGCCGGAGGAGATCTCCGAGATCATCCTGCACGTCACCTTCTACGCCGGCTGGCCGACCGGCGTGCAGGCCTCGCTCACGGCGGCCGAGGCGTTCGAGGCGCGAGGGCTGACGCTTGGGGAGCTCCCGCGGGCCCCGGCGCCCGAGACCGAGATCACGACGCCGGGCGGGCTGAGCGACGCCTACGCGGCGGTGCCGCGCCTCGGCGCCCTCCGGAACAGCCTGCTCTACGGCGACATCTGGGAGCGGCCGCTGCTCTCGAAGCGGGACCGGAGCCTCGTCACGGTGGCCGTCAACCAGGCCCTCTACGTGACCAACGAGCTGCGGCTGCACATCGACCGCGCGCTCGACCAGAACGGCGTCACGCCGCAGGAGCTCTCCGAGGTCATCCTGCACGTCACCTTCTA
>JAPOYG010000614.1 GCA_026706755.1 Acidobacteriota bacterium
GCCCCCGCGGCGACTTCGGCCGATCTGCGCTGCCTCCGCGCGCTGGAGCGGAAGGTGTTGTGGCTGTCGGTGTGGATGATCCACCACGCGAACCACCTGCGCCCGTCGCGCGACGGGCTCAAGGTGGGCGGGCACCAGGCATCGTCGGCCTCGGTCGTGACGCTGATGACGGCGCTCTACCTCGACGCGCTGCGGCCTCCGGACCGGGTGGCCGTCAAGCCGCACGCGAGCCCCGTCTTCCACGCCATCCAGTACCTCCTGGGCCGCCAGTCGCAGGACCAGCTCGAGCGCTTCCGCGGTTTCGGGGGGGCGCAGTCGTACCCCTCGCGCACCAAGGACGCCGACGACGTCGACTTCTCGACGGGGTCGGTCGGGCTCGGCGTGGCGATGACCAGCTTCGCGGCGCTCGTGCAGGACTACGTGCGCCTGAAGGGCTTCGGGCCGCAGCGCGGCAAGGGACGGATGATCGCTCTCGCCGGCGACGCCGAGTTCGACGAGGGCAACATCTTCGAGGCGCTCGTCGAGTCGTGGAAGCACGACGTGCGCAACGTCTGGTGGATCATCGACTACAACCGGCAGAGCCTCGACGCGGTGATGGTCGATCGGTTCTCGGACCGGCTGGAGACGACGTTCCGCAACCTCGACTGGCGGGTCGAGGTGCTCAAGTACGGCCGCCTGCTCGAGGCCGCGTTCGAGCGGCCCGGGGGCGAGGCGCTCCGCGACTGGATCGACTCGGCCGCCAACTCGCGCTACTCGGCCCTCGCCTACCAGGGCGGCGCGGCGTGGCGCCGGGAGCTGACGCGCGACCTCGGCGACACGCACGGCATTCGGGCGCTGCTCGACGAGCACGACGACGAAGCCCTCGGCCGGCTGATGACGAACCTCGGCGGCCACGACATGGCCACCGTGTGCGACGCGTTCCGGGCCGTGCGCGACGACCGGCCCACGTGCTTCATCGCCTACACGATCAAGGGCTACGGCCTGCCGTTCGCCGGCCACAAGGACAACCACGCCGGCCTCATCACGCCGGAGCAGATCGCGTCCTTCCAGGAGCGGATGGGGATTCCCGACGGCGAGGAGTGGGATCGGTTCGCCGGCCTCGACGTGCCGGCCGAGGAGCTCCGGGCGTTCCTCGACGCCGCCCCGTTCGCCGGTGCGGCCGAACGCCGCCACCGGGCGGCGACCGTCGCCGTGCCGGCGCGGTTCGAGCCCCCCGCGGGAGCCCGCCTCTCGACGCAGGACGCCTTCGGCCGGTTCCTCGCCGACCTCGCCAGGCGCCACCCCGGGCTGGCGGACCGCATCGTCACGGCGTCGCCGGACGTGACGGTGTCGACCAGCCTCGGCTCGTGGCTGAACCGCCGCCACATCTTCGGCCGCCACGAGCAGGGAGACCTCTTCAAGGACGAGCGGATCGTCTCCGCCCTCAACTGGGAGGTGTCGACCGCGGGCCAGCACATCGAGCTGGGCATCGCCGAGAACAACCTGTTCATCCTGCTCGCCGCGCTCGGCCTGAGCGGCCCGCTCTTCGGAGAGCGGCTGCTGCCTGTCGGCACCGTCTACGATCCGTTCATCAGCCGCGGCCTCGACGCCCTCAACTACGCCTGCTACCAGGACGCCCGCTTCATCATCGTCGGGACGCCCTCGGGCGTTTCCCTGGCGTCGGAGGGCGGCGCCCACCAGTCGATCTACGAGCCGCTCCTGGGGCTGGCCCAGCCGGGGCTGACGTCGTTCGAGCCGGCATACGCGGACGAGCTCTGCGAGATCTTCCGCTGGAGCTTCGAGCACCTGCAGGCGGACGACGGCGGCGCCGTCTACCTGCGGCTGTCGACCCGTCCGATCGACCAGCCGCGGCGCGAGCTGACCGAGGCGCTCGCCCGGCAGGTCATCGACGGGGCCTACTGGCTGGCGCCGCCAGGACCGGAGGCGGAGGTGGCCCTGGTCGCGGGCGGGCCCGTGCTCCCGGAGGTGATCGACGCGCACCAGGCGCTCCTCGAGGACATCCCGGGGGCGGGCCTGCTGGTCGTCACCTCGGTCGACCGGCTGTACCGCGGCTGGACGGCGGGCCACCGCGCCCGGCCCGGGGGCGCGGCCGGACTCGGGCGGCCGGAGACGTCCCACATCGAGCGCCTCCTGTCGGCCCTGCCCGACGACGCCGGGCTGGTGACCGTGCTCGACGGGCACCCGGCAACGCTGTCCTGGCTCGCCTCCGTGCGCCGGCACCGCGTCGTGCCGCTCGGCGTCGATCGCTTCGGCCAGTCGGGCGACCTGCCGGACCTCTACCGCGAGTATCGCCTCGACCGCGACGCCGTCGTCGACGCCGCCGCCCGCCTCTGCCTCGCCCGCCTGTCGGCCTGAGGCGCCACCGCGCCGCGGCACGCACTGCGTTGGCGTTCTGCGCCGCAAGCTCCTAGCGCCGCCAACCCGTCGCAGGCTCCGGGTCGGCCCCAGCCCCCACCGGCCTAG
>JAPOYG010000281.1 GCA_026706755.1 Acidobacteriota bacterium
TTCCGCGCTTCCGCGCTTCCGCGCTTCCGCGCTTCCGCGCTTCCGCGCTTCCGCGCTTCCGCGCTTCCGCGCTTCCGCGCTTCCGCGCTTCCGCGTAACTTCGTTAACCCAGTAGTCTACCACGGTTCCGGCAGCCGAGTCAGCCTGCGGGCGAAGGGCTCATGTCTCCCCACCGCGTCTGCAAGCCGCCGCCTGGGCTCATCAACTTCTCCGCCTGAGTCCGCTTCTTCCGCCGACAGTTTCGATTCCGTCCCGGCCCGCACGACTTCGGGCGTCCATCCAGTCGCCCGCCATCTGCGCCGCGGCCTTCTCCCGGCACTGCTCTGCCTGCCGTTGATTGCCGGGCTGGCGACCGAAGCCGCCGCGCAGAGCGCGACAGTTTCGATAGCGCAGGGACTAAATACTACGAATCCAGAGGACCCCACGAGCGATGGTGCCACATTCAAACTTCGAGTATCGCCTACGCACAGTTCAGCGATACCTTACAAAGTCTGCTTTACCAGCTCGCTGGCCACTCCCAGCTTTATAGCCGATAGAGGCCTCCATTCAATTTCCCTCGACGCTCAGGGGTGTACGACTGGCGAAATTGCAGCAGGGACCACTGGTCTCGATTTAAAGATCTACGGAACCGACGACACCCTCGACGAGCCCGACGAGGTGGTGACGGCGACGGTCTCGGCGGACCCGAACAACGCGCTCCCCGCCGGGGTGAGCATCTCGTCCACCGCCAACACCGCCACCGTCACCATCCGCGACGACGACCCGACGGTGGTGCGCCTGGCGCGTAGCGGCGGCACCGGCGCCATCAACGAGGGCCAGACGGTGGAGCTCACGGTGACGCTGGGCCGCGCGCTCATTGCGGGCGAGATCATCGACGTGCCGCTGTCGATCAGCGGCCCGGGGGTCACCATCGCCGACTGGATCCTCGCCAGGAAGTCCGGCACGAACCTCAACACCGGCGTCAGCCTGCACGGCACCAGCACCGGCCTCTGGGTGCGCTTCTCCGGCGCGGGCGCGCGGGTGGCGACGCTCAACCTGGAGGCGGCGGCCGACAACGTCGCCGAGGGGAGCGGCTCGGAGACCTTCACCGTGGCGCTCGGCGCGAACTCGGCCTTCGACCATTCGAGCCGCCGCACCAACGTGGGCGGCGGCGCGGACCCGAGCGGCACGGCCTCGGAGCGCAGCTTCAGCGTCCAGGTCAACGACGCGACCGTGACCGCCGCGGTGCCGGTCGTCAGGGTCGAGGTTCCGACCGTCACCGAGGGCGAGACCGTCAACGCCAGGCTCACCCTGAGCCGGGCGTCGACGGAACCGGTTCGTGTCCTGGTTAACGGCGCCATCTTTTCCACCTGCGATCTCTGCCCGACGGGCACGGCCCCGGCGAGCGGGTCGGACTTTACGAACACCAGTGTTCTCGTCACGTTCGCCCCCGGCGTTACGACCAAGACCGTGTCGTTCCCGACCAACGACGACGGCGCGGTCGAGTCGACCGAGGTCTTCGTGGTTATTCTTGCCGATCCGGCCGGCGCATTGGGGCTGGGCACCAAATTCACGGTTGACCCGGCCACGCCGCCCGATGGCGTCAACAGGAGCTACCCCTACTGGTTCGCCCGCATCGAGGACAACGACACTCCGACCCTCGCCACCATCTCGAAGGGGTCGCTGCGCATCGTGGAGACCGGCAGCGGAACCTACACGGTGGCGCTCGCCACCCAGCCGACGGCCGCTGTGTCGGTGTCCATCGCGAGGGGCGGCACGGACGCCGCTGCGGCCGCGACCCAACCGACCTTTCTCGTCTTCAACCCCAGCGGCGCCAACCTCTGGAGCACCGCGCAGACGGTGACGGTCACCGGGGCGGACGAGTCGGGGACACACCGCAACCGTGCGCTCACCCTCGCCCACAACGCGACCTCGACGGATTCGACCTACAACGGCGTCAACCTCGGCACCGTCTCGGTGGAGGTGGCGGACGCGCCGGTGGTGGAGACGTACGACCCGTGGGGCTCGTACTTCGTCCGCTCGGGCCGGGAGAACGAGCCGGACCCGCTCATCATGACCTCGCCCAGGCCGATGTCGTACAAGTACAAGCTGCGCCGGGACCTGTGGATGGGCGGGCACGGGCTGGGACCGGGCAACAGGCTCGACTACGCCGTCCGGGCGTCGAACGCCCCGGTGGGCGGGCCGATCACGGTGACCGCCACGGTGCCGACCACGCACAACGACCGCAACGAGGTGGGGCTGGCGCTGACCCCCGACGGTACGCCGCAGGACTCGGTCACCTTCACCCTCTCGAACCGCCATCCGCAGAACAACAGCTGCGACGCGGACCGCGCGGACGGCAACACCGACCTCTCGTGGGCGTGCAGCATGGACGTGTTCGTGGTGCGCAAGTCCGCGGGCAACCAGAGCGCCTGCGCCAACATCCAGCACACGGTCACGGGCGGCGGGGTGCGCGCCTCGGA
>JAPOYG010000530.1 GCA_026706755.1 Acidobacteriota bacterium
CGCCGCTGGAGCGGGGCACGACGCTGCGCCACGACGGGGTCGGCGCCGCTTGGAATCCGCGTTCGAAGAACGACAGCGTGGACTGCCACGAGCGGTCACGCCTGCTGCGGCTGCACGCGCTCCGCGCCGGCGACGGCATGACCGTCGCGCGGGCACTCGGCCATGTCCACGAGCACTACGGCGGAAGCGGCGACGACGTGGACGACGAGTTGCCGGAAGCAGCGAATGCCGAGGCGCCGCCCGCGCCGGCCTTCTCCCTCGACCTGTATCCGTCGCCGGAGCAGCGCGCCGTCGCCGGGCGGTTCATCGCCGAGGCGCGGGAGAAACGCCGCAGCGGCGCCGGCGTGCTGGCGACCGGCGACCGGTGGATGCTGGAGTCGATCAGCCTGCCGGGGGGCGTACTTGAGGATCTCGTCGCCGAGGACCGCCGCGCTCTGTCCACCGACAGTGGGCGTGGTCTCTGCCGAGTCGCTCTCGCCGAGGGTGCAGGCGAGTACCGCCACCGCCGCCTTGGGCTCCCGATCGTCGTCGGGCACCATGCCCACCGCGTGAAATCCCAGCGTGTCCGCGAAGACGAACGCCCCGCCGGCCGGGTTGGGCAGGAACGCGGGGAACATCGCACCGTCCAGTCCCCCCAGCTCGGCCTGTGCCTGCCTGAACGGCTGCCCCCCGTCGTAGACCGCGTGGAGCAGCAGGTTGTCGTATGCGGCAAGCCAGGCGATGCGCAACGGGTGGGCCGGCAGCACGATCAGGCCGATCGGCCGGCCGGACAGCGACTGCACTTCGACGGTGTTGCAGAGGGCGAGCTCGGTGTCGCCGTCGTCGAGTAGCGCTGTCCACGCGAGCAGGTACTCCTTCGTGAGGTCGAACGCCTTCGACCGGTCGTCGTGGATCTGGCCGACGCCGCCCCCGCCGGCCCGGAACCGTTCCGCGAGCCGCCGGCTGACCGCGGCGGTGCGGCCCCACGCCGTCCCGCGGCCTCCCTCGGCGGGGACGAACTCCAACGCCGCTGCCCGCTCTCCCGATGCCCGGACGCGCACCCGCCAGCGCCCGAGCGCGCCCTGGCGGCCCGTCCATTCGTTCTCCACGTCTCGGATCAGCGGCGGGCGGAACACGCGGAAGCCCTTACGGAGCCGGGCGTCGGGTGGGCGCAGCGCGACGAAACCCCGCGCGTCGGTGGTGACGCAGGTTGGATTCTCGGCGACGGCGGCCACGGTCTCCCGACCCGGGAACTCGACGAGCCCTTCGCTGAAGGTGCGGACCTTACGGCCCGCGCCGCCGGCTGTCTTGTCCTGCGGCTCACCGAACCGGATGACGAACTCCTCGCTCTGCTGCCGCTCGATCTCGTCGCGGCCGATGACGGAAACGACCACGCGGGCGGTCAGCAGGGCGTCCTCGCTGAGCGCCGAGAAGTCGTCGTTGCTGAACCGGCACTTCTCCTGCTGGCGGGCGGCGTGGCGGACGTCGCGCACGGCCAATTCCTCGTCGAGGTCCGTCAGCACCGCCACGCGGTAGTCGGCGGCGTTCTTCTCCACTTCGGCGGGGCGGGCCTTCCACCGGACTTCCAGGTTCGAGTACTCCTTCGCGGACTGCGGGTCGGGCTTCAGGACCAGTTCCGGCGCTCTTGCCTCGGGCGGTTCCGCGAGCCCCGACCACGCGGTGACCTTTCCGTTCCGGTTGCGCCACGAAAGGAGCTCGATGGCCTGGATGTCGTCGCTCGGGTGGACCGGGAGGGAGCCGACCCACAGGCGTGGTTGGTCGGCCAGCACCTGCAGGGCGTCGCGCAGTGGTCGGGTCGCCGCTTCCGCGACGAAGCGCTCGAGGTCTCGGCGCTGCTCACCGGTCGCCGCGATGCGAAGCGACGCGATGCGCGCGGGGACCGTGAGGCCGGCCGCGGCGACGCCGAGCAGGCGATCTACGAAGCGGCGCGCTGCGGCCAGTTCCGCGCCGGCGTCTCCGTCGGCCACCGCGGCGACCGGCCACAGCCCGAGCAGGTGCAGGTACTCGCCCGGGTGCTGCCGGTGCGCAGCCACACGGCAGAGGAAGTCGAACTCCGCCCACGGCGAGACGCTGTCGTGGCGTCCGATTCCCTGCGCCCGACGGATTGCCCGCTCCGCGTAGTCGCGGTGAGCGCTCGACAGCTCGGCGCGCGCGAGCCGGCCAGCTTCCGCGAACAGATCGGCCTCGCCCACCTCGCGCGCGGCGCTGTAGATCCCGTCCATGCCGGCGCCGGCGCGTCCGGTGTCGACCAGCAGCAGCGTCGGTTCGCTCTTGGTTTCGCGCAACTCGACCGCGGTATCGGCGTCGGTGGTTCTGTTTGCCTCGTCGTCCGTGTCGGCCACCCGCAGCACTCGCCACTGCTCCGGTGCGAAGCTCGCGTCGGAGGCCAGTTCGGCCACAACGTCTGGGGTCAGGCAACGCGCGAAGGCCATCGCGCCCCGCTCGGGCCGGCCGA
>JAPOYG010000185.1 GCA_026706755.1 Acidobacteriota bacterium
CGGAGCACCAGACGCTCCCGTCGGCGGCGTTCACGGCCGGCGAGTAGCAGCCGTAGGCGACGCGGTGGTCGCGCGTCGGGTCGACCGGCTCGTCCGGCTCCGTCCAGCCGGGCGTGATCACGCCGTCGCCGTTGGTGTCGATGACGGTGGGGCACCAGCCCTGGGAGGCCTCGGCGTCGCCCGTCTCGTCCCAGAGCTCCGTGTCGACCCAGCCGACGCCGTCCCGGAACCCGTAGTAGAAGCGCTCGTCGTGGCCGAGCTGGTTGTGGTCGGACGAGTAGCAGGTGTCGATCTCGCTGAACTCCTCGGTCTCCGGGTCGTAGAGGAACACCTGCCGCGTGCCGACCTCGAGCGGGAAGTAGGCCGCGAAGGCGTTCGCCGCGTCCGTGCAGAACGACGGCTGCTCGTCCGGTCCGCGAATCCGGCCGGTCAGCCAGACGCGCCCGTCGCCGTCCATGGCCACGCTCCGCGGATCGGACGAGCGCGCCCAGATCGGGTCGTCGCCGTAGTAGGGCGACGTGGGCGTGTCGGTCTGGATGCGCGGCCCGCCCGAGGGGATCGGAATGGTGCTGGCCCGGTGCTCGACGGGATCGATGACGGCGAGGATGTCGCTCGGCTGCACGACCCCGTAGACGAGGCCGTTGGCGTTGACGGTGCCGTCGCGCACGTCGGACGGCGTGCTGTCGGTCCGCCCGTCGTACTCCGTGCCCCAGTCCCACAGCGTCACCACGACGTTGCGCTCCGCCCCCCGCGGCCGCGGCGGCGTCTGCGTCGGCGCCTCGCCGGCCGCGATGCGGTCCGTCCAGTCGGCGAACATCGTCCGCTGCTCGCCGAGGCGGCGGAACATCCCGTTCATCGCCGAGCCCATCGGCCCCATCGCCACGCGCTGGTCCCAGGCCTCGACGTGGGAGTCGACGGCGTTCAGGATCGAGGCCGGGATGTCGCGCGTCGCCTTGTTGCCGATCTGGTGGCAGTTGAGGCAGCCGGTGACGGCGCTGCCGAGCTCCTGCTGCGACAGCTCGCCTTCCGGCAGCTCCATCATGGAGAGCCACCAGGCGGCCGGGTAGACCTCCGCCGCGGCCAGCGCGTCGGGGGCCACGACGGCGTCGAGATCGAGCGCCTGCCCGGGTGACGCCTCGACGCGCGCCGAGTCAATCAGGCCGTACCCGCGCACGAACACCTCGTAGGTGGCGTCGGGCAGGTCGGGGACCACGTAGCGGCCTTCGTCGTCGGTCGCCACGATGCGGATGAAGCGCGTCGGCAGATCCGTCGTCTCGGCGATGACCCAGACGCCGGCCTCGGGACCGTTGGCGCTGGTGACGACGCCGCCGATGTCGTCCGCGTCGATCTCGACCCCGTCGCCCTGCGCCCTGCCCACGCCGCCGATCGTGCCGGCGCCGATCGCCATCGCCACCGCAATCACTCCGGCTGCCGCCGCCCGCCCGCGGGTCGCTGTGCTCGGTCCGTCCATGGATGTCTCCCCGACGCGCGTGCGCGCCGCTCTACCTGCTCGCTTCTCGCCACCCGAACGGCTTCTTCGACCGACCGAGCGCCGCGGCGGCGCCCTCCCGAGAGCGCCGCCGCAGATCCGTGCCCTGCTGCGCGCTTCCCTACTGCGGGTCCTGCGCCGCCGCCATCGCCTCCCGCTCGTCCTCGCGCGCGCCGCGCAAGATGTTCAGGAGCCCGTAGTTGCCCTCGTGGCAGGCGTACTCGAACATCGGCACGTCCGAGAAGCGCATCGGGAGCGAGACCGTGAAGGGCCGGGTGAACGTCACCGGGTCGTCGACGGTGTACTCGTAGAGCAGCGTGTCGGCGCTGACGCGCGTCAGCCGCTCGATGAGCCGCAGGTGCTCACCGCTGCCCATCGCCGACGCCACAGTCGGGTTGTAGCTCGGGACGAGGTCGCTGAAGTTCGTGCTCTCGATGACCAGCGTGTCGCCCTCCCAGTAGCCGCGGGCGTCGCCGTTCCACTGCCGGAGATCGCCCGGCAGGTGCGGGCGCCCGTCCAGGGGGACGATGCGCGGGTCGTGGACCATCTCGTTGAGGATCACCACGTGGTCGGGGGTCTGGAACACCTGCACGTTCTGGTTGTAGCCCCCCGGCAGCAGCGGCGGCCCGTTGGCGAAGCCGAGGATGCAGCGCTCGGCGATGCCGCGATCCTCGGGGCCGTCCACCCCCGCCCCGCCGACGCGGTAGCGGATGGGCCGCTCGGCCTGCAGGTCCTCGCCCAGGGAGCCAATCTGGTGCGACACGCCCGGCTGCAGCGCCGGCAGTCGCCCGTCCGGCGGATCGACGATGAGGGACGTGCGCGTGTTGTCGACGAAGCTCGGCGTGTCCACCCAGAACCGGTTGTAGCCGCCGGTGCTACCCGGAGGCGGAGGCCGGTCGACGTTCTGTTCGATCGCGCGAGCCTCGCGCTCCGCCGCCTGCTCGTCGGTCAGCACGTCCTGAT
>JAPOYG010000273.1 GCA_026706755.1 Acidobacteriota bacterium
AGCAGACCCCCACGACCCGTTGCTGACCTGGGACGAAGCGTTCGCCGCCGGCTCCGCCGTGGTCGGGGGCAAGGGCTGGAACCTCGCCCGTCTCGCGCGCTACGGCTTCGCGGTGCCGCGCGGCGGCGTCGTGGCCGCCTCCGTCTACACCGAGCTCTTCCGCAAGGCCGAGGTCGCCGCACTGGCGGCGCCCCTCGCGACCGTGACCGCGGCCGACGTCGAGCGCGCCGACGTCCAGGCCCAGCTCGCGTCGCTTCGCGACCTCGTCGTCCGGACGGGCCTGCCCCCTGCCACCCGCGAGGCGGTGGGCCGGTTCCTGGACCGCGCCGGACTGGAGGCACGTTCGCTCGCCGTCCGCTCGTCCGCCGTCGCGGAGGACGGAGCCGGCGCGGCGTTCGCCGGCGTCCACGAGAGCCACCTCGGCGTCAGCGGGCTCGATGCCGTGTGCGCGGCCGCCTCCCGCTGTTTCGCGTCGCTGTGGACGCCCCATGCCGTCGCCTACCGGCGGCGGATGGAGGTGGCGGACGACGCCACGCCGTGCGCGGTCGTGCTCTGCGAGATGGTGGGCGACCCGCATCGCGGCCCCGCGGCGGCCGGCGTCGCCTTCTCGTGCGACCCCGTAACCGGCGAGCGGCAGGTCGTCACCATCGAGCTGGCCGCGGGGCGGGGAGACGCCGTCGTCCAGGGGGCGGTCGCGCCCCAGCGGTACGCGGTCCGGCGGAGCGGTCCGGACCTCGACGTCGCGCGACTGGACGACACCCGCGGCGCCCCGGTCCTCGACGACGGGGCGATCGAGGCACTGGCCGCGCTCGTGATGCGGGTCCACTGGGCGCTCGGCGATGGGGACACCCCGCAGGACGTGGAATGGGCCTGCGACGGCGGGACGCTCTGGATGCTCCAGTCGCGCCCGGTGACGCGGCTGCCGCGGTGGACCTTCCCCGGCGTTCCCACCCGCGCCCCGACCTGGTCGGACGGCAACATCCGGGACTCGTTCCCGCGGCCGTTGACGATGGCTACCTGGTCCCTGGTGGACGCGACCGCGCAGGCGATCGTCTACGCCTCGGCCCGGCTCGTGGAGTATCCGCTGCCGCCCGGCATGCAGGTGATGCGCCGTTTCGGCGGCCGGCCCTACTTCGACCTCGACAGCCTGCAGTGGAGCCTCTACGACTCGATCGGCATCCTGCCGGCGGACACGAATGTCACCATGGGCGGGTTCCAGCCGGAGATCCCGGTGCCGGACCGGAGCCCGATGCGCGGCCGCGCCGGCCTCGCCCGCGCGCGGCGACGGATGCGGCTGGTGGGGCGGCTGCGGCGGTTCCAGCGGGACGCCCCCCGGCGGATCGACGCGATGGTCGCGCAAGCCAGGCGGAGTCGCGCGGTCGATCTCTCGACCCTGAGCGACGATCGATTGCTGGCGCGATTCCGCGACCTGCAGTCGCTGGGGGCCGAGTACGAGCCGGTCCTGCAGCTTGCCGCCACCTACAGCGGCGTGTGGGCGCGGGCGCTGGAGTGGGTGCTCGAGCTGGCCGTCCGCGGCAGCGCGCGGTCCCTGGTGTCGCGTCTGCTGGCGGCATCGGGGAACGTGGCCAGCGCCGAGCACGGGTTCCGCTTGCAGGATCTCGCCACCCGAGCCGCGGGAGACGCCGCCGCTCTCGCCGTGCTGCGGGACACCGACCCGTGGGCCTGGCGCGAGCTGCCGGCGGACGCCCCGTTCCGGATTGGGATGGAGGACTACCTCGACCGCTTCGGCCACCGTGCGGTGTTCGAGATGGAGCTCGCCAGCACGCGCTGGGCCGAGGATCCGCACTACGTGCTCGAGCAGGTGCGCTTCCACCTCGACCATCCGCCGGACGGGGACGCGCGCTCGCGGGCGGCCGACGTGCGGCGGCGGGCGGAAGCGGAACTGGCGGCGTTCCCCGCCGTCCTCCGCCCCGTGGCGCGGCGGGTGCTGGCCCGTGCCCGCCGCGGCGCCGCGTTGCGGGAGAACGCCAAGTCGGGGTCGGCCGCGGCCATCGCCCTCATCCGCCAGGTGTGCCTGGAGGTCGGACGGCGATTGCAGGCTTCCGGCCGCATCGCCGCCGCCGGGGACGTCTTCCACCTCAGCATCGTCGAGGTGGAAGCGTGGCTGACCGGAGCCTGGGACGGAACGGGCGCGGGCGCCCTGGTCGCCGACCGCCGGGCGCGCCTCGCCGCCCAGCAGGAGCTGGAGCTGCCCGGCGTGATCCAGGAATCGTCGTCGGCGGATTCGGGCGCCGTGGCCGCGCCGGCCGAGACCTCCGCGTCGGAAGGCGACGCGTGGGCGGGGGTCGCGGCGGCGCCCGGCGAGGCCGAGGGGGCCGCCTGCGTGCTGCGGACGCCCCTCGACGGCCGGCGGATGGGCCGGGGCGACGTGCTGGTGGCGCCCTCCACCGACCCCGGCTGGACGCCGCTGTTCCTGCGC
>JAPOYG010000427.1 GCA_026706755.1 Acidobacteriota bacterium
TCGCGACGATCCTCGCCACTGCGCCGGCATCGGCGTCCGGGGCCGGGGCCGGGGCCGACGCGCTGCTCGCCGACGCCGTCCAGCGTCTCGATCGGACCGCCATCGACGATCTCCTAACCGGGGCGGCCGACCTCGACGCCCGGCAGGTCGACGGCATGACCGCCCTGCACTGGGCGGCCTACCACGACGATGCGGAGCTCGTGGGCCGGCTGCTCGATGCCGGCGCCGATGTCGGGGCCGAGAACCGCTACGGCGTGACGGCGCTCTCGCTCGCGGCCGAGAACGCCAACGTCGCGATGGTCGAGCGGCTCCTGGCCGCCGGCACCGACCCGAACACGACGCTCCCGGGCGGCGAGACCGTCCTGATGACGGCTGCCCGCACGGGTCGCGTCGGCCTCGTTCGTGCGCTCGTGGCGCGCGGGGCGGACATCATCGCGCAGGAGCCGGCGCGCGGCCAGACCGCGCTGATGTGGGCAGCGGCAGAGGGCCACGCCGACGTCGTGGAGACCCTGATCGAGATCGGGGCCGATTTCCGGACCCCGCTCGCCTCCGGCTTCACGCCGCTCCTGTTCGCGGTCCGGGAAGGCCATCTCGACGTCGTGCGCACCCTGCTCAGTGCCGGGGCGGACGTCAACCGGGCGGTGGAGACGGTCGCCCCGCGCGGGCGGCAGTACCGGGCGGGGCGGCCGATCCGGGTCGGGACGACCCCGCTGCTGGTCGCGGTCACCAACGCCCACTGGGAGGTCGCCGCCGCGCTGCTCGACGCCGGGGCCGATCCGAACGCCAGCGCGACGGGCTACACCGTGCTGCACATGATTCCGAAGGTGCGCAAGCCGGGCGGGGGCGACAACGACCCGGCGCCCTACGGCTCGGGCCGCCTCTCCAGCCTCGACCTCGTCCGCAAGCTCGCCGCGCACGGCGCCGACCTGGAGGCCCGGATGACGGAGCGGCGCAACCTCAACAACACGCGCCACCGCGAGGTCGGTTCCACCCCGTTCATGCTGGCCGCGCTCGTCGCCGACGCGGAGCTGATGCGCACGCTGGCCGAGCTCGGCGCCGATCCGCTGGCGAAGAACGACGAGTTCAGCACGCCGCTCATGGCCGCGGCAGGCCTCGGCACGCGCTCCCCCGGTGAGGATGCCGGAACGGAGGAAGAAGTCCTCGAAGCGGTGCAAGTGGCGCTCGACCTCGGGGCCGACATCAACGCCGTCGACGACAACGGCGAGACCGCCATGCACGGCGCCGCCTACAAGAACCTTCCGCGGGTCGTCGAGTTCCTCGCCGCCAACGGCGCCCACGTCGACGCGTGGAACGTCGAGAACCGCTATGGCTGGACGCCGCTGACCATCGCCCGCGGCTACCGCTTCGGCAACTTCAAGCCGTCGCCGGTCACCGTCACCGCCATCGAGCAGGTCCTGCACGACGCCGGCGTCGACCCGGAAGCCGACGGCGACGCAGAGGGGGTCGACATCTACGCCCCGCGGCGCCCGGCGCCGGGTACACGGCAACAGACGCCGCCGCGCTGACGCCTCGGTAGCTCCAGGGCTCGGGCGGGCCGGGGAGCAGCCCGGCTTGGGACACCCTCGACGATTCGGTGCTGGGCCCGCCGAGACCGGATGCCTCACCACGCCACCCGCCATCCCTGACCGTCCGACCGATGACCTCTGCAGGCTCCACGAGGCTCACCGGCAGGGTAGCCCTGATGACCGGCGCGAGTCGTGGCGTCGGCCATGGGACCGCCCTGGGACTGCAGCGCGCGGGGGCGACGGTGTACGCCAGCGGGCGGTCGATCGAAGCGGCGGACCTCGACGACGGGATCGTCCGCGTGACGTGCGATCACACCGACGATGAGGCCGTGGCCCGCCTGTTCCGGCGGGTCGAGGCCGACCGCGGGCGGCTCGACGTGCTGGTGAACAACGCCTGGGGCGGCTACGAGCGGATGGTCGAGGGCGAGCGCTTCACGTGGCCGGCGCCGTTCTGGGAGCAGCCGGCCTGGCGCTGGCCGGCGATGATGGACGCGGGCGTCCGGGCGGCGTTCGCGGCCAGCCAGCACGCGGCCCGCATGATGGTTGCGCAGCGAAGCGGCCTCATCGTCAACGTGTCGCACTGGGCGGCGCAGAAGCGTATCGGGAACACGGTCTACGGGGTCGCGAAGGCGGCCACCGACAAGCTGACCGCGGACACGGCGACCGAACTTCGAGAACACGGCGTCACGGTGGTGTCGCTCTACCCGGGACTCGTCCGGACGGAAGCGGTCCTCGCCGCCGGCTTCTTCGACCTCTCCAACTCGGAGAGCCCGGAGTTCCAGGGCCGTGGCGTCGCCGCGCTGGCGGCCGATCCCCAGGTGGCGCGGTGGACGGGGCAGGTGTTGGTGACCGCGGCGCTGGCCGAGCACTACGGCTTCACCGACGTCGACGGGAAGTCGCCCCGGCCCCTCA
>JAPOYG010000599.1:0-2936 GCA_026706755.1 Acidobacteriota bacterium
CACTCGAACACGATCTTCAGCATCGGCACCCAGGTCTCGGCCTGCCGGCCGATGGCCCGGTAGGCGGAAACGGTCTGGGCCTCGGCGCGGGCCTCGGTGTAGGACGCCAGCGCCGCGGCGTTGCCGGCCTCCGACGCCCACTGCGCGCCGGCCTCGTGCACGGCATTGAGCAGCATCTGCTGACGGATGATCTCTGCCGCGGACCGCGACGCGCCGATCAGGAAGTCGTGCGCGGCCGGCAGCGCCGCCATCAGTTCGGCGCGCGCCAGCGCCTCGGTGGCCGCGCCGGGGAAGAGCCTTCGTCCGAACACGGCGCCGGCGCGCGCCGTCTCCGCCGCCCAAAGCGCGTTGAGGCGTCCCGCCGCATCGGCGCATGTGGCGACCGAGCGGCCGACTCCGCCGCCGGCGTTGCGCTCGGCGAACTCGACCATGCGCGCGGGCGAGGCGCCCGCCGTGGGCGAGCGGGTCGTGGACGTCACCAACGCCCACAGGTCCGTGGACTCGCGCAGCTCGTCGGCGGAGACGTGCCCGAGCAGCAGCGCGTAGAACACGCACTGGCGCGCGTAGTTTCGGAGATTGCGGGCGAACACCGCGTCGGTGACTTCAAGCCGCGTCGCCGCCGCCGCGAGCCGCGCCCCGAAGATCATCCCGTGGCGCCGGTAGGACAGATCGTTGGGCAACGCGAACGCCTGCTCGGTCAGCCGGGTCAGCCCGTCGCCGATCTCCGAGGTCGCGGAGGCGAACAGCGCGAGCCCGACGGGCACGTTGGCGACCACGGCCGGGGCGAGCGCCGGGTCGAGCCGGTCCACCACCCGCACCGTGGCCTTGGGCACGATCATCGCGCCCCACACGGCCACGAACATCAGGATCCACTTGCCGTTGTCCTTCCACGAACCGCCGAACGCGGTTCGGAACAGCACCCAGGCCAGGCCCGCCGCGCCGGCGAGCTGGGCGAGCGTCACGTACGCGCCGCCGGACGTGATGGCCGCGACCGCGTTCAGGAGGTCGACCAGGTACGTGCCGCCGCCGAGCGTGAAGATCTCGTACATACCGTACCCCCGATCTGCCGCGCCCCCAGGCGCCTAGCGGCCTCGGGCGTAGGCGAGGGCGTCGCGCAGGTCAGCCGACAGCGCGCCGGCAAGTTCGGTCTCGATCAGCCGGAGCTTTTCGACCACGGCGAGCGCGGTGTTGAACCGCGCTAGGCCCTCGTTGCGGTGCTGCGCGAGCGCCGCGCGGTTGGCCCGCAGGCCCTCGCGCCAGCGCTCCAGTTGCTCGCCGTCGGCGATGTCAAGCGTGCCCGCGCGCTCCTCGACCGTCCGGTGCAGGTCCGCGATCCAGACCTGCAGCAGGTCCAGCGCCACGGCCTCGGCAAGCGCGTCGATTTCGCTGTCGATCACCGCGCCGCGGTAGGCCGCGGCCGCGTTGATGACCCGGTACACGGGGATGGTCGTCAGGTTCACGAGCCCCAGCGCGTCGGGCGGGGGCGCCGTGTCGTTGCGCACGGCCTCGGCCAGGCGCCGCAGCAGGCCCGCGACCCGCGCCCGATAGCCCCGGTCGGCGGGCACCGCCGCCTGGCCCTGGGTCGGGTTCAGGCAGTCCGCCGTCGTGTCGCAGCGGTAGACCGGCAAGTTGCCGCCGCCCTCCATCAGGACTTCCGTCACGCGACGATCCAGCGCCAGCGGTTCGAGGATACGCACCTGCGGGCCGGAAGTATCGCCGTCGGAAGTGGGCGCCGTGACGATCACCGTGCCGGAGACCGACATCGCGAACTCCGCGAGATCGGCGTCGGCGGACAGGAACGCCGACGCCTGAACCGCGCGCCAGGCGTAGTTGACGTTCACCGGCACCTGGTCCGCCATCGGCCCGGTGGCCGAAGCCAGCGTCGAGTTCCGCTTGCCGCCCGCGCCGCAGCCGTGTTTGGCGGCGGCGTAGTCGGAGAATATGCCCTGGGACGTGCCGATGGCGGCGCAAATCGCCTCGCTCGCCCGGTCGTTCCTGGCCCACGCGGCGCCGACCAGCGCCTGGGCGCTCTCGCAGGAGTTGAGGTTCTGGTTGTTCACCCACTGCGACAGCGCCCGGAGCTTGGACATGGTCTCGGCGATCACCGGGGAAATCGTTTCCAGCGCCAGCTCGAACGCGAACCCGGCGGCGTTCTGCGCCACCGCGCGCCCGAACGCGATCAACTGGTCGGAGTCGATGAACGAGAACGCCCCGGCGAAAGCGTCGATGCCGCCGCAGCCGGCCCGGAAGCTCGGCAGGCTCAAGGTGGCGATCTGCTCGATGCGCACCGGCGCGCGCATATAGAGGTTGCCCAGCGTCCAGTGGCCGGAGGCCTGACCGTCGAACGCGGTGGGGCCGGTGGTGTTGACCGCCGTGCCCTGCCAGAACGATTCCATCTCCGAGAGCACGTCCGCTGCCGCTGGCGCGGTCGCTAGCGCGACGGCAACCATGGGCGCTACAAGCGCCCGGACTTGTCCGGTGCGATTCGCCTTCCGTGACGCCCGTGTGCCTGCCGTCCGCACGACCCCCAAGCCCGCTGCCCGCCAGGGTCCCGCTGCCCGCCAGGGTTTAGTAGTCATGGCCGGTCTCCCGTTGGGTGAGGACGAAGATGCGCTCGGCGAGCTGGTCCTCGGCGAGCACCCCGAACCCGACGGGCAGGACTTGTCGGGTTTCGGCGTCGAACAGGACGACCGCCGGCGTCGGCGCGCCGTCGAGGCCGAGCGCGGCGGCCCGCCCGTTGTCGGGCACGGTCTCCGGCCAGCCCTCCAGCGCCTCGCCGGTCATCGACACGGCCAGCACGTCGAGACCGTGGCGCAGCGCGAACGCGCGCAGCAGCGGTCCGAACACCCGGCATTCCGAACAGGCCGGGTGGCCGAGGTAGATCAGCCCGTAGCGTTCCGCCAGGTTGCGAAGCGCCGCGTCGCGCTCGTCCCGCC
>JAPOYG010000599.1:3588-23151 GCA_026706755.1 Acidobacteriota bacterium
TGCGGGCGCGCCTGCTGGTGCAGGATGCGCCCGAGCTTGGAGCCGAACAGGCACCAGGCCCGCTCGCGCGTCACGCACACGCCGAACACGCGCTTGGCGCAGCGCCGTCCCAAGTAATGGGTGTTGCCGGCGTGGCGTTCCCCGGCCAGTTCCTTCTCCTCGGCCGAGCAGTTCGCGAGCCCCACCAGCAGCCCGGAGTCCCGGCAGCAGTTGGCCAGCCCCGCGTACTTGATCTCGCACGTGCGTTCCTCGCCGGAGAAGAACCGGAGGTCGTTGCGGTCGAACTCGTCGCCGCCCATCTCGACCACCATGTTCAGCATGGCCGCCGAGCGGGCGAACCCGGCATTGCCCCGGGACTCGACGGTCTCGCAACCGGCGCCGACGCAGTACGACGCGCGTCCGCACGCCCCCCCGCGCCCGGCGTCGGTCACGCCGGCGGCGCAATCGGACGAACCGCCCGAGGCGAGGCCGCCGGCGCGGTGGCCTGGGGCCAGCGGATCGGACTGCACGACCCGGCCGCGCGCCACCGCCGGGTCGTTGCCCGGGACCGGGGCGGCGGGCCGGACGGCCGCGCCGTCGATCACCGCCCGCCCGGCGGAACCCCCCGGATCGTCGGGATCGGCCAGCCGCCGTTGCGCGGCGTTCTCCATCCCGGCGTCGGTGAGATGGCGCTCGGGCACGTTCGTCCCGGCGAAGCCGGGCACCGCTTGCGCGTTGGCCCCATCGCGCGCGATCGCGCCGGCCCGGGCCGCCCCCGCTTGTCCGATCTGCCGGGCCGCGTCCTTCGGGTCGTCGGCACGGGCCGCCGTCCCCGAAAGAATCCACAGCATGAGGCAGCAGGCGGCGAACATCGCCAGCCACGCCAGCAGCCGCACGATCCGGGTGGCCAGATCGACGAGCGGCGCCAGGCCGTGCGGCTCGGGTTCGCGCATGGCCGTCACGGGCGGCTCCCGAGACGTTCGAGGCGCGCCAGAGCGACGTCCCGCGCGGCGCCGCCCTCCGCGGCGATGGCTTCCAACGCGGCCGCCAGGCCGATGTTGCCGGCCACCGCGTCGAACGCCGGCGGGGCGTCGTCCGCGCAGCCGCGGCTTGCGCAGGCCGGAACACCGCCCGGTACGGCGACCACCGCCGGCACCCGCTCGACGCCGAACAGCCGGAACAGCCGGGGATCCACCGCGACGCCGGCTTCGTGGCCGCCCAGGCGCCGTCCGATCTCGGTTGCCGTGGCCCGCAGTCCGCCGGGAAACACGCCCCGCAGCACCAGCGGCGCGCCGGCCCGGGCGGCCTGCGCGGCCCATTGCGCCCAGCCCGTCTCCGGAACCGCCAGACTCATGAACACGAGCACCTCGGCGCTATTCGGGCGGTCCGGCGGACCGGCCGCGAGCGCCGCCGCGTGGCGCTCGGCCGGAAGCGGGGCGGCGGTCTCGCCGGTTCCGGCCGCGGCAACGGCAACCGTCTCCGAAGCCTCCGAACCGGCGCGGCGCAGCGCGTCGGCGACCGCCGAGCCGGTCCAGTCCCCGAGCTCACCGGACCCGGTCGATGAGCCGGACCCGGCATGGACCGCGTCGACCAACGCGCGAACGTCGGCGCTTTCCCTGCCGGCGCCGCCGGCTTCCTCAACGACGGCCCGCGCCAGGTCCTCCGCCGACGGCGGCGGCTCCTGGGCCAAGGCCGATCCCGCACACAGCGCCAGCAACGCCACGGCGGCGAGGCCGTGCCGCGGGGTCCGCCTTGTGCGGCACCGTCGTGTGCAAATCTGCCGCGCGCAGCGCCACCCGGCTCGGGCGAGGGCTCCGGCGCGCTGTCCGAGGCTTTTTGTTACAAGATGCAGCAATTGCGTTTCCTCCACAGCAAATAGCCGAAGCTCTCGCCCGAGACGGGCAGTTCGCGTAGCGCCTCCCACAGCACCGAGGTCCGGCCCGTGGGGTTACAGCCGGTCGCCGGGGTCGTCGCCGGCACGGGCTGCGTCATCTGCCAGCGGTACTGGCTTTTCTTCATGACCGGCATGGGATAGTCGCCGCACAGCGCCGCCGATCCCGAGGTGCCTCGGGCCAGGCCCAGGCGATGCAGCCGGTACACCAGCCGCTGGGCGGCGAGCAGAGACGCCTGCACGCCGCCGACGTGCGCGGCCACGTTGCCGGTCAGCGGGTACATCCCGCCCTGGCAGCCGGCGCACCAGAACAGCGGATCGAGCGGCAGGCCCGCCGAGGCCGCGGCGCAGTCCCCCGCACAGGCCGCTTGCGCGGGCACATTGGCGAACAGCGCCGCCTCCGGGTTCAGCAGGAACGACAGCTCGTCGTCGAGCCAGGCCGGATCGAGTTCCGAGATCCAGGCGATGTCGAGACTTCCGCCCTCGAGACACCCGAGATCGAGCAGTGCGCCGATCCACGACAGGAGCGGATAGACGTAGTAATGCGCGTGCCACACCGAACCCGCCGCGCCGTCGCCCATCGAGGATCCCGTGCGCCCGCGCGGGGCGGGCAGCCCCGGATCGAGGTCGAATCCGCCGAGGTTCGGGAAGCACCAGGGCGTTCGCGTGACGTCCACCAGCCGCGCCGGCTCCCACACCCCGAGCGACAGCCCGATGCGGGGGATGGGCGAGCCGCAGAAGCAGATCGGAGACGAGGGGTTGGGCGTGTCCGGCGCGCCCGAGGCGCCGCCGATGTTGACCCGCCCGATGGAGATCGGGAACAGGCACTCCCAGCACACGTCGGCGATCGGGTTGACGAAGCGCCCCGTGCAGGCTTGCGCCTGCGCCCCCGCGGACCAGAGCCCGATGACCAGGGCCAGCCCCGCGGCGGCCGCGAACCGCAGGCGCCTCATGGGCGCTCCGCCGTGTCGGGCGAACCGTCCGCGCCGCGGACGCGCCGTCCGAGCACGTTCAACACGCCCTGGGGGCCGGCGACGACGATCTCGGTCACGATCCTGTCGTTGCCGTTACGGTCGCGGTACTCGCGCGTGGCAAGGCGGCCCTCGACGAGCGCGGCGCTGCCCTTGCGCAGCAGCCTTTCGGCGGCGTCCGCCGCGGCGCCGTAGGCCACGACGCGATGCCACTCGGTGTTTTCGGCCGGTTGGCCGTCGCGGTCCTTCCAGCGCTCGGTCGTGGCGAGCGGGAACGACGCGGCCTTGTTGCCGTTGTTCAGCGTCCGGACCTCGGGGTCGCGTCCGGCGTGGCCGAGCAGCGTGACACGGTTCATGTTCAGCATGGCGGTGGTCTCCTTTCGGTGTGTTGGGGGATGGATTCGGGTGGCGGCGCGCAGGTGGCCGGCGGCCCGTCCCGCACCGGGATTTCGGTCAGCAACAGGTGGCTGTCGCCATCGGGATGTCTACCGCCAGCGGAATGCTCCCCGCCGGGAAATGGCTCCCCGCCAGCGGACAGCACCGTGGGGGTGGCGCGGATCGCGAACCGTTCGGCGAGCCGCCCGCCGAGGTCGAAGTAAAACGGACGCCGGTGCCGGCGCATGAGGTCGAGCGGCCGTCCGGCGAGCAGCACGATCTTCGCGGACCGTTCGCGCGCCAGCGCCCAAGCGATTTCCGCCTCGCGCCGCCCGTCGACAAACAGCACGTCGGCCGTCAAGGCGGCGTGCTCGAACGGGTCGATCCGCGTGCCCGCCGCCGCGAGAACTTCGCCGCCCGGGCCGAGGATGTCCTGAGCCACGACGATGGCGGGATCGAACTCGCGGGCGCGGTATTCGGTCGCCGGGACGATGCCGGGCACGGGCTCCGGTTGTTCAACGGAACGCCTGGCGCGCTCCCGCGCCTCGTCTTCGAGCCGCGCCAGTTCGCCGGAGTGCTCCATATCGCTCAGCCGCGCCTCTATGTCCGCCAGCAGGTCCGGTTCGACGATCGGCCATGTCGCGCCGCGCGCGCCGAGGTCCTGCGCCGGTGCGCTCGCGGCGACCAGCCCCAGCATCACCAAACAGCCCCATGCCGCCTTACGGATTGCGCGGCCCGTCATCGGCTCGCCCCCGGCAGCATTGCATGCGGCAGGATGGCGTCCGGCGGAGCCGGCCCGGGCTCGGCATGGATGTTCCGTGGGTCGGCCAGCGGCCCGTCGAGCCCCAGCCAGGGGATGTCCGGCAGCGCCACGGCGCGCCCGAGAATGCGCGAGCGCGGCACCAGTCCGATCTCCGCGTAGCGGCTGTCGTGGCTGTCGGGGTGGTCCGCGTGCAGGTAGTAGAAGCCTGCCGGAATGGTCCCGGACGCGACCGGCTCGAGCCGGCGGCCGTCGAGTGCGTTCGGTTTCACCCGTCCGATGGCCGTCCCGTCGACCCACACCGTGCCGTCGGCGTCCACGGCGACCGCCGCGCCCGGCAGCCCCCGCACCGTCTTGAGATACGGCACCGGGGATCCCAGGTCATCCGGCGGCTCGAACATCACCGTTGCGCCGAAATCGGGATCCCCGAACAGGGGCAGGCGCAGGTAGCCCCAGGCGTCGTCGGACCAGCTCGCGTTGAAGTGCACGAGGGAGAGGATCGTCAGCCACAGCGCCAGCAGGCCGAGCAGCAGGACCAGCGCGGCATGTCCGCGTTCGCGCTTCCCGCGCCCATGCGAGGCGATTCGCGGAGCCTTCATGGCCGTTCCTCCCGTGTTGCCGGGTGGTCGTCCGCCAGGACATCGTCCTGCGCCGGGACACTGCCGTGCGCCGGGACATTGCCGTGCGCCAGCACCCTGCCGCCCGCCAGGGCATGCGCGATCTCCGCGCGCACCTCGGCCGTGAGGTCGGGGGCGCCGGCGGCCACGCCGCGGATGGGCAGCAACACCGCCCCGTGGCGATCCGCGACTTGCCGAAGCGCGTTTTCCAACGCCCGGGCCCAGGCGCGCGTCGCTGCCGCCGTTTCTTCCGGGATCCCGCCGGCGTTCGCCGCGATTTCGGCGTGCTCGGCCACGAGCTCCGTCAACGCGACCGTGGCGATCCGCGGGATCGTCTCGACCATGTACCGCGCGATACCCGCGCCGAGTACCGCCGCGACGCCCAGGTTGAGCAGCACGGCGCAGCCGAGCAGCCTCAGTTCGCTCACGTCCCGTACTCCCCGTCCACGCGGCCCGCCGCCTGCCTTCTCGCCGCCGCCTCGCGGCGGGCGGACATCGCGAGGTAGGCGCGGGTGTCCCTGTGCTTGAACCAGCCCGTGCCGTCCTCGTCGTGGAACATGTACATGTAGTGGCCGGCCCATCGCGGGTCGGACCGCTCGGCGGACAGGAGCCCCGCCAGGATGGCCGCGCGGAACACGTCCTCGGCCTCGCGGACCACCCTCAGCGTCGGGGCGCGGCGCCGATTACGCCGCCCGCGGGCGGTCTTGGCTTTCCGGGTCCGACCCATGCTGCGTTTCCTCTCGTTGCGTCCTCGCCAGGTGCGCGACATCGTTTATCTCCTCGTGATCGGTGGGGTTCCCGGCGGCGGATCCCGACGCCTTTTCGGTGGGTGGCGGGGCGCCGAGCGCGTGCAGGCGCGCCAGCCACAGCCGCGCGGCCTTGCCGGGCTCCGCCGGGCGGATGCGCCGCTTCAGCGGCGGAAACGCCACGCCAGCGTCCCGGCCGAAGCCCGCGCCGTCCAGATCGCGGCGCTCGGCCGCGTCGGTCATGCGCGCGACGAAACGCAGCAGGTCGTTCTGTTCCGGCGTCGGCACACCATCGAGTCCCGCGGCCTCAAGCACCGCGCGGTCGATGGCCGCGCCGTCGCGCCGGTGACGCTCCGCAGCGCGCGCCGACGTCGAACCACCGGCTTCGACGTCGCCGAGCCAGGCGATCCGCGCGTCGGCGAGCAGCGCCCGCAGCGCCAGCGTCCGGCGCTCCTCCGGCCCGAGCCCGTCCAGCGCCTCGATCGCTTCGCTCGCCACGACGCCCCGCTGCGCGACCGAGTAGAACCGGCGCGTTCTACCGCCCCAGCGACAGGTGTTCGCCAGTACGTGCGCCAGCGCCTCGAAGTCGATGCCCGCGGCCGTAAGCCCGGCGGGGTCCCCCGGCCAGGCCGGCTGTGGCGGGCGTGTCGCGGGTGTGCTCATTCGTCTCCTCCCTCGGATTTCGCGGGTTGCGGTTCGGATGCGGTCGGGCGTTCCACCCCGGCGATGCGATCGATGGCCTCGACCGTCGATAGTCCTCCGGCCTTCAGCCGCTCGACCTCGGCGAACGCCTCGCCGCGCGAGGAGAACAACGCCACCGACCACGGGTCGAGCACCAATCTCGCCACGCGCCAGCCGTCCGGGCCGTGCAGCACGAGTTCCGCGAACCGCCCGTCGGCGGTGGTCAGGCTTTTGAGCGCCTGCTCCATGCCCGGATCGCAGTGGATGCGCTTTTCGGACTTCAAGAGCTCGACCGACTCGTCCTTCTGCGCCAGGAAGATCACCCAGTCGGAGTTCTCCCAGGCGGCCCGCGCCGCGGGATTGGCGTAGTAGTCGTTCACCGATTGCGTGCCGGTCACGAGCGAGCCCCGGTATTTCCGCGCCCGCCGGGCCGCGCCCTCCAGAAAGGCCCGGCTGTCGTCGCCGGAGAGCAGGTCCCATGCTTCGTCGATGACGATGGCTTTCGCCCTCGTCCGCTCGCCGTGGTACATGCGCTGCGTGGCGAGGAACACCACCAGCATCAGCACCACCGCCTGCAGGTCGCCCCGGCCCTTCAGCTCCGCCAGCTCGAACACGGTCACCGACCGGCCCAGGTCCGGAACGGCAGTGCCCTCGAACAGCCGGCCCATCGACCCGCCCGGGCACCAGGGGCCGAGCGCGGTGGCCATGTCGCTCGCGCGGCGGTCACCGCGGGCTTCAAGGTGCTTGCGCACGGCGGCCAGGTCGGCGGCGTTGCCGCTTTCGTCCCAGGCGGCCGCGACCGCCTCGTGGATCAGCGCCGCCTCGATATCGTCGATGGCGCCCCTTCTCCGGCACATGCGCGAGAGCACGCCGGCGAGCATCGCGAAACATTCTTCCCGGTAGTCGCCGTCCGCCTGAGCGGCGGCCGAATCGATCATCGCGAACGGGTTGAGGCAGGCCGCGTCCTTGCCGAACGCGATGAACGTGCCGCCCAGCGCCTCCGCGGTGTGCTGGAACGAGCGCCCGTCGTCGATGACCACCGCCTCGCCGTCCGCGCCGACGATGCCGGCGACCAGTTCCTGCATCAGCACCGACTTGCCGGAACCGGACTTGCCGGTGACCGCGACGTTGTAGTTGCCGGCCGTGTTGGCGAACGGCGACCACCCCGCGGGCTGCCCACGCCGCCCGATCAGCAGCAGCGCCGGCGGCGTGTCGGGCGAGGCGCCGTTGCCGGCTGCAAAGCCCTGGCCGCGCCACTCGCCGTGAACGGGGGCCAGGTTGACCGCGGCCGAGGTTAGCAGGGTCCTCATGCGGCCCATGCGCTCGAGATCGTCCGCGAGCCCGCCCGCCGGCACCATCGGCAAACCGGCGAGCCACGACGGCAACTGCACGTACCGCTCCGCCGCCATCCGCCAGCCCTGGCCGTGGTAGATCGCGCGCACCGCCTGCTCCGCCTCGTCGATGGCGTCCAGCGGCGCGTACACCGCCGCCGTGTAGCAGGCGCGCACCAGTCGCTCACCGTCCTTGAGCCGTTCGGTCACGAACTGCCAGTCGCGGGCTTTTTCGGGCAGTCCCGGCAGATAGCGGGCGATGCCCGTGCCCGCCTGCTGCGTGGCGCGCGCGGCCTTGAAGACCGCGCGATCCACGGCCGCCTCGTCGCCGGTCACGACGGTGAGGCAGGTCAGCACCGGACAGCCCGGCTGAAGGAACTCCCGGTGGAAGTCGCCGATCAGCGCGTTGCCGCGCCAGCCCGGCCAGACCTCCGGGAAGGCCGAGGCGGTGAGCACCCGCACCGCGACGTCGGTGCCGTCGGGATCGTGGAACACCAGGCCGGTGGGCGCGACCGTGATCGCCCGCCCGGGGGCGGCGCACTGAAGATGCAGCGGATCGCGCGGCGACCAGCGCCGCCGGGGGCGACCCAGGCCGTAACGGCCCAGGCCGCTGTCGCGGCTTTCGTTCACAGCCGGCGCGGTGAGCTCCGCCGCCAGCGAGAGCAGATCGTCGGGGGCGAGGCGGCGGGCCGACGCGCCCGCGGACGCGAGCGTGCCTTCGAGCGCCCGGCGAAAGCCGCTCAACGCGGTCTCGGGCGCCGGGCCCGGCGGACCGGACAGCGCCGCGCAGACAAACACCCGGTAGTCGGAGAGCGTGAATGGCGGCCCGCCCGAATGAAGGGGACGCCAGCCCGCGTGCGAGAACAATCGCTCGCGGCGCGCGCACATCGCCGATTGCACTTCACCGGCCTTGCGCCGCGGCGCGCCCCAAGCGTCGAGTGCCGCCCCGAACCGGGGACTCGCCCAATGGATCGCCTGCACGACGCAACGCTCCGGCGCGGCGTCGGCCAGCGTGCCCGACAACGCGCCCAGCGTCTCCGCGTCGATCCCCGCGAACGGCGGGATCTCGATCGCGAACCCGACGCTGGACGCGTTGAAGTACAGCTCGGAGGTCTCGTCGAAGGCGCGCCAGGGCAGCAGTCCGTGTAGCGCCGCGGGGATTTCCGGTGGCGTCCACGGCTCCAGCCCGGCCGGGCCCTCGAACAGGTCCTTGAGCCGCGCCATCATTGCGGGCGCTTCCAGGCTGCGGGCGCGATCACAATGCGCACCCAGGACGCCTCGCGGTAGACGCCGTGCGGGTCCACGTAGGGCGCGATCCAGACGCGGCCGACCGTTTCGGGAAGGCGCACGCGCGCCTCGGGCGGCGGTTCGTCCGGCCCGGAGGAGGCCGTCTGCCCGTCTGCCCGATTGCCGTTTTCCGCGGCCTCATTGGCGGGGTCCGGCGAATCGTTCGGCGTTTCATAGGCTTCCGCCTCGTCCCCGCCGTGCGCCAGCACCCGGGCGAACCAGCCGAAGGGGCGGCAGAACACGGGACAGTCCCGCCCGCGGCCGTCTTTCATGGTCCTGCCAAACGCAGCGTGGCGCCGGGCTCTCGTCGCCGGAATGGGCGTCCTGGATTTGATGGGTGTGTCCAGCCGGCCTCCGCCCCCCGCGAGGGGTTCGATCCCCGCGAGTGGTTCGCCGCCCGCCAGATGCCTGGCATCCGTGAGGGCGACCATGGGATCGGCGGCGGCGACGCTGGCGCAGTGCGTGCCCTGAGCGAGTGGGCATTGCCAGTCCTCGCCCACATGGGTCGCCGCGCATCCGCTCAGCGCCAGGACGGCCGCGGCCGTTGTGACCGGCGCAAGTGCGCGGCGGAGCTTGCTCGGTTTCTCAACCGTCATTGTTCGTTCTCCGTGTGGGTTGGTCGCCGGGCCGCCCGTCGAGCCGCGTGCCCTCCAGGAACACCACGGTCACCGCGGTGCCCACCTGGAGCTGAATCACCGGCTGGTACTGCTCGGCGCGTCGGATCAGGTAGTCGGAGACGCGCCGGCCCGCCGAGGAGGCGCCCGCGCCGATCCCGGCGCGGCCGATGTCGTCGATTCCGGTGTTGGCGACCGCCGCCGTATTGGTCCCGGTCGCGACCGCCTGCGGCGCGAACGCGCTGGATACGCCCTGGCCGACGCCGGAGACGAGCCCCGCAAAAAACGCCTTCTGCACCAGCGCGCCCTCGCGGCTCACGACCGGGCCGCGCACGCCGGCCTTGCCGGTGCCCGCGACGAACCCCGCCACCTCGGTCTCGACCACCGTGCCGGGCTCGGCACCCGAACAGGTGAGCGTGCGCAGCCGCGCATAGACCTTCTCGGACGACAGGTCGCCGTAGGCTGCCCCGGTGACGGTGCAGCCGTGGAGGTCGACGGTCTGCGCCGTCCCGTCATCGGCCGCCGTCCATGCGGGTCCCGTGATCCTGAGCAGCACCGGGCGCGGATCGCCCTGGGAGGCGACTGCGGCGGATGCGTCGACGCCGGCGATCACCACCGCCTCGGCATGGCTGCCGGCGGGCAGCCAGACCGACAGTTGCCGGGCGTCCTCGCCCCCGGCCTGCCGAAAGAGCGGCTCGTCCAGCGGAAAACGCTCAATCAGCGTCTGCGGTCCCTGTGGGACGGCAGGCTTCTGCGGGGCGGCGGAAGAGTCCGTCGAACCGCTCGACGCGGAAAAACCGCCGCGCGCGGTGCCTGGCGCGAATACATCGGCGCCGCCGAATGGATCGTCGAGGCCGGGCTCGTTCGCGGCTCGGTCGCTCGCAGCCTCGCCAAGGGCCGCCGTGAGACGGTCGATAATGCCCTTCGCCTCGTCGGCGTTGCCGCGAATTTCCTCCAGCAGCCGGCGGTTCTCCTCCGCGAGCTGCCGGTTGGCGTTGCGCACGTCGCGCAAATCCGCCTCAAGCCGGCCGATCCGGGCCTCCGAGCGCCGCGTCCAGGTGTCCTCCGCCGTGTCAGGCCCCGCCAACTCCGCCGCGATCCGCGCCCCCGGCGCCGACGGGCCGCCGCCGGAGCCGGACAGCCACACGGCGAGCGCCAGCAGCGCCACGGCCGCCACCGCGGAGAACAAGAGGAGCTGGCGGTTGCGCACCTGCCGGGCGCCGCCGTCGACCCCTTGCGGGGCGGCAAATCCGCGCGGGGCGTCGCTCGATGTCTTGCTCATCGTTCCGGCGCCTCGCGCACGACCACCGCCAGGCGTCCCGCCGCGTGACGGCGCGCGCCGCGTTCGGGCGTCCACACCGCCACGACATCCGGGCCCAGCGCCGCGGCCAGCTCCGGAGCTTCCGCGGGCGCGTCAACGCCCAGCTCGAGTACCAGCGCCTCGAAGCGCGGTCCGCGCCAAACCTCGACCGGAACGATGTCCATGTCGACGGCAGCGTCTTGATCGGCCCGTTCGACCCGGTGGTTCGGGGACGGCACGCCGCCCGCCGCCGCCCGGAGCAGTCCGGCGATGGCCGCGACGCGGCCGGTTTCGGGGACCGGCGCGGCCCGATCCGCCGTTTTCAGGTCCGCATTGCGGACCAGGATCTGCGACGGCCCGCCGGGAACCGGAATCAAATTCAGCCGGTAGGTTGAACCCGTCTCCGAGCCGATGAATAGCGCCTGCGGCGCGGCAGGCCCCTGCGGGGCGGCAGGTGTTTGGGGGGCGCCCGACACTTGCGGAGTGGCGGGTTTCGCAACGGGATGGAGATACAGGTCGCCCGCCATCGGGTCGTGCTCCACCGCAAACCCCTCCCCAGGGAGGCGGATCACCCGCTCGATCCGGTCGCCGAGCAGCGCCACCCGGACCACGCCGTCGGCCGACATCTCGGCGACAAGCTCGGCGTGGTCGGCGGCGCCCAGTATGCGCGGCGGCTGCGCCGCGACCATCCCGGCGCAAGCACTCAGCACGAATGCTGCGGCCAGCGCGCCAGCGCGGCGGCGCCTCCGTAGGTACGTTGTCATTCTTCGTCCTCCAGATCCTCGAACCGCAGCAATCCCAGTCGCCCGCCGTCGACGCGGAACGCGAGCCGGTAGACCTTGCGCTCGCGGGACGACTCCTCGCGCCCGATCCAGGTGGCGAGCTCGCCCCGAACCTCGACGGCCAGCGAATCCGGTTCGGCATCGACGCCCCATGGATAGAACGCGCTCGACAGGTCGCGCCGGGCCATTCGATCCGCCTCCGACGCCACCCAGGCGCCGATGGCGCCGCGGGCTTCGGCCGCGCTCATCCTCGCGGCCGCCTCGCGCACGTGGCCGGCGTTTTCCGGCGTCAGCGTCAGCAGCGTCACCGCTGCCGTGCGCGCGGCATCCTCCAGATATCTCCGCCCCGCCCAGCTTCCGCCGACCTCCCACACCGGGCCGGACACCGCCGGCACCAGCACGGTCACGGCCTCGCGCCCGGCCATCCCGACAGAGAGGGCGAGGTTCGCTAGAACCGACAGCCCCAGCAGCACTACCAGCGCGAGCCGCGTGTCGCGCGCCTTCCTGCGCTCGGCTTCCCGAACCTCCCGTCGCATGTTCCGTTGGCCTCTCAGCCCAGGTAGCGGCGGACATGGCTCGGCGGCGTGGCCTTCAGGCGCAGCGCGAAGTCCGGCAGGAACCAGTACAGGGCGAAGTGCACGACATGGGCCCCGCCGCCGCGCTTGATCCGGCGCAGCAGCAGCCAGCCGCCGACGCCGGCCACGAGTCCCGTGACGAAGGCATTGGCGGCGAGTCCCAGTAGCGCCGGACCCAAAAGCACGGCGGCCTCGTCCACCGTCCAGAACAGCCAGCGCTCTGGATCGTCGAGACGGCGGGGGATGGCGTGGCGCGCGGTATCGTTCATTCCAGTCAGACCGAGTTGGGATCGGGTTTGAGCCAGACTCAGACGATCGCCGTGCCTACGAGGCCCGTGACGATGCCGACCCCGGCGCCCGCCGCGACCCCGACCCCGACCGCGCCCAGAAGCTGCTGGGTGTTGAAGCGCATCACCGAGCCGACCAGCGCCGCGCCCACGGCCAAAGCCGCCGCGAGCTGCCCGCCGGTGCCGCCAACGATGCCCGTCACCGTGTCGAGCGGACCCGAGAAGGTCGTGTCCGTCGAGGCGAAGGCCGCGTCGGCCCCGAAGAGCAGCGCCAGCGCCGGAACGGCGTAGGCCGCCAGCGTCCGGATGCTTCCCGCGACCGCCCTGTTCGTCAGCGTGGTCGCTTGATCCGCGATCTGCCGGACGCGGCTCTGTCGTGCACTGCAGCGCATCAGGCCACCCTCCGGCCGCCCGCGCGGTCGTCGGAGGTCGAGGTCATGCGCCGCGCCGCGGCCCAAGCCTCCAGATCGGCCTTGGCATAGAGGATGCGCGATCCGAACTTGTGAAACGCCGGACCTTCGCCGGTGACCCGGTAGCGGTCCAGCGTGCGGGGCGAAAGCCCCAGAAAGGCCGCGGCCTCGCGCGTACCCAGGTACTTGGTCGGTTGACCGCTCATGGAAGTGCCTCCTTCTTTGTTGTCGGTGGGGGACGCGTCCCCGTCATTGGTGTCGGACCGGCGGGGCGGGGCTGGTTCCCCGGCCGCGATCACGTGGATCGCGGCGCGTTCGGACTCGCTGCTGCGGGCCGCCATCCAGGACCGCACCCGTCCCACGGTGTCCAGCCGCGGCGAGACGCCCCGGCGCAGCCGCGCGACGAACGAGGGGTCGCCCGCCGCGTCCAGCCCGAGCACGTAGGGCTTGGTGCGCGTGATCTCGATGAACGCCTCGATCTCGGCCCGAAAGGCGGCACCCACCGGCGCCTTGCCGATGAAGGTCAACACCTTGTCCGCAGTGTCCAACCGCGGTACCCGCCCGCGCCTCAGCCGCAGCACGAAGGACGGATCGCCCAGGGCTTGCTGCCCGAGGCGCGCCGGCGGCGTGCCGGTGCGCTTGAGCCAGGCCTCCACGGTGTCGCGGAATTGAGCGGCGAGGTCGTTCATGGCCGCAACCATACGGACGCAATATATCGTTGACAATAGTGATAGTTAGTGAATAAGCTATCGGTGGGCGACACCCGCGCGAGAACTTGCGATGAAAAACGACCCTGTGCGACAGAAAATCCGCGATCTCCTCTGGGAACGCGGACTGAACATGCGCGAGGCGTCGCTCGCCATCGGCCGCAACGTCAGCTATGTGCACGGGTTCCTCGAACGCGGCACGCCCAAGGTGCTTTCCCACCTCGATGCGGAGAAGCTGGCTGAGGTGCTCGAATGCGGTGTCGAGGACCTGCGCCACGCCGAGCGTCCGCCCACGCGCGCCGGAAGGGGCCGGAAGCCGCGACGCGGCCTGGCGCCCGAAGGCTCGCCCGTGCCGCTCGCCGGGATCCGGGAAGTGGAGGTGGAAGCCTCGGCCGGTCCTGGCGCTCTGGCGGACGAGTTCGTGGCCGAGAAAGCCCGCTGGTTCCTGCCCGAGGGGATGATCCGCTACGAAGCCGGCGCCGTTCCCGATGCCGTCCGCGTGTTGCGGGTGCGGGGCGAATCCATGGAGCCGGAACTGTCCGAGGGCGACCGGCTGCTCGTGGACACCTCGAAGCGGGTGCCCGCCACCGGGGAGATGTTCGTGCTATGGGACGGTAACGGACTCGTGGTCAAACGCGTGGAGCGCGTCGACGGTGCCGGCGGCGAGCCCGGGCTGCGGTTGAAGTCAACTAATGCGGACTACGCCGACTACACCGCGCCGGCCGGGGACGTGCATGTCGTCGGCAAGGTGCTGTGGACCGTGAGGAAGGTGTGAACGCCGCGTTTACCGCGCAGCCCCGCTCGAAAGCTCGTCGACCGGTCGATTGGGATGGAACCGCAGGCACCGATCGCTGCCCCGCGACTTCAGGCTTGGGCGGGATCGTGCGGCAATCCATTGCCCATCACCACCTTGAAGGATGTCGTCACATATGACAACATACGACTTGAGCAGGAATTCGAGGCCACTCGGCTGGATCAAGGCGGCGCGCAAGGTGTTCGACACGTTTCCCGAAACGGTGAAAGAGCGGGCGACCGCCGCCCTGACGGTCGCGGCCGAGGGCGGCAAGGCGGACATCGCCAAGCCGCTCAAGGGTATCGGGCCAGGCGTCTTCCAGATCGCCATTCGGTACCGGACCGACGCTTGGCGCGTCGTCTACGTCACCGAGTTGGCCGGACGGCTCTGGGTGGTCCACGCATTCCAGAAGAAGTCGAAAATGGGCATCAGGACGCCGAAGCCCGAGATCGATCTGATCGCGGCACGGCTGGCCCGACTGAAAAGGGAGGTGCTGTCATGAACGAGTCCGAATTTGAACTGATCGAAGGAAGCGGCAACGTCTACCGCGATCTCGGCGATCCGGAAGCGGATCTCAAACACGCCAAGGCGGTGCTCGCCGCCCGCATCATCATGACGCTGGACGAACGGGGGCTGTCGGTGCGAAAGGCCGCCGCCTTGACTCCGTTTGCCGCGGCGGACTTCTCGCGCATCCGAAACGCCGACCTTGGGCGCTTCACGCTGGACCGGCTGATGAGGATGCTCTGTTCGCTCGATGGCAAACTCCGGGTGACGATTCGGGTCGACACCAAGCCAGAACGCGATGCAGCGATGGCGACATAATGCGGAAGCGTGCGCCCACTCCCCGCCGGGGTGGCTAAGTAACTGCTGATTCTGAAGAGTTGGTGCTACGCCAGAGCTGCGCTATGGCACGCGAATGTTCACTTGAGTTCGCTTCCGAAACGCTTACGGTCTTATGTGGGATGTATGTAACCTACTGATAAATATGTGAAATTAAAGTATTGGTTCGTTTGTGTCCACAAATCGCACGGTGAATGGCTCCAGCAGTCAGGAATCGTCGCTTGAGCGGTCGTGTACGGGCGCCGCCTCCGTGCGCATCGCAGCGCGGTCGTAGAGCGCCTCCCTGGGCAGGTTTTCGGACATTCGCAATCCCACACCCTCCGCGTCGAAGTGGGCAAACACTTCCCTCAATTGCCTGCAGCGGCGCTGATAGGGCGTTTCGCCAGGCTCCGCATCGGACTCGTGCTTTCCGTCGCGGTTCGCCACCAGACTCGTCAGATAGGCACGCACCAGTGCGGAGACGGAAGTGCCCAGCTCGGCCGCGCGAATCCGGGCAAGCCGATGGCAGTCGTCGTCGATGGATACCGTGATGTTCTTCATTTTCACAGTCTCACAGTTTCTGTGTAACACAGCATAGGTCGGCGCTGATTGTCCGTCAACCTGCTGCCTCGCGTATTGCGCGGGCGCGCGGACTGGTCTAGGGTTTACTTGGGCAAGCCGGCCAGGCAATCGCCGGTCGCTCCGGGTTTACCGGTGCGGCGGGAGGAAAGTCCGGGCTCCGGCGGACGGGACGCCAGGTAACGCCTGGGGGGCGCAAGCCTACGGAAAGTGCCACAGAAAAGATACCGCCCGGCGCCCTCGGGAATGCCGGGTAAGGGTGAAATGGTGCGGTAAGAGCGCACCGCGCGGCCGGCAACGGTCGTGGCAGGGCAAACCCCGTCCGGAGCAAGGCTGAATAGGGAAGCAATGCGTATGTCCGCACGCGCTTCCGGGTAAGCTGCTCGAGGCCGCCGGCGACGGCGGTCCTAGATGAATGATTGCCCCCGACAGAACCCGGCTTATCGGCCGGCTTGCCCCTTCTTGCGCAGGCGGCGGATCAGGCTGGACGTGTCCCAGCGCCCACCGCCCATGGCCTGAATCTCCGCGTAGAAGCGGTCCACCAGTTCGGCTACGGGGAGTTCGGCGCCGTTGCGCTCCGCTTCGTCCATGGCGTAGCCGAGGTCCTTGCGCATCCAGTCCACGGCGAAGCCGAATTCGAACTCGTCGGCCAGCATCGTGGCGTGGCGGTTGTCGAGCTGCCAGGACTGGGCCGCTCCGGCGCCGATCAGGCGCGCGACCTGCCCGCCGTCGAGCCCGGAGCGCTGCGCGAAGTTCAGTCCTTCCGAAAGGGCCTGCACGAGTCCGGCGATGCAGATCTGGTTGACCATCTTGGTGAGCTGGCCCGCGCCGGCCGGCCCCATGAGGTCGATCCGCGCACCGTAGCATTCGAGAAGCGGAAGCACGCGGTCGTAGTGCTCCTTGCGCCCGCCCGCCATGATCGCGAGCTTGCCGTTTTCGGCCCCGGCCTGACCGCCGGATACGGGCGCGTCCAGAAAAGCAAGACCGCGCTCGCCCGCGCCGTCGTCCAGTTCGCGCGCCAGTTCGGCCGACGTGGTGGTGTGATCGACGAACACCGCCCCGCCGCGCATGCCGGCAAACGCGCCGTCGCGCGCCAGCGTCACAGCGCGGACGTCCTCGTCGCGCCCCACGCACGTGAACACGAATTCCGCGTCCTCGCAGGCCTGCGCCGGGCTGGCCGCCGCCGCGCCGCCGTATTCCTTCACCCAGCGCCCGGCCCGTGATTGCGTGCGGTTGAAAACCGTTACCGCGTGCCCCGCGCGCGCCAGGTGCCCGGCCATCGGGTAGCCCATCACCCCCAGTCCTATGAACGCCACGCTGCTCATAACCCTGCCCGGCAGTCAGGTCAGGTCTTTGGCAGTGTCACGCCGGTCTGGCCCTGGTACTTGCCGCCGCGGTCCTTGTACGAGGTCTCGCATTCCTCGCCAGCCTGAAAGAAAATCATCTGCGCAACGCCCTCGTTGGCGTAAATCCTGGCCGGCAGCGGAGTGGTGTTCGAGAATTCCAGCGTCACGTAACCCTCCCACTCCGGCTCCAGCGGCGTGACGTTGACGATGATGCCGCAGCGCGCGTAGGTGGACTTGCCCAGGCAGATCGTCAGCACGTTTCTGGGAATGCGGAAGTATTCCACCGTGCGCGCCAGCGCAAACGAATTGGGCGGGATGACGCAATGATCGCCGCTCAGCGAAACGAAGCTCTTGCTCTCGAACTGCTTGGGGTCGACGACCGCCGAGTGGATATTGGTGAATACCTTGAACTCGCTGGCGCAGCGCACGTCGTAGCCGTAGCTGGAGACGCCGTACGAGATCACCGACTTGTCTCCGACGCGGCGGACCTGCTGCTCGGCGAACGGCTCGATCATGCGGTGTTCGACGGCCATCCGCCGAATCCAGCTGTCCGGGCCGATGCTCACGAGGCCCTATTTCAGCCAGTCGGCCCGCATCGCAAGCGCCGCATCCTCGCCCCAGGCGAATTCGTACGCCTCGATGATCACCGTGCGCCTGTCCTTGCGCCAGATCTCCCAGCGGGCCGGCAGCCATCCCAGTTCGCGCGCGTACCACAGGTACTGGAAATTCTCGGACCCTTCGCGCTGACGCCGGTACTTACGGGTCTGAAGCTGGCCGGCGCGAGTGTCAAGCGTTTCATTGCCGAGCCTCTCGCTGCTGTACAACTTGAGCTTTCCGCCTTCGAGCGTGGGCTCCACACCCAATGGACGGCCGTCGTCATCGAACTCTGTCCCCCCATCTATCTGGGTGGGCTCCACGCCCAATGGACGGCCGGTTGCTATGTCCAGCATGGTCTGGATTTCCCATGACTTGCGGTCCATCGCGCGCGTATCCAGTGCAACCTCCAGCAGTTCTTCCTTTTCGCTGTAAACGGCCAGGTTTGCCGCCGGGTCATAGGCGATTTCCACCAGGCCGTCCCTGCGGCCGTCGCAGGAACGGCACATGTAACCCAGCGGACGAACCATGCCGTCCTGATCGAGAACGAACCGGGTGCTCTCCAATGCGTCCGACGCGATGACCAGGCGAGCCAGGCCCAGGCCCCGGGAGTAGGTCTCGTATACGAAGCCGTCGCCCTCCCGGCGAATCAGGCTCAGGCTCAGGGCGCGCTGTCCGAACGGCGCGTCGACGTCGTACAGCACGCCGATGCTCTTGATGCCCCGCGGCGCCCCGGCGGCATCCGCCGCCATCGCCGGTCCCGCAAGCGCCAGCAGACAGGCTGCAATCGCTGCCCGCGCCAGCGTCACAGGAGTTGTCCTTCTTCAAACACAATGGGTTCCGTCAATTCGCTGCCGTCCAGTATCGCGTGCCGCGCGCCCATTGCCAGTCGGCCCTGCGACATCCATTCCAGCACGCGAGGATACAGGACATGTTCGCAGGCTTGAACCCTGGCCCGCAGCGTGTCTTCGTCGTCGCCGCGGCCCACGGAGATGCGCGCCTGGGCGATCCGTGGGCCGGCGTCGAGGTCGTCCGTCACGAAATGCACGGTGGTCCCGTGCCAGCGGTCGCCTGCCGCCAGCACCCTTCGGTAGGTATCGAGGCCGGGGTATTTGGGGAGCAGCGCCGGATGAATGTTGACCACCCGTCCCCTGTATTCCCTGCACAGCCCGGGCGGGAGGATCCGCATGAAACCGGCCAGCACCAGCACGTCAGGCGAGAGCGCCCGCAAGCGCGCCGCGATTCCGTCCCACCATGAGCGCGCGTCCGGAAAATCGCCGCGGGACACGGCGATGGCCAGTATGCCCGCGCGTCGGGCGCGATCAAGCCCCGGCGCCCCGGGCCGGTCGCTGAGCGCACCGACCGGCTCTATGGCCAGCGATCCCGAAGCCCTGCGGTCAAGGATGGCCTGAAAGTTCGTGCCCGTGCCGGAGAGCAGAACGACGGTTCTCAAGCTCACGGCCCTAGTCGAGCGTCACGCCGGCGCCGGTTTCCACCCGGCCGATTTCGTGGACCTCCTCGCCCGCCGCAACCAGGTCTTCGCGCACCGCCGCCGCTTCGTCGGGGCCCACGGCCAGGACCAGCCCGATACCGCAGTTGAAGGTACGCAGCATCTCCTCGCGTTCAACCGGCCCTTCGCGGCTCAGCCAGTCGAAGACCGCCGGCCGGCCCCAGGCGCCGGTGTCGATCCTGGCGGCAAGGCCGTCCGGAACGATGCGCTCGACGTTCTCCGGCAGGCCTCCGCCGGTGATATGGGCAATCGCTTTCAGCCGCCCCGATTGCGCCAGCGGCAATACGGAGGGTATGTAGATTCTGGTGGGCTCGCACAGCGCGTCGATCAGGCTGCCGTCCAGGGCCTGCACGCCACCGGCTTTTTCCACGATTCGGCGCACCAGCGAGTAACCGTTGGAATGCGGCCCGGACGAGGACAGGCCCAGCAACAGGTCGCCTTGCCTGACGCCGCTGCCGTCCAGCAGCCGGTCCTTCTCGGCCACACCGACGCAGAATCCAACGAGTTCCAGTCCGTCATCGACGTAGGTGTTGGGCAGCTCCGCGGTCTCGCCGCCCAGCAGCGCGGCGCCCGCTTCCCTGCAGCCGCGCACGATGCCCTTCAGCAACG
>JAPOYG010000314.1 GCA_026706755.1 Acidobacteriota bacterium
GGGGCAGTGTCGCCAGTCGGGCGATGCCGGCGCAGAGCGCCCGGCGCGCCGTCTCCCGCGCCGCCGCGTCCACCGGCAACCGGCGGAACAGCCGGAGGTGCCGGCCGTGGGCCAGATCGAGCGCGTGCGAGTCCCCGGTAACCGATTCGATGTCCCGTTCGAGCCACTCGAAGTACGCGCGCCGCCGAGCCGAAGGGAGGTCCAGCTCCGGGTACCCCGGCACGCCGCGGCGGACGCCGGCTTGAGTCGGATGTACCAGGTGCCGGTCGATCCGCGGGTGCGCGTCGAGCGCCGGGTCGAAGCGCGCCAAGTCCCCGAGCACTGCCCCCTGCCGTCCTGGGGACCGTGGGTCGAATGCGCGGTCCCAGTAGGGCAGCGGCGTTGGGGCGTTCTCCTCGGCCCCCTCCGGGGTGGGAAATGGACCGAACGCCGGTTCCCAGTAGGCGGGGGCCGCGGCCGGGCGCGCCGCCCCCGCATGGTAGTCGTCGCAGAAGTGGACGCCGAACAGGATGTAGACGAGGGCGGCGCGCCGCCCGCGCACCGTGACGTGCGTCTCGCCGCGCAGGTGGACGGCCTGGAGCGCCTCGAAGAGGCGTCCCGGGCTCGCGACCGCGCGTCGTCGTCAGCGCCGTCCGGAACGCCGGCCGGTCCGAACAGCCGATTGGCCTGGAAGACGCCGCAACGGTCCTGCGCCGAGCAGGTGGCGCACGGCGCCCAGATCTTCGCCGCCCGGCCGCCGCCGTACAGGCGGTCTACCAGACTTTCCAGGAAGCCGGTCTGGATGCCGGTCCCGTCGGCCGTCACTCCGCCGACGAGTGACCGCTGGTTCGGGTTGACGAACCGGATGTGCGCATCGGACGCCCCCTGCTGAGCGGCTTCTGCGGTTTCCTCGGCGTCTTCGGCGGTGTCGCCGCGCTCCGCGTTTCTCACTGCGTCGCCGCGCGTGTCGGTGTGCTCATCGTCGTGTTCCCAGTCCCCGTCGTCGTACTCGCTGTCCCCGTACCCGGCGGCCGCGGGGGCACCGGTCCACCGATCCCGCTGCACCTGCTGAAGGGCGTCGTACAGCGCCCGGGTAAGCGCGCTTTCGCCCTCGCGCCGTTCCACGCGCTCGATCCACTCCAGCAGACGCCCATCGTTGATGGCCAGCAGGTGCGCGATGTCGTCGGCGGGCGGGCCGTCGCGGAAAGGCGCCAGGAACTCGTCGAGCAGGTCGTCGGCGGACCGCCCCTGCCACGACCCCGAACCGTCGAGGTTCATCCGGACGCGCAGGCCGTCGTCCGTCTGACCTTCCAGTACGCGCTCGGATGACTTGCGGCGTTCGAGGCCGAACCGTCGCACGAGATGCTGGAGCAGCGCTGTCTTGCCGTCGCCAGCATTACCGCACAGGACGACGAGCCGGACGCGGCGCGCCCGTACGTCGTCGTGCTGCGCCGTCTCGAGGGGGTCTCGACGTACGTCTGCTCGGCGAAGTCGCTGTCGAGCCCGCGCGTTTCCTGGTTGCCCCAGCGGGAGCCCGGATACGACTGCAGCAGCGACCTCAGCCACTCCACCCGCTCCTCGCGGCGTGGTGCCTCCTCACCCGCGGGAACGGCCGTCACGGTTGGCGGCGAGACTGGTGGCTCGACCGTCAGCACCTTTAGCGCCTCGGCTGCCGACGGGAACCGTCGCGCCGGGTCCGGGTCGGTGGCCCGGTCGAGGAACGCCGCCACCGTCGGATACTCCGCGCGCTGTTCGGCGTCGACAGCTTCCCGGTTCAGACCACGGTCCTTCGCCAGCGTGCCATCGTGGCGGAACGGTTCGTGCTCGAACATTACGTGAAAGAAGCTCGCCGCCAGCGCGTACAGATCATCGGAGGGCGACGCCGCTTGGCCCGTCTGATGGGACGGCGAGCAGTAGAGCAGGGCGCCCGGTGCGGCGATCGGTTCACCGAACCGGCTGACAAAGTCGTAGTCAGTGAGCACGAGGTCGCGCCCGGACACGATCAGGTTGCCGGGGCTTACGTCGCCATGGATGAGGCCGTTGCGGTGCAGCACGTCCAGGGCCTCACACATCGCCCGCAGCCAAGCGAGGGTCAGCGCCTCGGTGGACGGCTCGTCGAGATCGTCCTTGAACAGCGGGAGCACCCCCACGAAATCGCGCAGCGGCGAGCCCTCGACCCAGGACATCAGCGCCGTGAACTCGTTCTAGCGCCACTCCGACGCCACCTCGAAGATTCCGGAGACGGACTGGTGCTGTAGCAGGTGTGAACGCGCCAGTCGATAGGCGCTCACGGCGCGTCGGCCCGCTTCCTCGTCATGACACACCTTGGCGACGTAGGTCCCGAGCTCCTCATTCCTCGAACGGTCGAGCTGCACCACCTTGAATGTTGTGCCCACCCCGCCGGAACCGAGGCGTTCGACCACCCGGTAGTGACCGCCACGGAACGGCACGATC
>JAPOYG010000008.1 GCA_026706755.1 Acidobacteriota bacterium
GCGGCCGCCGCGGCGGCGCTGACCCATCGTCTCGTCCCCGAACCGCTCTCCGCCGAATACCGCGAGCGGATGGACTCGCTCCGCGTGCACTGGCTGGAGCGCCGCCCCGCACCGCCCGGTCCCGCCGGACCGCCCGGCTGATCCGATCAATCTCAGCCCGGGACGTGGCGTCCGGGTCGCTCCCTCGCTGGGCCCGCTGGCCTTGCCGGCGCGGGTGATCGAGGTATCGCATGGGGCTGCCTTGCCCGCCGGCGCGACGCGGCCGGCGCCGAAGCGACTGCCCGTGCTCGCGGCGGCCGTCTCGCGCGGGGCGGTGCTGTCGAGCCGGCTGGAGTTCTGTCCGCGCGGCATGGCCGCGGGACGCAGGGCCGGGACTCCCGGTGCCGGGTTCAGTACTTGCCGATGGCCTCGAAGTCGATTTCGATGGTCGGGTTCCGGTCCTGGACCGAGAACCTGATGAACCCCGTTTCCGCCAGCCGGATCAGCTCCCGATGGAACGTGCGAGTGGTGACGTTGCGGTACACCTCCTTGACGTACGGCGCCTGGAGGAGCTCGGAGTACTCGATTCTCCGCGACGGCTCGTCGGCGAAGGGGTCAATCGGCTCCGTCGCCTGGAGGAGGAAGTCGAGGAGGCCGTACTCGCGCTGGTTGATGACGCGGCGGCGCTTCCCCGCGCGCTGGTTGAACGCCCGCACCAACGTCGTCCGGTAGACCACGCGGTTGAGCTTCGTCTTGATGAAGTTGTTGATGCCCTTCAGCTCGGCCGCGAAGCCCTCGACGCCGAACGCCACGAACGCGTCGAGGTCGAAGGGTTGTGTGCGCCGACTCTGTTGTAGCAGGCGCTTGTACTCGTCGCCGTGGCGGTAGAAGTAGTTCGACAGGCCGTAGAAGCCGAAGACGTTGTACTCGCCCTGAAAGAGAATGCCGGCCTCGACCAGCCGGGAGACCCTCCCGTTGCCATCCCCGAACGGGTGGATGGTGACCAGGAAGAAGTGCGCCAGCAAGGCCCGTACGACGGGGTGGTTCGCCAGGAACGGTCGGGAGTTCACGAACGCCACGAACCGATCGACCAGGCTCGACACCTCCTGCGGCGGGGCTCCGCGATGCACACCGCCGAGTGCTTCCGTTCCGACGACGACGGGATGCGTCCGCAGGCGTCCGGGCTCGTTGTTCGTCTCGTCGGACCCTTCCGTGATCAGCTCGTGCATCTGCAGGATGTCGGCGCGCCGCAACGGGGCGCTCGCCGGCGTGAATCGCCGCCGGATCCAGTCCTGCGCGCGACCGGCGTTCAGCACCTGCCGCTGGTCCCTGGACGGGGTGGAGGGCGGAACCGCTTCCGACGCCAGCAGATCCATCTGCCGGCGCACCTCGGCCTCGGAAAGCGGGTTGCCCTCGAGGGCGGTCGTGCCGTGCACGGCGCGCACGCGGTTCAACTGGTCGAGTTGCGCCTTCCAGTCCGGCGGCAACACCAGATTGAGCGCGGCTTCCCTCGACGCCTCGATCCGGATCAGGTCGGACGTCAGGCGGTCGAGGCGGACCCCGTACTCGAAGCTGAATCGCCGCCAGTCCATGACGCCCATTGTGACATGTTTTCTGACGCCATTCTTGACGGCATAAACATCTATAGAGTAACGACTTGTCAAGAATGCGGCATTCCCGCGAGGCGCCTTTCTTGACAGCTTGTACGACCACGATCTCGACCGCACCGAGCGTGCCGGCGCGGCCACCGGCCGAGGGAGCGTCCTGGACTCGGCAGGCTGCCGTCTACGGCCTGAGCGACGTCCCGCCTCGCTCGACCGCGCTCCCCGTTGGCAGGTCGTGCTACGGTGATTCGGAGGCGTTCCGACCCACCCGACGTGCCGATGCGGACCCCGCCCGTCGCCCAGTGGCTGCCGTTCGCCCTGCCCGGGGTGCCGCGCGCGCCCCGCCGGCCGCGGCTGCCGCGGGCGCGGCGCGTCGTGACGGCCGACTTCCCCGGGAACGCGTGCCCCGTCGGCAGCCGTGTCGGGTTCACCGCGCGTCGGCAGTTGCTCAGCGGTGTCGTCGCCGAGTTGCAGCACGCCCGCGCCGTCGTCGCGGCGTCCGACGGGTCGCGGTGGAAGGTGCCCTACGCGCTGCTCACCGTGGTCGAGCGCGTGCCGGAGCGCGGGTGCACGCTCGCCGAGGTGGAGGCGCTGGCCCACGAGCTGATGGCGCGTCACGTCGCGGAGAGCGGGCTGGACGCCGACTGGAGCTTCCGCTTCGACCTCGCGACCTCGCGCGGCGGGGTGTGCCGGCCGGCGGAGAAGCGCATCGGGCTGTCGGTGAGCTACTGCCACCGGGCGACGCGGGCCGAGATCATCGACACGCTGTTGCATGAGATCGCTCACGCCATCGTCGGCGTCCGCCACCAGCACGACGCGGTCTGGCGGGCCAAGGCGCGCGAGATCGG
>JAPOYG010000491.1 GCA_026706755.1 Acidobacteriota bacterium
GCACGTGACGCCGGACCCGTGGGTGCCCGAGCCCGCCCTCGTGCTGAGCGACGTCGTCGCCGGCGCGCAACCCTGGATGGGAATGCTCCTGGACCCGGCGCGGCCGCAACCGGTCCCGATCGGGAGTCTGGTCCGCAACGCAGGGCCGGCGCCGGCGCGCCACTGGCTGGTGTGGCCCGACGCGCGGCTGCGCCCGGCGAGAGGACTCGTGGGGACGGATCCGCGGTCCGTGGCCGCCTATCTGGACGAGCCCGCGATCGCCCACTTCGCCCGGGAGCTCGACGAGGCGGCCGTGACGGCCGCCATCGCCGACCAGGGCGACGGCCCCCTCGACGGCCACGTCGTCGAATGCGCCGTCGCAGGGGGCTACGGCGGCAACGCCCCAGCCGCCGACGCGGTGACGGCGTGGATCGCCGAGACGCTCCGCCGGGGGATCCCGAAGGGCAGCCGCCGCCCCGCCATCCCGCGCGCGCCCGGCCGCCGCGCCCGCCCGAGCCGGCACGCGGAGCGCCGGCTGGTATGCCGATGGCTCTGACGGCGGCGACCCGCGTGGCCGTGATCACCCGCCGCGGCCGATCGAGGATCGGGCTCGCCCAGTCGCGCGACGAGGCCGACCGCTGGCTGGAGGACGCGATCCGCTACCGCGCCGCCGGAGCGACAGACCGCGCGATCGTCTCGATCAACGCGTCGGCCGGGTCCGGGCGCCCAGCCATCGGCATGCGCAGGGGAACGCCGTACGAACGCCTGCACGACTGGCTCGCGGCCCCGGTGTCGCCCAGCGACCCGCGCAACTCGCGGCGCGAGGCCGTGATTGCGAAGCTGCTGGCGGGAAGCTGCACGAGGACCCTGATCGCGCTCCGCACCGGACTGATCGTGACCCTCACTGGACCCGCCACCGACGGCGGGCGTCCCCTCGACCGGTTCCTCCGTGTCCAAGCCGCCCGCTCGAACGCCTCCCTCAGCGACATCGTGCTCGTCATGCACGTCGCCGACCGGCTCAGCCCCTGGATCGCGGTCAGCCCTCCCGACGTCGAAGTCGAGCGTTTCTGAGCCACATCGCAGGGCACGCTCCCCGCCCGCCGACGACGACTCCGACGGCACGCTCGACCTGCCTCCCTGCGGCGACCCCACACACCCCTGGGACGTTGGCGCACATACGGGCCGACCTCGAAAGGATGCGTGAATGGATAAGGAACCACACCGCGACGGACCCGGCATGGCCGCTGGCGAGCAACCGGTAGCGAGAGCGCCTTGCAGCGACACCCGCACGGTGTGGCTGCCCGACGAGTGGGCCGTCTACATCGCGAACGGCGACGACCCGGAGAGCCCCGACTGGCCGACCGAGCTGTGCGACGAGGAACTCCGGCGCCTGCGGCTCGAAGGGTTCGACGTCGTGACGTGCACGGACCGGACCCGGGAGCTCGGCGAATATCGCGGGATCGCGGGGACCATGCGGGCATACGAAGCGCTGCGCACCGGCGGGGACGACACTGTCGTCCGGCGCGTCACGCTGGTGCAAGACCACGTGCGGCTGCCGGCCAGGGAGTACACCCGTCAGGTCCTGCTCGACGTGAAGCTCGACCTGACGCGGACCGAGAGCCAGCCGCTCGAGCGGCTCGTCGCCCGGGCGTGGCGCGCCGGCCACGGCTCCCCCCTGCGGGTCGCGCTGGCATGCGGACACGTCGGCGACTCCGGCCTCGAGCGGGCCTGGGCCCACATCGACATCGATCCCGCCGCCAGCCCACTCGTGCGCAACGCATGGAGCGACGGCGCCGCGATCAGGACGAGCATCGACGCGAGGAACTGCATTGCCCAAGTCGTGCTGAAGCAGCCCGACGCCGTCATTGCCGAGACCGTGCTGCCCGCGGCGTACCGGACCGCGGCGTTCTACGACGACGAGGGCCAGGTGCGCTGCGTCCGGTGCGACCGCCTCAAACGCATGACCGTCCCTGACGGCGAGCCGCCCGTCGTCAGGCTGGGCCGCCCGCTGTACTGCCCGAACTGCGAACGCCCGGAAGCCCGCCGCCGCTAGCCGCGCCCCGCCGGCATCCCAGGCCGGCCCGGCACCCAACCGGCCCCACGTCCTCCCCGAAAGGAGACAACACATGCTGAGAAGCCTGTCGAGAGCGCAGTGCGCCCTCGCATCGAGCCTGCCCGCCCGGAGGCCCATCGAGCCGTCGGCGAAGTGCAGCGCCCGGGCGGAGCGCCGGCGCTCGCACCGCCAGACCACCTACCGGACCGACCGCCGCGGGGTCACCCGCCGCACCGACAAGAGGCCCCGCCGGCGATGATCCTGAACCGCCGCAGCGACCGGCCGAGGCCGCGCCAGGTCTACATCGGCCGGCCCTCGAAGTGGGGGAACCCCTTCAAGCTGACGGCCGGCGCCAGCCGGATCCGCGTCATCGCCCTGTACCGCGCG
>JAPOYG010000289.1 GCA_026706755.1 Acidobacteriota bacterium
CCGCAGAAAGCAACGCAAGTGGAGTTCGGCGGCGCAAGCTCCTGGGCCGGTGGGGCAGGGGCCGAACACGGAGCCTGTGACGGGTTTGGCGGCGCTAGGAGCTTGCGCCGCAGAAAGCAACGCAAGCGGAGTTCGGCGGCGCAAGCTCCTGGGCCGGTGGGGGCTGGGGCCGACCCGGAGCCTGCGACGGGTTGGCGGCGCGGGCCGACGCGATCCGCACTGTCGAGATTGCGCGAGGTGGGTGAACTTCTGCGCAACTACCCTCGTATCAACCGGATGCCAGCGTTCGCAGTAGAATCCCACGGAGTCGCGAAGAGGGGTCGCAGACGCAGATGACGAACGCACCCGAAGCGCCGTCGGCGCAAGACCGCCCCGGACTGATTGGCCGGGCCGTCGGCGTCCTCACCTCGCCCCGGTCGACGTTCGAGCACGTCGTCGCGGAACCGCGCTGGGCCGGCATCCTGGCCGTGTCGGTCGCCATCGTCGCGGTCCTGAGCGCCGCGCTCGTGAGCACCGACTTCGCCCAGCGGGAGCTCCTCGAGCAACAGCGAAGCTCCGTGGAAGCCTTCGGCATGACGGTCACGCCCGAGATGGAGGAGCAGTTCGCCCAGGGCCTCGCCATCGCGACGTACACGACGCTCGGGTCGACGCTCGTGGGAATCCCCATCCTGTGCCTGATCCTGACCGCCATCCTGTACGGGGTAGGCTCCGGCTTCCTCGGCTCGCAGGCCGCGTTCAAGCAGGTTCTGGCCGTGGTGGCCCACGCGGGCGTGGTCTTCGGACTGCAACAGCTCTTCGTGGCGCCGCTGAACTACGTACGGGAGTCGATTCAACCCCCGACCACCCTCGGGGCGTTCGCCCCGATGCTCGACGCCGACACCTTTCTCTACCGCCTGCTCAGCGGGGTGGACCTCTTCTACCTGTGGTGGCTGATGGCGCTCTCCATCGGTCTGGCCGTGCTGTGGCGGCGCGAGACCCGCCCGATCGCCACCACCCTCTTCGTCGTGTACGCAGCAGTCGCGGTCGCCCTCGCGGTGGTGCGCACGGCGTTCGGTGTCTGATGCCAAGGAACATCCTGATCGGCGGCGCCCTCGTTCTGACCGCCGGCGCCCTCGTGGCGGTCAACCTCCTGTTCTCGCGATCCGACGCTCCCGAGGTGGAGGTCGAGGCCATAGGCCGGCGGCCCCTGGAGGCGATCGTGTCGGCGCCCGGCACCATCCAGCCGCAGCTCTCGGTCGACATGAGCGCCAGCACCATGGGGCGCGTCACCAGCCTGGTGGTCGACGAGGGCGACCGCGTCGCGGCCGGGCAGTTCCTGATGCAGATCGATCCGGAGAACCTCCAGGCCCAGGTGACGCGCGGAGAAGCCGTGCTCCAAGCGGCGGAGTCGTCCCATCGGTCCGCGCAGGTCGCGGTCGAGACGGCTCGGGTCAACCTGCAGCTGGCCGAGGAGAACCTCGAGCGCCAGGAGAACCTGTGGTCGCTGCGGCTCGTCGCGCGCGAGCTCTACGACCAGGCGGTCGCCGATGTCGAGGTGCGCGAGACCGAGCTCCGGGCACGCGAGGTGGACGTCGAGGCGGCCGGGCAGCGAATCCGGCAGGAGCAGGCCATGCTCGACAGCGCGCGCTACGACCTGACGCAGGTGACCATCACCTCGCCCATCGACGGCATCGTCACGCGGCGGAACATCGAGGAAGGCGAGACGGTGGTCATCGGCACCATGAACAACCCCGGGACGGTGCTCCTGACCATCGCTGACTTCTCCATTCTCGAGGCCGAGATCGAGGTCGACGAGACCGACATCCCGACGGTGGAGCTCGGCCAGCCGGCCGAGATCACGATCGACGCGTTGCCGGACCGCGTGTACACGGGCCGGGTCACGGAGATCGGGAACAGCCCCATCCAGCCGGAGGCGGGGGCCGCGCAGCAGGAGGCGACCAACTTCCTCGTCGTCGTGACGCTCGACGACGTCGTGCCCGGCGTCCGCCCCGGCTTCACCTGCACGGCGGAGATCACGACCGCGACGCGGACCGACGCCATTGCAGTTCCCATTCAGGCGACCACGGTCCGGGACGTCATGATCGACTCCGCCGGCAACGTCCTTCCGCCGGAGCCGGCGTCCGGCTCGGGCGTCCTCTCGACGCCGGCCTCCGCGGCGTCGTCCGACGGCAGCGGCACCCTGGAGGAGCGCGAAGGCGTGTTCCTCGTGCGGCAGGGACGTGTCCACTTCACTCCGGTCGTGACCGGCATCGCGGGCGAGCGCTACTTCGAGGCCCTGAGCGGGCTGAACGAGGGCGACCTGGTCGTGACGGGACCGTTCGAGATCGTCCGCAACCTGGCCGACGGGGACGCGGTGGACGTCGACGAGCGGGAAGTCGCCGCACGGCGGCGCGAAGCGCCCTCGGCGAGGCTCGAGGCCCGCGCGGCGGCGACCCCGTGAACGGCGTGTGCGCGCGATGCTGATCCTCGAGATGGTGCGGGTCGCCCTGAGTGCGATCTGGGCCAACAAGCTGCGGTCCTTCCTGACGATCCTGGGCAACGTCGTCGCCATCACTTCGATCATCACGCTGGTGTCGCTCATCCAGGGCATCACCGACGAAGTCCGGACGGTCATCCTGTCGGAGATCGGCGCCGACGCGTTCCGCGTCGCCCGGCGGGGCATCATCATGAGCGAGGACGACCTGGAGCGGACCCGCGGCAATCCGCGCATCACGCTCGCCGACGCCGACGCGGTCCGCCGCTTCGCGACCTCCGCCGTCGCGGTGCTGGCCGAAGGAGAACGGAACGCCGAGGTGAGCTACCGCGAGCACGTGCTCGATTCGGTCGAGATCCAGGGCGTGACCGAGGACTTCGGCCGGTTTCCGACCTTCAACGCGGAGATGGGACGCCTGATGACGCCGACCGAGGTGCGCAGGAGGCGCAACGTCGCCGTGCTCGGCTGGGACACCGCGGACAAGCTCTTTCCGGCCGTGGATCCCATCGGGCGGCGCATCAAGATCCGCGGAGTTCCGTTCCGCGTGGTCGGCGTGAGCCGGCCGCAGGGTTCGATGTTCGGGATGTCGCAGGACGAGTTCGCCATCATCCCCCTCGGCGCGTTCCAGCGGCTCTTCGGGAGCCGATCCTCGCTGAGCCTGCGGGTGCGCCCGCGCGACCCGGACGAGGTCCAGGCCGTGATCGACGAGACGACCGTCGCGCTGCGCATCGAGCGGCGCCTGAAGGCGACCGAGGACGACAACTTCGGCATCCTCACGTCCGACACCGCCCTCGGCCTCTTCAACCAGGCGACGACGGGCATCTTCGCCGTGCTCGTCGGCGTCGTCAGCCTGGCCCTGGTGGTGGCCGGCATCGTCATCATGAACATCATGCTGATGGCGGTCTCGGAGCGCACGCGGGAGATAGGCCTCCGCAAGGCGCTCGGGGCCCGCCGGCAGGACATTCTGCACCAGATGCTGGCGGAATCCGTCGCCCTGTCGCTCCTGGGCGGTATGGTCGGCACCGGCCTCGGCGCTGCCGCCGCGCTGGCCCTGGACCGCTTCGCCCCGGTGCCCGCGACGGTTCATCCGTGGTCGGTCATCCTCGCGATCACGCTGACGGCCGTGGTCGGGCTCTTCTTCGGGTTGTACCCGGCCGCCCGCGCGGCTGCGCTCGATCCGATCGACGCGCTCGGGAGGTCCGACTGATGCGCGGCTCCCTTCTCGGCGAGATCGTGGCGATGGCGATCGCGACCCTCCGGACCCAGAAGATGCGGTCCGCGCTGACGATCCTGGGGGTCGTAATCGGCATTACCGCCATCGTCGGCATGACGTCGCTCATCCGCGGGTTCGACGAGTCGCTGCGCGACAGCATTCGGGAGCTGGGACCGGACACGATCACGATCATGCAGTTCGGCCTGAGCAGCTTCATGGCGGGCGCCGATTTCAACGAGCTGCTCAAGCGCCCCACGTTGACGCCCGCGGACGCGCGCGCCATCGAGCGGCGGGCCGCCGAGTCGATCGCCCGCGTCGTCCTCACGCTGGGCGAAGCCGGAGGGCCTCGCGGCCCCACGCGGACCCGCGTGCACTACAACGGCGAGCGGACCGCGCCGACGACGATCATCGGCACCGACTACGACTACCCGGAAGCGTTCCACATCGACATCGAGCAGGGCCGCTTCTTCACCGACGGCGAGGTCAGTCACCGGCGCCGGGTGGTCGTCATCGGCCAGGGCCCGAGCGACGCCCTGTTCCCCAACATCGACCCAATCGGCAAGACCGTGCGCATCACGAACCAGCCGTACACGGTGATCGGGGTGATGGGACCGCGGCCGGGCGTGGGCGGATTCAACGCGGACCAGGACAACTTCGTCCTCATTCCGCACACCGCCTACCAGAAGCAGTTCGGCCTGCGCGTCGCCCAGATGCGTCGCGGACGGTTCATCGCCCTGAACATCACCGCCGTTCCACGGGACGGCGTCGCGCAGGAGGACGCGCTGCGCGACGTGGAGCGTGTAATGCGCATCCGGCACGGCCTGCGCCTGGACGAGCCGAACGACTTCGACATGCTCACGCAGGACGCCGCGCTCCGCCTGTGGGATCGGGTGAGCGGTGCCACCTTCCTTGCGCTCGTGGCAATCTCGTCGATCGCGCTCCTCGTGGGCGGCATCGGGGTCATGGCCATCATGACCATCTCGGTCAAGGAACGGACGCGCGAGATCGGCACCCGCAAGGCCATCGGAGCGCGGCGCCGCGAGATCCTGTGGCAGTTCCTTCTCGAAGCCGCGTTCCTGACGGGAATCGGCGGTGTGCTGGGCATCGGGTTGGGCAGCGCCATCGGTCTGGGCATCCACCTCGCCACCGGGTTCCCCGTCTCCCTGCCGTGGTGGTCGTTCGCGCTCGGCATCGGGTTCTCGGCTCTCGTCGGCATCGTCTTCGGCATCTTCCCGGCCGTGCGAGCCTCGTCCCTCGACCCCATCGAGGCCCTGCGCTACGAATGACCCGGCGGACTTGAGCCCTCCCGCGTCGCCGAAGTACGATCGGCGCGCCGTGCGCACACGCCGGACGCACGGCGGCATCCCACAGACGGAACGGCGGCGGCGCGCGCCAAGGAGAGGAAACGTCCCATGAAGGTCTACGGTGCATCGAGCATCCGCAACGTCGCCGTCGTCGGCCATAGCGGATCGGGCAAGACACAGTTGGCGTCCGCCCTCCTGTACGCCGCCGGCATGGTCAATCGTCTCGGCATGGTGGACGACGGAACTACGATCACCGACTTCGACGAAGAGGAAGTGACGCGCAAGCACACGCTGTCATCGAGCGTAGCGTTCGCGGAATGGGAGGGCAGGAAGCTCAACCTCATCGACACGCCGGGCATGAGCAACTTCCTGAGCGACGCGCGCGCCGCCCTGCGCGTATCCGACGCCGCCCTCGTCGTCATCGACGCGGTGGCCGGGGTGGAGGTCCAGACGGAGAAGGTCTGGAACCTGGCCGCGGAGCTCGATCTGCCGTGTCTCGTGGTCCTGAACCTGCTCGACCGGGAACGCGCCAGCCTCGATCGATCCCTCGATTCGCTTCGCGCGTCGTTCGGCCGCACCATCGTCCCCGTGCAGCTCCCGATCGGGGAGGAGAAGGACTTCCGCGGCTCCGTCGATCTGCTGGCGATGAGGGGCATCACGTTCCCGACGGACGGGAGCGGGCGGTTCACCGCGGGCGAGGTCCCCGACGGCATGGGCGAGCGTGCGGAAGCGGCGCGGGAAGCCTTGATCGAGCTCGTTGCGGAGGCCGACGACGCGCTCATGGAGAAGTTCTTCGAGGCCGGCACGTTGACCCAGGCCGAGCTCGAAGCAGGACTGCGCACGGCGACGATCAACCGTCACGTCTTCCCCCTCGTGTGCACGTCCGCGCACGCGAACGTCGGCATCCAGCCCGTGCTCGACGCCGTCGCCGCCTACCTGCCCTCGCCTCAGGATCGGCCGTTCGCGGCCGTCGATCGGCAGGACGGCGAGCCCGCCGCCTACGACGCCGGGGAGGATGCGCCCGCTGCGGCCTTCGTCTGGAAGACGATCGCCGACCCGTTCGCGGGCCGGATCACACTCTTCCGGGTCGCCGCCGGAACGCTGAAGGCCGACTCGTCGCTCCACAACGTCACGAAGGACGCGGCCGAGCGCCTCGGAGGCCTGGCCGTCATGCAGGGCAAGACCGCCCACGCGGTCGACGAACTGCGATCCGGCGACCTCGGCGCCGTGCCCAAGCTGAAGATGACCCAGACCAACGACACCTTCGCGGAAGCGGACGCCGCGTTCACGTTCACCCCGATCCCGTTCGCGGAGCCGGTGCTGTCCTACGCCATCGAGCCGAAGAGCCGCGGTGACGAGGAGAAGATCAGCACGGCGCTGCAGCGTCTCCAGGAGGAGGACCCGACGATTCGCTACGAGCGCGACGCGCAGACGAAGCAGTTGCTGCTGTCGGGGCAGGGGCAGCTTCACATCGAGGTCACCGTCGCCAAGCTGAAGCGCAGGTTCGGTGTCGAGGTCAACCTGAAGCTGCCGCGCATTCCCTATCGCGAGACCATCACCGCAAGCACCGAGGCGCACGGCCGCCACAAGAAGCAGACCGGTGGCCACGGCCAGTTCGGCGACTGCAAGATCCGCGTGGAGCCCTTGCCCCGGGGCGAGGACTTCGACTTCGCCAACGAGGTCTTCGGGGGCGCGATTCCCAGGCAGTTCATCCCGGCGGTGGAGAAGGGAATCCACGAGGCGCGGGAGAAGGGCTTCCTGGCCGGCTACCCGATGGTGGACTTCCGCGTCACCTTGTACGACGGCCAGTTTCATTCGGTCGACTCGAACGAGATGTCGTTCAAGATGGCGGGGCGACTGGCCTTCAAGGACGCGATGTCCAAGGCGAAGCCCACCCTGCTCGAGCCGATCATGAGCGTCGAGGTGTCCGCCCCAAGCGACTTCGCCGGGGACCTGATGGGCGACCTGAACGGCCGGCGCGGTCGGATTGGCGGCATGGAGACCCGCGGCAGCGCGACGCTCATCAAGGCGCAGGTGCCGATGGCCGAGATGCTCACCTACGAGCAGCAGCTGACCTCATCCACCGGCGGCCGCGGCTCGTACCACATGGAGTTCTCGCACTACGAGGAGGTTCCCGCGCACCTCCACGGCAAGATCATCGCGGAGGCGAGGGCCGAGCGGGGGGACGAGGCGCAGGATAGCGACGAGTAGCGGCGCTCCGAGACTGGTTCCGCGAAGCCTCAGACCTTCTTGCGGGTGCGCTTGGGAGCTGCCTTGGGGCCGCGACTCGCCTTGCCACCGGCTGCCGCCCCCTTGCGGTCATCGTCCTCGCGGCCTCGCATGCGTCTCGCCGCACGGCGGATCCGACCTCCGACGCCTCCCCCTCCGGTTGATTCGCCGCTCGACTCCGACGCGTCGGTGCGATCCGTTTCCGGGTCGTACTCGCTGCCGATCAACTCGACCTGGGCCATCTCGGCCGCGTCGCCCTGACGCTGTCCGAGGCGCAGGATGCGGATGTAGCCGCCCGGGCGGCTGGCGAAGCGAGGCGCGATCGTCTCGAACAGTTTGGCGGTCACCTCGCTGTCGGCGAGATCGCGCCGCACGCGGCGCCGCGCGTGGACCGTACGCCCGCTGTCGGGACCGTCGGCGAGGCTGCGCTTCGCCACCGTAATCAGGCGCTCGACGAAGGGCCTCAACTCCTTGGCCTTGGCTACCGTGGTGCGGATTCGTTCATGCCGCAGCAAGGCATCGGCCTGGTTGCGCAGCAACGCGATGCGATGCTCCGTCACGCGGCCCAGCTTGCGATGGGCGATTCGATGGCGCATGGGTCCGGACCCCTACTCGGGCTGCGAGGGGGGCGTGGAGGACGGCTCGTCCAGGCGCATGCCCAGCCCCAAACCCAGCTCCGTCAGAATGAGCTTGATCTCGTTGAGTGACTTCCGCCCGAAGTTCTTGGTGCGCAGCATCTCCGGCTCGCTCTTCTGGACGAGTTCGCGGATCGTGCGGATGTTGGCGTTCTTCAGGCAATTGGAGGAGCGCACGGAGAGCTCGAGCTCGTCGACGCTCTTGTCCAGGTGCTCGTTGGCGAACGGGGCCGAGGGCTCCGCCGGCTCCGACGTCTCGTCCGGCTCCTCATCCGTCTCCTCGACGTTGACGAAGATGTTCAGGTGATCGCGGATCAGCCGCGCCCCGAGCGAGACCGCGTCTCGCGCGCTGATGGCGCCGTCCGTCCACACGTCGACGGTCAGCTTGTCGTAGTCGGTGGTCTGCCCCAACCGCGCCGCCTCGACCAGGTAGTTGACCTTCTTGATGGGCGAGTGCACCGAATCAATCGGTATCCAGCCGATGCCCAGATCCTCGTCGGCGTTCTTGTCCGCCGAGACGTAGCCGCGGCCCTGCTTGACCCGCAGCTCGAGATGCAGGCTGCCTCCGTCGGCCACCGTCGCCAGGTGCACCTCCGGATCGAGGATGTCCACGTCCGCGTCGGTCTCGATATCGCCCGCCTTGACCTCGCCGGGCTTGTCGGCCCGCACGTAGAGCGTCTTGGTGGTATCGACATGGACGCGGATGGGAATCTGCTTGAGGTTCAGGATGAGGTCCGTCGCGTCCTCGACGACGCCCTGGACGGGTGAGAACTCGTGCAGCACGCCGTCGATCTTCACCGCGGTGACCGCCGCGCCCTCGATCGACGACAAGAGCACACGCCGGAGAGCGTTCCCGATGGTCGTGCCGAAGCCGCGCTCGAAGGGCTGGGCGTGGAACCGCCCGTACCGATCGGTCAGCGTATCCTGGTCGCACTCCAGCACCTTGGGTCGCTGGAAGCCTTTCCACAGCATCGCGGCAATGTCCTTTCCACGCCCGGTGGCGGCTCGCGAGCCGGCCCGAGCCACCTGCTACTTCGAGTACAGCTCGACGATCAACTGCTCCTGAACGGGAAGCCCCAACTGCTCGCGCGTCGGGACGGCAACGAGCCGACCCGACGGCCCCGCGCCGTCCAGCTCCAGCCACTCCGGTACGCCTCGCCCCTTGACCTCCTCCATCGCGTGTTGGATGGCCGGATTCTTGGCGCTGGCCGGCTTGACGACGACGCGGTCACCTGCCCGGAGCAGGTAGGACGGAATGTCGGCGCGCCGATCGTTGACGAGGAAGTGGCCGTGACGCACGAGCTGGCGTGCCTGGGCCCGCGACGTTGCGAACCCGAGCCGGTACACGATGTTGTCGAGGCGGCTCTCGAGCAACTGCAGAAGAATCTCGCCCGTGATCCCCTTCTTGCGGTCGGCAGTCTCGAAGTAGCGCCGGAACTGCCGTTCCAGCACGCCGTACATCCGCTTCACCCGCTGCTTCTCGCGCAATTGCAGCCCGTACCCGATGAGCTTGGCCTTGCGGCCCTTGCCGTGCTGCCCGGGAGGTACATTGCGCCGCTCGATCGCGCACTTCTCGCCGTAGCAGCGCTCTCCCTTGAGGAAGAGCTTCATTCCTTCCCGCCGGCACAACCGGCATACCGGACCGACGTAGCGTGCCATGCTTCTCCCCTGCTCAGACTCGACGCCGCTTCGGCGGGCGGCACCCGTTGTGAGGAATCGGCGTCACGTCGCGGATCGACTTCACCTCCAGCCCCACCGAGGTCCGGAGGGCCCGAATCGCCGATTCCCGCCCCGCTCCGGGGCCCTTCACGCGCACGTCCACCGTTCTGACGCCGAATGCCTTCGCCCCGTGGCCCGCGTTGATCGCCGCCTGCGTAGCGGCGAACGGGGTCCCCTTGCGCGAGCCCTTGAATCCGATTCCGCCTGCGCTCGACCAGGCCAGCACCGCGCCGTCGACGTCGGTGATGGTGATGATGGTGTTGTTGAAGGAGGCCTGGACGTGCACCACGCCGTGGTGCACCACGCGCTTCTCACCGCGCTTCTTGAAGGTCTTCTTGCGCCGCTTGGGCTTCCCCGGCGGCAGCCCGGGCTCTACGGTCTCGACTTTGGCCATTCCTGTACCCGCTAGCTGGTCCGCTTGCCGGCGACCGCCGCCTTGCGCGGCCCCTTGCGCGTCCGCGCGTTCGTGTTCGTTCGTTGCCCGCGTACCGGCAGGTTCCGCCGGTGCCGCAGCCCGCGATAGCACCCGATCTCCATCAGCCGCTTGATGTTCATGGAGATCTCCTTCCGCAGGTCACCCTCGACGCCGCCCTGCTCTTCGAGGACCCGACTGATCCTGCGCACGTCGTCCTCGCTGAGGTCCTTGACGCGCGTATCCGCGTCCACGCCGGAGACATCGATGATGCCGCGCGCGCGCGCCGGGCCGACACCGAAAATGTAGGTCAGACCCACCTCGATGCGCTTCGTCCTCGGGAGGTCGACACCTGCTATACGGGCCATCGTTGCGCTCCCCTCTCAACCCTGCCGCTGCTTGTGCTTCGGGTTCTTGCAGATTATCCGCACGACACCTCGGCGGCGGACGACCTTGCACTTGTCGCACATGCGCCGAACGGATGCTCGCACCTTCATTTTCAGCCCTCTGCGCCGGAGCGCGCGACGATGCCCGACGGCGCCGCTTCCGCGCCGCCCTCACCGTTCGGCCGACTCAGCACCACCGGACCGCCCGCCGTCACGGCGATCGTGTGCTCGAAATGCGCCGAGAGGCTCCCGTCCTCGGTCACCGCCGTCCAGCCGTCCTCGAGCACGCGAACCGCCGCGCGCCCCATGTTCACCATCGGCTCTATCGCCAGCACCATGCCGGCCCGCAGCCTCTCCCCGTGCCCCGGCTTCCCGTAGTTGGGGATCTGGGGCTCCTCGTGCAGACTCGTGCCGATCCCGTGTCCGACGAACTCGCGCACGACGGAGAACCCGTTCGCCTCCACGTGCTGCTGCACGGCGTGCCCCAGGTCGGACACGCGGCCCCCGATTCTCGCGCAGGCGATCGAGCGCGCCAGCGCCTCCCGGGTCACCCGCAGCAACGTCGACGCATCGCCCGATATCGAGCCGACCCCCACCGTCACCGCCGAGTCGCCGTAGTACCCGTCGAGGACCACGCCGAGGTCGATGGACACGAGGTCGCCGTCCTTGAGCGGCACGTCCGAGGGTATCCCGTGGATCACGGCATCGTTCACCGACGTGCACAGCGTCGCCGGATATCCCTGGTACCCCTTGAACGCGGGGATCGCACCGGCGCTCCGAACCCGCGCCTCCGCCAGCGTGTCGAGCTCCCGGGTGGTCACGCCGGGGCCCACGAACCTCTGCAACTCGGTCAGCACGTCGGCCACCAGGCCGTTGGCGGCCCGCATGCGAGCCAGCTCCGCAGGGGATCGGCACACGATCATCGGTCCCTCCCGCTCGCCGCTACCGCCTCGTCGATCGCGACCGCGACGGCGCCCGCCACCGCGCCGGGAAGCTGCGCGCCGTCGATGGGGCGATACGTCGGGCGCTCGCGATAGTAGCCCACGAGGGGCGCCGTGCTCCGCTCGTAGACGGCGAGGCGCTCCCGCACCACCTCTTCCCGGTCGTCGCTGCGCTGCACCAGCGCCCCGCCGCACCGCACGCACGGCGGCGGTCCGTCGTCATCGTCATCGTTCAGGGCCACGATCGTTCCGCACGCCTGGCAGACGCGGCGGCGCGACAGGCGCCGGATGAGGTCCGCGGCGCTGACCGCGAGGTCGACCACGACCAGCGCATCGCCGTTGGCGACGAGCGCGTCGAGAGTCTGAGCCTGAACCACGGTTCGCGGGAAGCCGTCCAGCACGACCCCCGCGGCCGCGTCGGCCCGCCCCAAACGCTCGCGGACGAGGTCGGCGACGATCTCGTCGCTCACCAGGCGCCCGGAATCGAGCACCGCCTGCACGCGCCTTCCGAGCGGCGTCCCCGACTGCACCGCCTCTCGCAGCATGTCTCCCGTGGAAACGTGCGGGATTCCGCGCGCCGCGGCCAGCTGCTTCGCCTGGGTGCCCTTGCCGGCCCCCGGCGGCCCGAGCATGACGATGTGGCACGCCATCGCGGGATAGACCCTCCGCCGGCCCTACGCGCGGCGCCCCTTGATGCGCGTCTTCTTCATGAAGCCGTCGTAGTGGCGCATGATCAACTGCGATTCGACCTGCTGCACGGTGTCCATCGACACGCCCACGATGATCAGCAGCGACGTCCCGCCGAAGTAGAACGTCACGCCGAGCCCGTTGGTGATGAAGTCGGGCAGGACGTTCGCATCCAGCCAGTCGCCCGCCACGGCGCAGGGATCCGGCAGGAAGGGGACGCACCGCATGGCGTCCGCCCGGAAGCCGACGATCATCAGGTCGGGCAGGACGGCCACCAGGGCCAGATAGATGGAGCCCGCCAGGGTGATCCGGGTCAGGATGGTGTCGATGTACTCCGCCGTGCGCTTGCCCGGTCGGATGCCGGGCACGAACCCGCCGTACTTCCGCATGTTCTCGGCGACGTCGTCCGGATTGAAGATGATCGCCGTGTAGAAGTAGGCGAAGAAGATGATCAGGCCGACGAAGAGGAGGTAGTACCAGGGCCGGCCGTTCTGCAACTGGTCCGTGAGCGTCTGCCCCCATCCGCCGACGGGGAATGCTGCCACCGCGGTGGCGGGAACCGCGAGAATCGAGGATGCGAAGATGACGGGGATCACGCCGCCGGTGTTCACCTTCAGGGGGATGTGCGTGCTGGTCCCGCCGTACATGCGGCGGCCCACCACGCGTTTCGCGTACTGCACGGTGACGCGCCGATGGCCGCGCTCGATGAAGACGACCGCCCCGATTACGGCGACCATTCCCACCGTCAGCAGGATCAGCGTGAACAGTCCGATCGCCCCGCTGCGCATCTGGTCGAGCGTGGTGAGCACGGCCGTGGGGAGCCCCACGACGATGCCGGCGAAGATGATCAGCGACATCCCGTTGCCGACGCCCCGTTCCGTGATCTGCTCGCCCAGCCACATGATGAAGCCGGTGCCGGTCGTCAGCGTGAGGACGGTCATCAGGCGGAACGACCAACCGGGCTCGTAGACCAGCGGCAGCCCGCCCGCGATGTTGGTCTGCCGCTCGAGGAAGATGGCGATCGCCATCGACTGCACGATGCAGAGCAGGATGGTCCCGTAGCGCGTGTACTGCGTGATCTTGCGGCGGCCGAGCTCGCCCTCCTTGGACAGCCGCTCCAGGTAGGGCCACACGACGGTCAGCAACTGCAGGATGATCGACGCGCTGATGTAGGGCATGATGCCCAACGCGAAGATGGTGGCCTGCGCGAGGTTACCGCCCGAGAACATGTTGTAGAGACCGAACATGGTCCCCGCCGCCTGCTCGACGAGAATCGCGAGGGCGTCGGTGTTCACCCCGGGGGTGGGGATTACGCTGCCCATGCGGTACACCCCGAGGATGGCGAGCGTGAACAGCACGCGCTTCCGCAGGTCCGGAATCGCGAAAATGTTCCTGAAGCTCTCGACCATCAGGCTGATTCCTTCCGCCCCGACCCGCGCGAGGAGACGACCTCGCAGTGCCCGCCGGCGCCCGCGATGGACTCCCGGGCCTTCGCGCTGAACCGGTGGGCCTTGACGGTCAGCGACTTCGTGATCTCCCCGCGCGCCAGGACCTTGACCAGTCCGTGGCGGCTCACGAGCCTGAGGGCGCGCAGCGCCTCCGGCGTCACCTCCGCCCCGGACTCGAACCGCTCCTCGAGCGTGTCGAGATTGACCACCTCGTAGGCGACGCGAAACGGGTTGCGGAAGCCGCGCTTCGGCAGGCGGCGATGCACCGGCATCTGGCCGCCCTCGAAGCCGCGCTTGCGCGCGTAGCCGGACCGGGACTGCTGCCCCTTGTGACCCCGGCCGGAGGTGACCCCCGTGCCCGATCCCTCGCCGCGTCCGACGCGCTTCCGGTTCCGCCTCGCCCCCTTGGGAGGCTTCAGGTTGTTGAGACTCATGCCGGCCTCGTCCGCGTTGCCGCTGTCGATTCCCGCCCGCCGATCACTGCGGCTCCGCGGATACCAGGTGTCGCACGGCGCGGATCATCCCGCGCGTGGCTTCGTTGTCGACGACGTCGACGGACTGCCCGATGCGGCGCAGCCCGAGGCCCCGCACGATCTCCCGCTGCGTCTTCTCGTATCCGATCCAGCTTCGCCGGAGCGTGACACGCACTCGGGGGGCTTCGTCGTTGCGCGGTGCCGGTCGTCGCATGGCCGCTACCCTCCGAGGGCCTCGAGCTCCACCCCCCGCAGGCGCGCCACCTCCACCGGGTCCCGGAGCTCGGCCAGGCCGGTGAAGGTCGCCCGCACCACGTTGTTGGGATTGTCCGAGCCGAGCGACTTGGTCAGGATGTCGTGGATGCCGGCGGACTCGACGACCGCCCGCACGGCTCCGCCGGCGATGATGCCGGTCCCTTGCGGAGCCGGCTTCAACAGGACGCTGCCGGCACCGAACCGACCCACGACCGTGTGCGGTATCGAGGTGCCCTGCAGGGGGACGCGTATCAGCGCCTTCTTGGCCGCCTCGATCCCCTTCTTGATGGCCGACGGGACCTCCTTCGCCTTGCCGATCGCGAAGCCGCAGTGACCCGCTCCGTCGCCGACCACGACGAGCGCGCTGAAGCTGAGGTTCTTGCCGCCCTTGACGACCTTGGTGACCCGATTGATCGACACGACGGTGTCCTTCAGGTCGAGCATGGTCGGGTCGATCTTCGTTCGTGATTCGCTCATCGAACTCTAGAGCTCCAATCCGGCCTCGCGCGCGGCGTCGGCCACCGACCGAACGCGTCCGTGGTACAGGACGCCTCCCCGATCGAAGACGACACGCTTGATTCCCTGCTGCAGAAGGCGTTCGGCGACCAGCCTGCCGACGACCTGCGCCCCGGCCACGTTCCCGCCCCCGGCCCCGTTGGCGAACGCCGCCCTGACGCTCGATTCCATGCTCGAAGCGGAGGCGATCGTGCGGCCGGCGTCGTCGTCGATGGCCTGGGCCGAGATGTGGGCCAGCGACCGCGCGACGGCAAGCCGCGGCCGCTCCTGCGTCCCCCGTAACCGACGGCGCTGGCGGAGACGAATGCGCTCGCGCCGATCCTTCTTCGTCTTGACCTTCATCGTCCTCGCCTGCCGCTGCCGCCGAGACTCCTACGCACCCGTCTTGCCCACCTTCTTCTTGAGCACCTCGCCGGTGTACCGAATCCCCTTCTGCTTGTACGGATCCGGCTTGCGCAACGCCCGAATGTTCGCCGCCACCTGGCCCACGCGCTGGCGATCGATGCCGCTGACCGTGATGTGGGTCTGCTTGTCCACCGCGATGTCGATGCCGGCCGGGATGTCGAGGGTGATGGGATGCGAGTACCCCAGCGAGAACACCACCTGCTCTCCCGTTCTCTCGGCGCGGTAGCCGATACCCACGATGTCGAGCTCCTTCGAGAAGCCCTGCGCCACGCCGTGCACGGCATTGGCGACGAGGCTCCGCGCCAGCCCGTGGAACTTCCGGAGCGAGGTGTCGTTCTCGCGGATCGGATGGGCCTGGAGCACGCCGTCCCGCTGCTCGAAGCGGACTCCCGGCGGCAGGACCTGCCGCAGCTTCCCCTTCGGACCTTCGACCTCGACGGCGTCGGCGCTCACCTGCACCTTGACGCCCTCGGGGATCGGAATCAGCTTCCTGCCTACTCGCGACATGTCGGTCCCCGATCGCGGCTCGCCGCTACCACACGTTGCACAGCACCTCGCCGCCCACTCCGGCCCGCGCCGCCTCGCGACCGGTCATCACGCCGCGCGACGTCGTCAGAATGCTCGTGCCGAGGCCGGCAAGCACCGGCGGAGCCTTGTCCCGCCCGTAGTACACGCGACGCCCGGGCCGACTGACCCGCTCGAGCCCGGTCAGGACGCGCTCCCCCTGGGGCCCGTACTTCAGATAGATCCGCAGCGTCCGCCTCGGGAAGGTCCCCTGGGGATTCTGCAGGTCGAGCTGCTTGAACCCCAGGATGTAGCCTTCGCTCTGGAGGATTCTCGCAATGTCGGCCTTGATGCGTGATGCCGGGACGTCCACCCGTGACCGCCGTTGCAGGGTCGCGTTGCGAATCCTCGTCAGCATGTCGGCAATCTGGTCAGCCATAGCACTCCGATCCCAAACCCTTCCGCGCCCGCCCCACCCGAGCGCGGCTCATGGCGCGCCGCCCGAGCTACCAGCTGCTCTTGACCACGCCGGCGATCTCCCCCTCGAGCGCCAGACGCCGGAAGCAGAGGCGACAGAGCGCGAACTTGCGCATGTACGCGCGCGGGCGGCCGCACAGCCGACAGCGGTTGCGCGCGCGCACCTTGAACTTCACCGGTCGCCGATCCTTGACGGTCTTCGCGGTCGTGGCCATGGTTCGTCCGTGTCAGTTCTGCCGGAACGGCATTCCCATCAACTGCAGCAGCTTGCGGCCTTCCTCGTCCGTGTTGGCCGTCGTGACCACGGAAATGTTCATTCCGCGCGCCTTGTCGACTTTCATGTAGTCGATCTCGAGGAAGATGAGCTGGTCCCTCAAACCGAGCGTGTAGTTGCCGCGCCCGTCGAACCCGCGCTGCGGCACGCCGCGGAAGTCGCGAACCCGTGGCAGCGCGATGGAGACGAGCCGGTCCAGAAACTCGAACATGCGCGTGCCCCTGAGCGTTACCATGACGCCGATCGGCATGCCCTGGCGCACCTTGAACTGCGCGACCGACTTGCGCGCGCGACGGGTGACGGGACGCTGGCCGGTGATGCGCGCGAGCTCGTCCGCGCCAACGTCGATGAGCTTCGCGTTCTGGGTGGCCTCGCCCAATCCCATGTTCACCACGACCCGTTCGAGCTTCGGCACGGCCATGGGGTTGGCGTACCCGAACTCCTTGCGGAGCGCCGGCACGACCTCGTTCTGGTACCGCTCCCGCAACCGGCTCATTTGTCCACCGCCCCGCCGCACTTGCGGCACACTCGTACGGTCCGCCCGTCGCCGAGCACCTGGCGCCCGATCCGCGTGGCGGCCCCGCACTCGGGACAGACGATCTGCACGTTGGAGGCGTGCAGCGACGCCTCGCGCTCGACGATACCGCCCTTGACGTTGGCCCGCGGATTGGGCCGCGTGTGCCGCTTGATGAAGTTGACACCCTCGACCACGACGCGATTCCGCGCGGGCAGCACCTTCAGCACGCGGCCCCGCTTGCCGCGATCCTTCCCGGCCATCACGATCACGTTGTCGTTCTTGCGAACGGGCGTCTGAAGTCGAGACATCGTTCTTGGAGGGTCCTCGGTCAGCTCGGCGGCCGGCGTCCGTCCCTACAGGACCTCCGGCGCAAGAGAGATGATCTTCATGAACCTGCGCTCGCGCAGCTCCCGCGCGACCGGGCCGAAGACGCGCGTGCCGATCGGCTCGTTCTGATCGTTGACGAGGACCGCCGCGTTCCGATCGAACCGTATGTAGCTGCCGTCGCGCCGCCGCTGCTCCTTCCGCGTGCGGACGATGACCGCCTTGACGACCTGCCCCTTCTTCACGCCCGCGGCCGGCGCGGCCTCCTTCACGGAGGCCGTGACGACATCGCCCAGCCGGGCGTAGCGTCCCGTCGCTCCGCCGACCGGATTGATGACCGCTATCTTGCGAGCGCCGGAGTTGTCCGCCACGTCCAGGACGGACTGCATCTGAATCATCGCTGACCTGACCCGGACATCGTCGTCCAGCGGGGCCCCCGCCTCGCGGGGCCGCCGCCCGAATCACCGTGTCCAGGATCCGCGCCGTTCCCGCGGCGCAGCCCCTAGACGTTCCCGGCGCGCTCGATGACGCGCGTAACCACGTAGCGCTTCCGCCGGCTGAGCGGCCTCGACTCGACCATGGCGATCCGGTCGCCGACCTTCGCCGTGTCGGCCTCGTCGTGGGCCATGAACTTCGAGGTCCGCCGCTGGATCTTCCCGTATACGTCGTGGCTCACGCGCCGCTCCACGGCCACCACGACACCCCGCTCCATCTTGTCGCGAACGACGACGCCCACGACCTCGCGCCGCTTACCCATCGCTATCCCCCGCGCCGCCTTCGGTCGCGGCCAGCTCCCGCTCGCGCAGCAAGGTCTTGACTCGGGCGCGTTCCCTGCGCAGATCGCGCATCTTGTGCGGCGCCTCGGCCTGGCCGGTCGACCGCTGGAGTCGCAACCGAAAAACCTCTTCGTCGATCTCGCGCTCCCGCCTTGCGAGGTCGTCCGCTCCCAACTCCCGCAACTCGGCGATCTTCATCACCGGCCACCCGCCTCACCGAACCGGGTCGTGAACCGCGTGCCGATGGGCAGCTTGGCCGCCGCGAGGGTCATCGCCCGCTCCGCGTCGGCCGCGCTGACGCCCTCCATCTCGAAGAGAATGCGGCCGGGACGAATGACGGCCACCCACTGCTCGGGCGCCCCCTTCCCCTTGCCCATCCGGGTCTCCTGCGGCTTCTTGGTGATCGGCTTGTCCGGAAACACGCGGACCCAGATCTTGCCGCCGCGCTTGATGAAGCGGGTCATGGCCACGCGGGCGGCCTCGATCTGCCGATCCGTCATCCAGCACGGCTCGAGGGCCTTAAGGCCGTAGTCGCCGAACGATACGGACGACCCGCGCCAGGCCTTCCCCGCCATGCGGCCGCGGTGCTGCTTGCGGTACTTGACCTTCTTCGGCATCAACATGATGCGTCACCTCGGTCCCTTACAGCCGCGCCCCGCGGCGGGGCGCCCGGTACTCCTCCTCGCGACCCACCTGCGGCTCGAGCCGCTCGCCCTTGTAGAGCCAGACCTTCACTCCGATCACGCCGTAGGTGGTTCGGGCCTGCGCGAACCCGTAGTCGATGTCCGCCCTGAGCGTCTGCAACGGAAGCTGCCCGTGGAGGTACCACTCGGAGCGCGCGATCTCGGCCCCGTTGAGACGTCCTCCCACCCGCACCTTGATGCCGCGCGCGCCGAAGCGAAGCGCCGACTCGACCGCCTTGCGCATCGCCCGTCGAAAGGCGACCCGCTTCTCGAGCTGGAGGGCGACGGATTCGCCGATCAACTGAGCGTCGAGCTCCGGCTTCTGGATCTCCTGGATATTGATGAACACCTCGCGGTTGGTGCGCTTCTGGACTTCCGTCTTCAGCTTGTCGACCTCCGTCCCCTTCCGCCCGATGATGATGCCGGGACGGGACGTGTAGATGTCGAGCTTCAACTTGTTGGCTGCGCGCTCGATCTCGATCTTCGAGACCCCGGCATGCGAGAAGCGGGACTTGAGGTCGCGCTTGAGAGCCAGGTCCTCGTGCAGCAGCTTCGCGTAGTCGCGGTCGGCGTACCAGCGCGACCGCCACGTCTTGTTGAAGCCGAGGCGGAATCCGTACGGATGTACCTTCTGTCCCATGAGCTGCTAGTCCGCCTCCGACTCGCCGATGTCCGTGTCGCCCACGCGAGTCACCGCGGCAACCTCGGGGCGCTCCCGCACGACCACGGTCAGATGCGTCGTGCGCTTCAGCACGCGAAACGCCCGGCCCTGGGGCGCGGGTCGAATGCGCTTCAACGTGGGTCCCTGATCCGCGTGACACGCCCAGACGGACAGGTTTTCGACTTCGCCGTCCGCTCCCTCCTGCTGCTGCGCGTTCGCAACCGCGGAGAGCACCGTCTTCTCCACGTCCTTCGCCACGCCCCGGGGCGAGAACCGCAAGGTCGCGAGCGCCGCGTCGACGTTCTTGCCGCGAATCAGGTCCAGCACCAGCTTCGCCTTCTGCGCCGATGTCCTGACGTAGCGCGACGTGGCCCGCCCCTCGATCATCGGCCGCCTCCCTTGCCCACCGAGGCGGCCTTCTCGCTCTTGGTGCGGTGCCCCCGGAACAGGCGCGTGGGCGCGAACTCGCCGAACTTGTGGCCGACCATGTTCTCGGTCACGTACACGGGGACGAACTTCTTGCCGTTGTGCACCGCGACGGTGTGCCCGACCATCTCGGGCACGACCGTGGACCGGCGCGACCACGTCTTGATGACCTTCCGATCGCCGCTCCGGTTCATCGTCTCGATCTTCTCGAGCAACGGCAAATCGACGAACGGCCCCTTCTTCAACGAACGGCTCATGAAGGCCTCATCCCTGTGCGAAACGTTCCGCGCCGGTGGCCGCGCCACCGGCGTCCTCCCCTGTCGCTACCGCTTCTTCTTTCGCGAGATGATGAAGCGATCCGATGGCTTCTTCTTGCGGGTCTTGTACCCCTTCGTCGGCACGCCCCAGGGCGAGACCGGGTGCCGGCCCCCCGCCGCGTGCCCTTCCCCGCCCCCCAGGGGGTGATCGACGGGGTTCATCGCGTTGCCGCACACGTGCGGGCGGCGGCCGCGCCAGCGCTGGCGGCCCGCCTTGCCGATCCGTACGTTCTCGTGATCGACGTTGCCGACCTGACCGATCGTCGCGAGGCAGCGGGGCATGATCAGGCGCGTCTCGCCGGACGGCAGCCGCACGGTGACGTACTTGCCTTCCTTGGCCACTACCTGCACGGATGCACCGGCGCTGCGAGCCAGTTGCCCGCCCTTCCCGGGTCGGAGCTCCACGTTGTGCACCTGCGTCCCGAGCGGAATGTTCGCCAGCGGGAGCGTGTTGCCCGGCAGGATGTCCACTCTGTCACCGGAGATCACGACATCGCCGACCTTCACCCCGACCGGATGCAGGATGTAGCGCTTCTCGCCGTCCGCGTAGCTGACCAGCGCAATCCGGGCGCTGCGGTTGGGGTCGTACTCGATCGTCGCCACCCTGGCCGGGATGTTCCGCTTGTCCCGCTTGAAGTCGATGATGCGATAGGCGCGCTTGTGCCCACCGCCTCGCCACCAGATCGTGATCTCCCCGTGGTTGTTGCGCCCGCCCGACTTCTTGAGCGGCCGCGTCAGGGGACGATAGGGCCGGTCGGTCGTTATCTCCTCGAACGTCTGCACGCTCTGGAATCGCCGGGCGGCCGACGTCGGCTTGTACTTGCGAATCGCCATCGTGACCCCTCGCCCCTAAGCGCCTTCCAGGAACTCCGGCACCTGCTCCCCCGCGCGCAGGCGGACGTAGGCCTTCTTCCAGTCCGGCCGCTGCCCGGCGAAGCGCCCCTGGCGCTTGATCTTGCCGTGCATGATCGCCGTCCGCACGGACTCCACCTTCGTATTCAGGAGCTGCTCCACGGCGCGCTTGATCTCGACCTTGGTTGCGTGGAGCGCGACCTGGAAGACGAGAATCTGGCCCGCCTCCCGCAGGACGGTCGTCTTCTCCGTGATGAGCGCCGCCCGAATGACGTCCGTCTGCTTCATCGCTCCAACACCCGCGCCAGGTGCTCCACCGCGGCCCGACTGGCGATCACGTGGCCGGCGACCATCACGTCGCGCGCGGTCAACCGGTTCGACGCCACCACGCGCACGCCGGGCAGGTTGCGGGCCGACTGCTCCAGCCGATCATCCGGGTGAACGTCGACGAGGACGGCACCCGCATCGGCGCCCAGGCGCTGAAGCAGAGCGGCTGCCTCCCGTGTGCGCGGCGCTTCCGACTCGATCGCGAACTCGTCGATGACGATGACGCCGCCGTCGCCGAGGCGCTGCCTCAGGGCGGCGCGCAACGCGCCGCGAACCACCTTCTTGGGCAGGCGGTATGCGTAGCTGCGAGGCTCCGGACCGAAGACCGTGCCCCCGCCGCGCCAGAGCGGGTTGCGGGCCTCGCCGACACGCGCGCGGCCCGTTCCCTTCTGCCGCCACGGCTTCCGCCCGGTCCCGCTGACGCGACCCCGCGTCCGGGTGGCGTGTGTCCCGCGCCGGCGGCCGGCTTCTTCGCGCACGACCGACTCCCAGATGAGCGCACCGTGCACCTGACCGCCGAAGACCTCGTCGCTGAGGTCGAGGGCGCCGACCTTCTCGTTCAGACCGTTGACAACGTCAATCGTCATTGCGTCCATCCGGCAGATCGGGTCCTACCTACCCCTCCGTCTGCCCTTCGGCGCTTCCGCCGCCGGTGCCGCCGGCTGTCGTCGCGGCGCAACCGCCCTGCGGATGACGACGTAGCCGCCCGGTGCGCCCGGCACCGCGCCGTTGACCACGAGGCGGTGGTTCTCGACGTCGACCGAGATCACGCGCAGGTTGCGCACGGTCACCCGTTCGGCGCCCATCCGACCCGGCGCACGCATGCCCTTGAGAACGCGCGAAGGATAGGAGGACTGACCGATGGAGCCCGGAGCGCGGTGAAACATGGAGCCGTGCGTGGCGCGACCGCCGCCGAAGCCGTGGCGCTTCACGACGCCCTGAAATCCCCGGCCGCGGCTGAACCCGCACACGTCGACCTGATCGCCCTCCGAGAACAGGGAAACGAGCACCGGTTCCCCCGCCTCGGGCGCCGGCCCGTCTCCCGCGCCGAGCGCCACTTCCTTCCGGATGCGCGTGGGCGGAACGCCCGCGCGGGCGTAGAGGCCCGCGACCGGCTTCGAGACGCGCGGCGTGCGGTCCTCGACCAGCCCGATCTGCACGGCCCGGTAGCCGTCGCGGTCCACATCCTTCCGCTGAACCACCACGCAGGGACCTGCCGTGAGCACGGTCGCGGGCTGCGCGGCCCCGTCCGCGGCGAACACCTGCGTCATCCCGACCTTGCGGCCGATGATTCCCGTCACCATCCGACTGGCCCCCGACCGCAAGCCTGCCCCCTCACGCTACCCGTGCTCCTTCCCGAACGCCTTGATCTCGACGTCCACGCCCGCCGGCAGGTCGAGCTTCATGAGCGCGTCGACGGTCTGGGACGTCGGCTCGAAGATATCGATGAGTCGCTTGTGCGTGCGAATCTCGAACTGCTCGCGCGACTTCTTGTCGACGTGCGGCGAACGCAGCACCGTCCACTTGTTCTTGTCCGTCGGTAGCGGAATCGGGCCCGCAAGCCGCGCTCCGCTTCGCCGGGCCGTATCTACGATCTCCGTCGCGGACTGGTCCAGGACGCGATGGTCGTAGGCCTTCAACCGGATCCGGATCTTTTCGCTGAACGTCGCCATCGTGCGGTGCATCCCGCCTGTGCTGATCCGGGCTCCGCCCGAGGGGCGTCCCGGTCCCAGGCTTCTACTCCACGATATCCGTGATGGTTCCCGAGCCGACGGTCCGACCGCCCTCCCGGAT
>JAPOYG010000575.1 GCA_026706755.1 Acidobacteriota bacterium
CCGTCGTAGTCCGCGGCATAGACGATCCACCGGCCGTCGGGCGACCAGTCCGGAGACGTGTGGTAGGCGTCGGGGGCGTAGGTCAACTCCGTGGCCACCCCGGTGTCGAGCTCCACGCGCCAGATGGACCCGCTCATCGCCACCGCGACCGACTCTCCGTCCGGCGCCCAGCTCGGCGCCCAGGGGGTGGAGCTCGGCGCGGGCGGGAAGTAGAAGTTGTGCATGTAGTTCCCGCCGTGCCGCGCCGACGGGTAGCGACCCGCCTGCGCGTGCACCTGCGCCGTGCTTGCCGCGATCAGCGCCGCAAGAGCGCCGACGACGTTGAGGGCTCGTAGCATGGGCTTGTCCTGCGCACCTCGTTCGAGCCCGAAGGCTCTTCCTTCGCTGGCGCAGGGGGCATGAGCGCCTTCCATTATGCTCCGCAGTTGGAGTGCCGCGCGGCTGCGGCGCCGCCAGGAGGTGACAGTGCTCCCACCGCCCCGTACGATGCTGGCCCCGGCCGCCCTGGTCCTGACCGCCGCCGCGGCCGGGGCGCAGCCGGCCATGACCAACTCGCGCTACGTCTTCCTGTTCCACGAGCAGTGCGCGACCTGTCACGGCGTCAACAGCCCCGTCCCGCAGGCGGCGAGCCTCGACGCGCTGCGCTCGTTCAGTCCCGAGCGCGTGTACGAGGCGCTGAGCACGGGGTCGATGGCGGTGAACGCCGCCGATCTCAGCGACGAGGAGAAGCAAGGGCTGGCCACCTACCTGACCGGCACGCCGTTCGGCAGCGCGGCGGACCGCAGCGCCGAGGCGATGCCGAACGCCTGTTCGGCCGGCGCGATACCGGATGCACGCCTCGCCCGCGCGCACTGGAACGGCTCCAACGGCGCCACCGGCGCCCGCTTCCAGTCCGCCGAGGACGCGGGGCTGACCGCCGACGACGTCCCCGGCCTCACCCTGCGGTGGTCCTTCGGCCTGCCGGACAGCGGCGGGATGCGGGCCCAGCCCGTCGTGGTGGGAGGGCGCGTCTTCCTGGGCAGCGACAACGGCTTCGTCTACGCCCTCGACGCCCGGTCCGGCTGCGTCCACTGGTCCTTCGACGCCGGGACGCCGGTCGTCTCGGCCGTGAGCGTCGGGACGGTGCCCGGCACGGAACGCGACGCCGTCTACTTCGGAGACTGGACCGCGCACGTCCAGGCGGTGGACGCCGAGAGCGGGCAGCCGTTGTGGCGGGTGCGGGCGGACGACCACCCGATGGCCAAGATCACGGGTTCGCCCGTCCTCGAGCCCGGCGGGCGCCGCCTCTACGTGCCGGTGGGATCGTGGGAGGAAGGCGCCTCGCTCTCGAACGGCCAGTACGAATGCTGCACGTCGCAGGGCGCCGTGGTGGCCCTCGACACCGCGACCGGCGCCGAGATCTGGAAGACCTACACGATTCCCGAGCGCCCCCGCCCGGTCCGCGAGAACTGGCTGGGCGTGCAGCAGTACGGCCCCGCCGGCGCCGGCGTGTGGTCCGCCCCCGTCCTCGACCTCGAGCGCCGGGCCGTCTACGTCGGCACCGCCAACGGCTACATCAACGTGCCCGACGGCGACTCCAGCGACGCCGTGATCGCCTTCGACCTCGACACCGGCGCGCGGCTCTGGTCCACGCAGCTCCTCGCCGGCGACCAGAACTGCGGCGTCATCGGCATGTCGGACGAGGAGGCCAGCCTGGAGTGCCCCGGGTACGAGAGCGGCCCGAACGACGACGTGTCGGGATCGCCCATCCTGGTCACCCTCCCCGACGGGAGGGACGTCCTCGTCGCGGGTCAGGAGAGCAGCCGCATCACCGCCCTGGATCCCGACGACGGGGGCGCCGTCCTGTGGGTCGCCCAGGCGCAGGATGCCGCCGGGAGTCCCCAGGGCGCCGGCATGGGCCCGGCGAGCGACGGGACCCTCTACTACCGACCCGTGGCCCTCCCGGACGGGACCGGCGGCCTGGCCGCGCTGCGGCCCGGCACCGGCGAGCGCGTCTGGTACGCCACGCACCCCCGGCCGACCGACTGCCCGGACCCGGAAGCGTCCACCTGTTCCTCGGGCGTCTTCGGGGCCGCGACCGTCATTCCGGGCGTGGTGTTCGCCGGCGGACGGGACGGGATGTTACGCGCCTACTCCACCCGCGACGGAGAGGTGCTGTGGGAGTACGACACCCTGCGCGCCTTCGACACCGCGAACGGGGTTGCCGCCCGGGGCGGGTCGATCGGCGGGCACGGGCCGGCCGTCGTCGGCGGCATGCTGTTCATCGGTTCGGGCTACGCGGTACTGGACAGCGTCGCGGGCAACGTGCTGCTCGCCTTCGGGATCGACTGATTGCCGGACTCCGGACGCAGGACGCAGGCAGGTTTACGCCGGGGTCGCGCCCGGCTATGGTAGACGGCTGAGG
>JAPOYG010000048.1 GCA_026706755.1 Acidobacteriota bacterium
CCGTCCCGTCGTCGGGTGCGTACTCGTCGCTGAGTTCTTCTGCGGGGAGCAGTCCCGTGTTCGGCGGCGGGTCGTCCTCGAGGCGCCGCCGGGCTTCCTCGCGGTCGACCCACGCGTTCCACGCCCTCAAGTCGATCTTCATCGCGGTCTCGCTTCCGATGCTATCAGCGGCGCGTCAATGCCTGGCCGGATGACCGAGACGACTCTCTACGAGAGGCTACCTCCCACCCAGGAGCTCGAGAAACTCGTCCCGTGTCAAGCCCGCGTCCCGGATCAGCGCTCTCAGGAGGCCCCGGCCCAGCTCCCGGTGCTTCGGTACCGAGAGTCGCCGGCCAGTTGGTCCAATCAGGATCATGTGCCTGCCTTCCGTTGCAGGGCGCCGTAGTGCGTCACGATTGCGTCGCGGACGGGGCGACGTCAGGGTTCCGGGATACGATCAGCATCGATAAGCGTCTGCGCATGGTTTCGTGAAGGTCAGAGACGTTACGAAACGCATCAGGGCGAACGGCTGGTACTACGTCAAGAGTCGTGAGATCATCACGAGGTCAAGCACCCGACCAGGTCGGGCAAGGTGACGGTGAAGGGACGGCCCGGCGACGAAATCAGCGGTGCGCTGCTCGCTAGCATCTGGCGTCAAGCGGGCTCACGGAAGTCGGAGGATAGCGCCATGAACGCCGAGAGAGAGAGTGGCCGGCGTGTGCGGGACCTGGAGCAGCGGATCTCCGTCCTCGAACAGGTCTGTGCGGAGGCATATCAACTGGCTGGCGCCGTCGGTGAGCCCGAGAAGGCCCTAGACAACCTCGCCGCGGCGGCCGAAGGCAAGCCCATTCCTCACGCGACGTTCCTGCCGGTGTCGGCGGCCGATTGCGACGAATTCGCCCTGGCCGACGCCCGCGCCGCCCGTTCGGCCCGCAAGGCGGCATCACCACTCCGCGCCTGATGCGCCTCCGCTGCGCCGAGCGGGGCATCGAGGGGGTGCGCGGTCCGGACGGAGCGGAACGGCTGCGTCGGCGAAAGGACCTCGCCGGGCATGTTCGTTTCCTGTGGACCGGCCGCTCCTCGATCGGCCAGATGGGATCGCCGGTCACAAGGTGCTCCGGGTCATTCCGATCGTGGTGATCCCGTGCCTGCCGTTCTCGCTGCTGGAGTCGCTGAACATCCTCCCGGCGCACCTCTCGCACATCCCGAGGCGCGTCCGCCGGGGGCCGTGGCGCCGCCTCCAGTCCCGGTTCGCGAACGGCCTGAAGCGCTTCGCGCAGCGCGTCTACTGCCCCGTGCTCGACGCCGCCCTCCGCTGGCGCTACCTGACCGCCTCGGTCGGCGTCGGCGTCATGATCGTGACCGTCGGCCTGGTGCTGTCGGGACGGCCCGGCTTCCGCTTCGTTCCCGCGCTCGAGGCCGACGTCATATCGGCCTCGATGACGATGCCGCAGGGATCGCCGGTCGAGACCACCGGGGAGGCGGTCGCGAGGCTCGAGGCGGGGGCGGCGCGCCTGCGCCAGCGCCTGCGGGAGGAGACCGGCCAGGACCACTTCGTGCACGTGCTGGCGGTGGTCGGCGACCAGCCCATGGCCGCGCGGGGCGGCGGGCCCATCACGCCGGTCGTCGGCATGGCGTCGTCGCACGTGGGCGAGGTGGCGATCGAGCTCGCGGCGCCGGAGCAGCGCCGCTACCGCAGCGAGGAGCTGGGACTCCTGTGGCGCGACGCCACCGGGCCCATCCCGGAGGCCGTGGCGGTGGACTTCACCCTGTCCCGGTGGAGCGGCGCCGGGAGCGACGTCGACGTGCAACTCGCCGGCGCCGACCTGGGCCGCCTGCGGGCGGCCGCCGACGAGGTGAAGCGGCGGCTCCGCGAGTACGCCGGCGTCTACGAGGTGACCGACTCGTTCCGCGCCGGCAAGGAGGAGATGAAGCTCGGCATCAAGCCCGCGGCCGAGACCCTCGGCCTGACGCTCCAGGATCTCGGGCGCCAGGTGCGGCAGGCGTTCTACGGCGAGGAGGCCCAGCGCATCCAGCGCGGCCGCGACGACATCCGCGTCATGGTCCGCTATCCGCGCGACGAGCGCCGCTCGCTCGGCGACCTCGAGAACATGCGCATCCGCACCCCCGACGGCGGCGAGGTGCCCTTCGGCCAGGTCGCCGTCGTCGAGCCGAGGCGCGGCTTCGCGTCCATCCGCCGCATCGACCGCAACCGCGCCGTCAACGTCACCGCCTCCGTCGATGCCACCGTCACGTCGGCCGGGGACGTCATCGGCGACCTCAACGCCCGCATCCTCCCCGAGGTGCTGGCCCGCCATCCCGGCGTGTTCTACACGTTCGGGGATCATGGCCGAGCAGCGGGACGCCGTCGGCGGGCTGCAGCGGGGCTTCGTGCTGGCGCTGCTGATGATCTTCGCGCTGCT
>JAPOYG010000414.1 GCA_026706755.1 Acidobacteriota bacterium
CGCAACCAGGAGTCGGGCGCGCAGGAGCTGCTGCGTCTCGGCGACTACGAGTCGCTGCGAGCGCGCCTCACCTCGTTCGCATTCGTCGGGGCCGCGCTGCTCCGGGACGTGAACGTGATCTCGGACGACGGCCGGGCGGAGGGCGCGCGGGGGGCGGAGATGAGCGCGTCCTCGTTCGCGTTGACGCGAGTGCCGCCCGCGCTGGGCCGCGTGCTCACGGTGGCGGACGAGGTCGTCGGCGCGCCCGGGGTCGTGGTGGTCGGACACGACTACTGGCGCTCCCGGCTCGGCTCCCGTCGGGACGTCATCGGCTCCACGCTCCGCATCGGCGGTGTTCCCACGACGGTCGTGGGCGTGATGCCCCAAGGGTTCGCGATGCCGAGTCGGGAGCAGCTCTGGCTGCCCTTGCGGCGGCGGGCCATCGACTACGCCGACGGCCTGGGTCCCGCCGTGTGGATGTACGGCCGCCTCGAGGAAGGGACGTCGAGAGGCGCGGCGCGCGCGGAGTTGGCGGCCGTCGGCATCCGTCACGACGCGCCGGACGATCGGGGGCTCGTTCGGGCCGACGCGGTGGCGTTCTCGGCCCTGAGCATCGGGACGCCGACGGGCCTGCTGGCGGCGTTTCTCTTCATCGCCCAGGGCGTGCCTCTCGTCCTGCTGCTGATCGCGTGCGGCAACGTCGCCATCCTGCTGCTCGCGCGCACCGCGAACCGTTCGAGCGAGCTCGCGCTGCGGACGGCGCTCGGCGCCGGCCGGTCCCGCATCGTCGCTCAGCTCTTCGTCGAGACGCTCGTCCTGGCCCTTCTCGCGACCGGCGTCGGCCTGCTGGGCATGCACCTGATCGTCGAGCGTGTGACGTCCGGCCTCGACCTTCCTTTCTGGGTGGATCTGGGGGTGACGCCCGAGGTCGTGTCGAAGGCGCTCGCGCTCGGCGTCGCGAGCGCGGTGTTCGCCGGCATCCTGCCCGCGCTGCGGGCCACCGGGTCGTCGCCCCAGCGCACCCTGCAGGCGGCGGCGGGCGGCCTGGGAGGCTTCCGCTTCGGCCGCGTCACGGGCGCCCTGATCATCGCCGAGGTGGGGTTGGGCGTCGGCGCCCTGTTCGCGGCGGGGATGACGCATCGCATGTTCAGCGCGATCGACCAGGAGACGAGCGTCGCAATGCAGACGAGCCGCGTGCTCGTCGCCTCGATCGACGTCCCGTCCTCGGAGCGGCCGGGAGAGAGCCGCGTCGGCGCCGACGAGACCCGGATCGCGCGCATCGCAGCGATGCAGGAGACGATCGCACGCCAGTTGGCCGGCCAGCCCGGGGTCAGGAGCTGGGCGTTCTCGGACGCCACCCCGGGCGATGGACGATTCGAGAGACGGGGACGTGTCGAGGGAGACGGAATGCCCCCGGACTCCCCGGGGCTCCCGGTGGTCACGTCCCGGGTCGAGCCGGGCTTCTTCGGCACGCTCGGCGTCGAGGCCCTCCACGGGCGGACGTTCGAGCGGGGAGACGTCCCGGTCGAGGTCGGTCAGATGCCGACGCGGGTCCTGGTGAACACGAAGTTCCTCGACCGCCGGGGCATGGACGACCACAGTGCGGTGGGGCAGACGATGCGCATCTCGGATCCGGGAGAGGCGCCCGCCGGCCCGTGGATGGAGATCGTCGGCGTGGTGCCCGACCTGGAGGCGAGCCTGGGGCAGGCCATCTTCGACGGCACGCCGATGGCCTACCTGCCCGCCGTCCCGGGCGGCGTGCATCCCCTCACGCTGGTCATCGATCTCGGTGCCAACCCGACCGCCTTCGCGCCCGTGCTGCGCAACCTGCTCGTGGACGCGGACCCGACCGCGATTCTCGGCGACGTCGTGGCCCTCGACCAGCTCCCGAACACGGCGGCCGTGGTGCAGCGGACGGCATCCGGCGTTCTCGTGGGCCTCTCCCTCATCGCCATCGTCCTTTCGACCGCGGCCCTGTATGCGCTCTTGTCGTTCACGGTCGCCCGGCGCACCCGGGAGATCGGCGTGCGCATCGCGCTCGGCGGGAGATCGAGCCGGATCGTCGCGGCGGTCGCGCGTCGCCCACTCCGCCAGCTTGTGCTTGGGGTCGTGCTCGGCGCCGGGTTCTGGGCCGTCGCCTTCACGTCGCTCGGCGGGGCCGGCGCCTTCCAGGGCGAGCTCGGGGTCAAGGTGCGGTCATGGCCGTACGTGCTGTCCGTCACGGCCGCGATCGTCGTGGCGACCGGCCTGCTGGCCTGCCTCGCGCCAATCCTGAGGGGGCTCAGGATCCGCCCGGTGGAGGCGCTACGGGTCGACGCGTAGTCTGCGGTGACGGGTGTGAGCCGGGCCCGTCAACCTCGGCGCCTACACCCCCGTCAGCCGCGCGATGCTGAGCCTCCCGTCGCTCTGCCCAAGGCTC
>JAPOYG010000304.1:0-7436 GCA_026706755.1 Acidobacteriota bacterium
CCTGGGACGGTGGGGGCTGGGGCCGACCCGGAGCCTGCGACGGGTTGGCGGCGCTGGGGCCAGGAGGCGGCTCCGCCCCTCAGCCGCCCGGAGTTTGCTTCCAGACGTCGTCGAGCGCGTCTGCCTTGAGCAGCTTCGTGGCGAAGACGATCTGTCCTGCGTGGGTCGCGTAGTGCACGAGCTGCATGCCGATCACCTGCAGGAACGTCGACGGTTGCGGCGCGCGGCCGGCGCGCTCGAGCAGGCGCCCGGGGTCGAACGCGGCGAGCACCTCGTCGGCCTCCCGCATGGCCAGGTCGAGCCGGGCCTGGAGCTCGGCTCGGGCGATCTCGCGCCGTTCCGCGAACTCGCCGTCCCGATCGCGCTCGAAATCCCGCTCGCCGACGATGTGGCCGATGTAGTGGCGGGTCGAGCCGATGCAGTGCAGCACGAGATTCCCGATCGCGTTGGACGACTCGTTGGCGCGCCACCAGATCTGCTGATCGTTCAGGACGTCGAGGCAGGTTCGCACCTGTCCCGGGAGGTGCACGACCAACCGGGAGCGGGCGGTCTCGAGGAAGGCGCGTTCGGCGTTCGGCTCCATCCGATTCCCCTCATGCGGGAGGCGCTCGCGGCGCCGCTCAGCGCCGCAACAGCGGCAGATAGCATAGTCCCGCGACCACCACATCGTACATGGCGCACGCGGTCGGGTACCAGGGCGAGGCCACGGGGACGGGCAACAGCTCCGCCGCGTGGGCCATGTCGACCGCTCCGTGCGCCGCCCACGCCAGGGCGAGCCGCACGAGAGCCGCACGCGGCTCCCACACCGTCGTCGCCAGTCCCGCCACCACGAAGAAGCCGATCGCCAGCGCGATGTCCAGCCCCGCGCCGGGCGCGGTCGGGTCCGCAAGCGCGATGCCGGGATACATCGCCGCCTTGAAGGCCAGCAGGAGCGAGGCCAACTGCACGACGCGCAACTCGATCACGCGCCGCTCCGGTGTGCCGGCGTCCGCGCGGGCGCAGAGGATCGCCAGCCACGCCAGGGCGGCACCGGGCCCCGCGGCGGCCAGGGCGAGGGCGAGATGCGCCGGGGTCACGAGCCCTGGCGGCCCCCGGGCTCGCCGCCGGCGGACGGCGGAGGCGGCGCCAGCGCCGCTCCGTAGAAGATGGAGTTGAACAACAGCTTGAAGGTCCCCCAGGTCTGCCCGCGGTGCTGCACACGGAACGTGTGCAGGATGATGCGCCCCCGGCCCTCCCGCACCTCGAACACCGCGCCCGCGCCGCGCAGCCGCTCCTCGCCGATGAGCCAGCCGCTGCGCAGCAGCGGCCCGTCCGGGTAACCGGCGACCGTCGTCGCTGCCGCCCCGGCCGATGGGACGTAGGCCCCGTTGTCGACGAACATCGCGTCGGCCTCGGACGGCATGCCGTAGCCGATCGGGTGGCCCGCATCGATCGCGATGCGCACGATCGAGCCGGGAGCGAGAAAGACCCCGGGCCTAGCTCCGCGTACCCGATCGGACAGCGGCGCCTCCAGGTGGTCGATCGCCAGCCGCGCGCTGTTCCCGAGCGTGATCAGCGTGCCGCCGGCCTGCACGAAACGGCGGAGGTTGCGGATGCCCTCGACACCGATGCCGCCTCGATACTCGGGCCGGACCCTGCGGCCGCGGAGGCCGCGAAGGAGCGTTGCGCCGCCCATTTGGGGCAGGATGACGACGTCGAAGCGAGCGCCGAGGTCCGCCGCGCGCAGGTCGCCGTTCCGCAGCTGCCGGTAGGGGAACTCGTGCTGATCGAGGACCCAGCGCGTCCAGCCGGCGTCGCGGTTCCCGCCCCACGGCTCGAAGACGCCGAGTCGCGCCGCCCGGAGAGGAAGGAGCGCCGTGCCGGGCGGCAGTTCCCGGCCCTCGACCTCCAGGCCCAGCTCGTGCGCCAGATCGGCCACCCGCGTCGCCGCCGCGTTCTGCACCGCCAGGGTCCCGGAAGCAACGCGCCGCGGCGCGGCGCCGCCCGCTCCGGCGACGTCGAGCGGGGCGCGCACCCAGGCGACGGAGGCCCCGGCCGCAAGGAGCCGGTTGACGGCGACGGCGCTTCGATTCGAGTCGGGCGAGAGCAGCCAGGTCCCCGCGGCAAGGTCGCCGGAGACGCGACCAGCGCGTTCGGGGGCGGCGCCGGTGAGCGGCGTCAGCCGAGCCTCGAACGGCTCGTCCACGCGAATCGTCTCGACGCCCATGAGCATCCCGAGCGACCACGCGGTCACGTCGTAGGGGCGATCGAGCGGAGCCCGGGGCGAGGGCCACCGGATGTCGGGGTAGACCTGGGGCTCGAGCACGTCCTTGACCCAGCGGCCGAAGGGCTGCGCGAGCGGAACCACGTAGGTTCCGGCCGCCATTCGGCGCTCGTCGGCCACGAACGGGGCCTCGGCCACGTGGACTTCCGCCGCCTGCGCCTGCAGGAGGCGCAACAAATGGACGACGGCGGCCGGGTCGTGCTGCGTCTCGGGCGCCGGAACGAGGTACGCGAAGGGGTTGCCGGCCGTGAAGCGCTCCACCGTCCGCCGGTTCATCCGGTAGAAGTTGCGCTTCAGCATCTCCCGGTTGCGGGCGACGCTCTCGAGCAGGCCCTCGGTGGCGAGCCGGTCGTACTCGACGACGTCGGCGAACGTCCACCGGCCGCCGAGCCAGGGGCGCGGGTAGGTCATGCGGTACTGCGTGTCGCGCGGCGGAGGGAGCGACGCGCCCGTTCCCGCGGGCCGGCGGCGCCCGCGGGCCCACCGCCCGCCGAACCGCGCCGGAGCTCCGGGTTCCACGCGAGCCTGCTCGATGGGGGTGGCGAGTCGCGCGCTCGCCGTCTCCGTCAGCAGGCCGACCATGTTGTGCCACCAGGGATTGGTGCTGTTGGCGCCCTGCCACCAGGCGCTGTACAGCTCTCCCCAGATCACGCCGGGCTTGCCCGCTTCGTGCAGGCGAGCCGCCATCGCCTGCCCCAGCAGGTTGACCTCGCTCCAGACGAGCGGATCGACGTTGGGATTGGGCGGGTTCTTGAACGGCGGCACGAAGATGCGGGCGAACGTGCCGCCCATCTGGTGCTTGTCGAGGTATACCTCGGGCAGCCACTCGCGGTACAGCACGCGGTTCAGGTGGCGCGTCTCGATCTGCGTCAGCATGTAGCTGTCGCGGTTGTTGTCGTGCCCGGCGTAGTGGTGGTATAGCTCCGGAAGCGGCGAGCCCTCGTGCTCCGTGCCCCGGTTGCGCCGGTACCAGTCGACCACCATCCGCTGTCCGTCCGGATTCTGCGACGGAATCAACAGCACGATGGTGTTGTCTAGGACGCGATCCACCCACCGCGAACCCTCGGTCGCGAGGCGATACAGGAGATCGTTCATCCCCTGGTTCGTGCCGATCTCGGTGGCGTGCACGTTGGCACCGACGAGCACCACCGCCTTGCCGTGCCGCGCGATCTCCTCCGCGTCGGCCGGGCTCGTCTGCCGCGGGTCGGCGAGGCGGCGCTGGTCGGACTGGTAGCGCGGCAGGTCGGCGATCGTCTGCGGGGTGGAAATCGCGGCCAGGAGGTAGGGGTGCCCGAGCGTCGTCCGGCCCAGCTCGCGCACCGCCACGCGATCGGAGCGCGCACCGACGAGCGTGAAGTAGTCGACGATCCGATCCCAATGGGCGAGACGCCCTTCGGCTCCCATCGGGAACCCGAAGAACTGCTCCGGCGAGGGGATCGGGTCGCTCGCGGCCCCGCCGACCGGCGCCACGCCCGCGCCGAGGGCGCAGGCCACCCCGACGAGGACCGCGGCCGGAAGAAGACGTGTTGGGAACACGGTCGGTTCGGCCCCGCCGGGCGGGGCGGCACCCCCCGGCGCGCCGGTCATCATACTCGACGCCGCGCTGCGCGTCCGTGCACGACGCCCGCCGCGGGAGTGGAGTATGCTCCGCCGGAATGCGGGACCCCCGGTGATGGATGCATGGCGCGTGCGGAGCGCGGCCGGCCTCACCGCTCTGGCGCTGGCGGCCGCGGCGTACGCCTTCCGCGAGACGCTGCCGGGCCGCCTGCGCGCCGCGATGGGGATTGCGGCCTTCCTGCTGGTGATCGTGGCCTGCTCGTCGAACGTCCGGGCGATACGTTGGCGTACGGTAGCCTGGGGATTCGGCCTGCAGCTCGTGCTGGCCCTGCTGATCCTGAACGTCTCGTTCGGCGGCGTGCGGCCCGGCTACGAGCTCTTCTCCGCGGTCGCCGCGGTGGCGACGCGCTTCCTGGATTTCACGAACGCCGGCTCGACGTTCGTCTTCGGCGTGCTCGCGGACCCGGCGGCGATGGGCGAAGTGTTTCCCAACGGGCTCGTCCTCGCGTTCTCGACCCTGCCCGTCATCATCTTCGCCTCCGCCGTCTTCACCGTCCTCTATCACCTGGGCCTGCTGCAGCTTGGAGTGCGCCTGATGGCGCGCGTCATGATGCCGCTGATGGGCACGAGCGGCGCCGAGACGCTGGCCGCTGCCGCCAACGTGTTCATGGGCCAGACCGAGGCCCCGATCATCGTGCGTCCCTACATCCCGGCCATGACCCGATCGGAGCTGCTGGCGCTGATGACCGGCGGGCTGGCCACCATCGCGGGAAGCATGTTCGTCGTCTACGTCAACCTCGGCGCCGACCCGGTGGCGATGCTGACGACGGGGGTGATGGCTGCACCGTGCGGTCTCTACCTCGCCAAGATCCTGCTCCCGGAGACCGAGACGCCGGCCACCGCCGGCGGCGCCCGGGTGGACGTCGAGCGCTCGCACGTCAACGTGATCGACGCCGCGGCGGGGGGGGCGGCCGACGGCATGCGGCTGGCGATGAACGTCGCGGCCGTGCTCATCGCCTTCCTCGCTCTCGTCGCGATGGTCGACCACGGTCTCGGTCTGCTGCGCCCCGGGTTGTCGCTGGCCGGCATCTTCGCCGTCGTGTTCGCCCCGGTCGCGGCCCTCGTGGGCGTGCCGGCGGCGGACGTCCCGATCGTGGCGGATCTCCTCGGCACGAAGCTGGTCGCCACGGAGTTCGTCGCCTACCTGAAGCTGACCGGCGAGTACCAGGGGATCATCAGCGACCGGGCGCACGTCCTGTCCACCTACGCGCTCACCGGCTTCGCCAATCTCGGATCGATCGGCATCCTGCTGGGCGGCATCGGAGGCATGGCACCCGAGCGCCGCGGCGACCTCGCCCGGCTGGGCTCGCGCGCCCTGCTGGCCGGATTCGCGGCGACGCTCGTCAATGCGTCCATCGCCGCACTGCTCATCTGACGCCCGGCGCCTCCCTGCGGTGCCCGGCCCCGGGGCCGGCGAATCCCGCCCTGTATGATTGACCGATGCTGCCGACCGTAGAGTGGCGCGACGATCACGTCGTGATGATCGACCAGCGCAAGCTCCCCGGCCGGGAGGTGTACGTCGAGTGCCGCACCGCCCTCGACGTCGCGCGCGCCATCGAGCGGATGGTGATCCGGGGAGCCCCCGCCATCGGTGTCGCGGCCGCGATGGGCCTTGCGCTCGGCGTGACGCGGGCTCGCGCCCAGGGCACGAGCACGCTGGCCCGAGAGTTCTACCGGCTGTGCGACCGGTTGGCCGAGACGCGGCCGACCGCGGTCAACCTCTTCTGGGCCATCGACCGCATGAAGCGCGTCTTCTCGGAAGCGGCGCGGTCCGGGTGGTCGCGGGACGAGATCGGCGAGCGGCTCGTGGCGGAGGCGAAGCGCATCCACGACGAGGACGTGGCGACCTGCCGCGCGCTCGGCGACCACGGCGCCGCCGTGCTCCCGGAGCAGGGGCGGGTGCTCACCCACTGCAATGCCGGCGCCCTCGCCACCGGCGGCTACGGCACCGCCCTCGGCGTCGTGCGGGCCGCGGTCGCGCACGGCAAGCGCATCGCGGTCTACGCCGACGAGACGCGGCCGTTTCTCCAGGGCGCGCGCCTCACGGCGTGGGAGCTGCTCAACGACGGCATCGAGACCACCGTCATCGCCGACGGCATGGCCGGTTCCCTGCTGCGCGCCGGCACCGTGGACGTCGTCATCGTGGGCGCGGATCGCGTGGCCGCCAACGGCGACGTCGCCAACAAGGTCGGCACCTACCCGGTGGCGGTGCTCGCCGACCGGCACGAGGTTCCGTTCTACGTCGCCGCACCGACGTCGACCATCGACCTCGACACGCCGGACGGGGGGGGGATCCCGATCGAGGAGCGGAACGGACGCGAGGTGACCCACCTGGGCTCGTCGCGGGTGGCGCCCGCCGGAGCCGGCGTGTGGAACCCCGCCTTCGACGTGACGCCGCACGACCTCGTCACCGGCATCATCACCGAGCGCGGGATCTGCCGGCCGCCCTACGGCGAGAACCTGCGCGCGGTCTGTTCAGGCGGCGGGCACTGATGGCGACGGTGCTGGCCATCGAGACCTCCTGCGACGAGACGGCGGCCGCCGTCGTGTCGGAGACCGGCGACGCGGAGCGCCCGTGGCGCGTCCGGTCGAACACGGTCGCCTCGCAGGCCGAGATCCACCGCGAATGGGGCGGCGTCGTCCCCGAGCTCGCCTCCCGCCAGCACGTCCGCGACATCTGCGGCGTCGTGGAGCGAGCCCTCGACGACGGCCGCGCCTCGTGGTCCGAGCTCGATGCCGTCGCCGTCACGCAGGGCCCCGGACTCGTGGGCTCGCTCCTCGTCGGGGTGGCGTTCGCCAAGGGGCTCGCGGCATCGCTCGACCTGCCCCTGGTGCCGGTTCATCACCTCGCCGGCCATATCGAGTCCCTGGTCGTCGACAACGGGCGCCTGCCCCTGCCCGCCGTCGTGCTGGTGGTGTCGGGTGGACACACCAACCTGTACGAGGTAACCGGCGAGGGGCATCCGCGACGCGACTGCCGGCTGATCGGGCGGACGCGGGACGACGCGGCGGGGGAGGCCTTCGACAAGGTGGCGGCCCTGCTGGGGCTGACCTATCCCGGCGGGCCGGTCATCGATCGCGTCGCACGCGCCGGCGACGATGCGGCCATCGACTTCCCGGTCGCCCGGATGACCCATGCGGACCGGACCGCGAGTGCATCCGCCGCGCCCGTGGGCATCGCCGCCGAGCGGCGCGCGCGCCGGATGGAGTTCAGCTTCAGCGGACTGAAGACCGCGGTCAAGCGGCACGTGGAGAAGCGGCGGGCGGCCCGCGGAGACGGCGATCTGCCCGACGCCGAGGTGGCCGACATCTGCGCCAGCTTCCAGCGCGCGGTGGTGCGCGCCCTGCTCGACCGGGTCCTCACGGCGGCCCGCGCCTCGAGCGCACGCTCCATCGGGATCGCGGGGGGGGTGTCGGCGAACTCGCGCCTCCGGGCGGACGCCGCCGCGCAGGCCGCCGCGGCGGGGTTGCCGCTGGCGCTGCCGACCCTGGCCCTGGCGACCGACAACGCGGCGATGATCGGCGCCGCCGGTCTGCGGCTGCTGCGGGCCGGCGT
>JAPOYG010000304.1:7760-22799 GCA_026706755.1 Acidobacteriota bacterium
CATCTACCTCGCGACGACGTTCGTGGCGCTCGTCATCGGGCTCGCGCTCGTGAACGCGATTCAGCCGGGCGCCTCGATTCCGGAGGACGTGCGGATCCGCCTGCAGGAGCAGTACGAGAGCGACGTGGAGGCGAGGCAGGAGACGGCCGCCGAGGTGGCGGAACGGAGCCCGCTCCAGCCTCTCGTCGACATGGTGCCCGACAATGCCCTCTTCGCGGCGACGCGGAACCGCGAGATGCTGAGCGTCGTCTTCCTGGCCTTCCTGCTCGGGGTCGCCCTGCTGCGCCTGCCGCGCGCACAGGCCCAGCCCCTCCTGGATCTGTTCTCCAGCCTCAACGCGACCATCATCAAGATCGTCGAGATGATCCTCGTGGTCGCCCCGGTCGGCGTCTTCGCTCTCATCGCTGGCACGATCACGACCGTCTCGGGCGACGATCCCGCCAACGTTGCGCAGATCATCGGGGCCCTCGGCCTGTACAGCGTCACCGTGCTCGCCGGCCTGCTGATCCACGCGGGCGTCACCTATCCGACCCTGCTCGCGCTCTTCACGCGGATTGGGCCGGTGACGTTCTTCCGGGGCGTCTCCCAGGCGCAGCTCGTCGCGTTCTCGACGTCGTCGAGCGCGGCCACGCTCCCGGTCACGATGCGGGCCGCCGAGCGGAACCTCGGCGTGTCGGAGGAGGTCGCCTCGTTCGTCCTCCCGCTGGGAGCGACCATCAACATGGACGGGACGGCCGTCTACATGGCGGTTGCCGCCGTCTTCATCGCCCAGACGCTCGGCATCCCCCTCGACTTCGCCGCCCAGGCGACCATCGTGTTCACGGCGCTGCTGGCGTCCATCGGGACGGCCGCCGTGCCGAGCGCGGGACTCGTGATGCTGATCATCGTGCTCGAGGCGATTGGGGTGCCGAGCCAGGGCCTCGCCCTCATCCTCGGCGTCGACCGGCTGCTCGACATGTGCCGCACCGCTACGAACGTCACGGGCGACGCCGCGGTCGCGGCGGCGATCACGGCGGGAGAGCGCCCCGCCTCGCCCGGCGAGCCAGCCGCCGGCGCGGGGGCAGAGGCATGACGCCGGACCGCAGGGACGCCTGGGCGCTCCTGACGGAGCACACGAAGGGCGAGAGCCTCCTGAAGCACGCGCTGGCCGTCGAGGCAGCCGTACGCGGCTACGCCGAGATGTTCGGCGAGGATGTCGAGGCCTGGGGCATCGTGGGGTTGCTCCACGACTTCGACTACGAGCGGTGGCCCGACGCGGCCGACCACCCGTTCCGCGGCAGCGAGATCCTCGCGGCGCGCGGCTATCCCGAGTACATGCTGCGCGCCATCCTGTCGCATGCGGACTACAGCGGCGTCCCGCGGAAGTCGCGGCTCGAGCACACGCTGTTCGCCTGCGACGAGCTGGCCGGGTTCATCACCGCGGCATCGCTGATCCGGCCGACGCGCAGCGTCCTCGATCTCGAGGTCCGGTCCGTCCGGAAGCGGATGAAGGACAAGGCCTTCGCGCGCGCCGTCAGCCGCGACGACCTGCGCCGCGGTGCGGAGGAGCTCGGCCTGCCTCTCGACGATCACATCGCCAACGTGATTCGCTTCCTGCGGGGCAGCGCGGAGGAGCTCGGGCTCCGGGGAAGCCTGTGACCGCCTCCGATCCCGCACCCGCGCCCGGCCCCGTGGCCCGCCTCGACGCGGTCAGCGTCGCCTACGGCCGCCAGGCGGCGCTGCGGGACGTGACGGCCGAGTTCGCGCCGGGCGCCGTGGGCCTGCTCGGCCCCAACGGCGCCGGCAAGAGCACGCTCCTCAAGGCCCTGCTCGGTTTCGTCCGCCCCGACTCCGGGGCCCTGCACGCGCTCGGCTTCGACGTCTCGCGGCAGCCGCTCGCCGTACGAGCCCGAATCGGCTACATGCCGGAGTCGGACGCGCACATCCCCGGCCTGAACGCGGTGTCGTTCGTCGCCTACTGCGGGCAGCTCGCCGGTCTCCCGCGCGCCCCCGCCGTCCAGCGGGCTCACGAGGTGCTGCAGTACGTCGGGCTCGGCGAGGAACGCTACCGCCTGGTCAACACGTATTCGACGGGAATGAAGCAGCGCATCAAGCTCGCGCAGGCGCTCGTGCACGACCCGGACCTGCTCTGCCTCGACGAGCCGACGAACGGCATGGACCCCCGGGGGCGCGAGGAGATGCTCGCGCTGATCCGCGACCTGGCCCGCCGCAAGGGGGTCAACGTCATCGTCTCGTCACACCTGCTGCCGGACGTCGAAGCCACCTGCGAGCACGTGCTGGTGATGCACCGGGGGAGCCTCGTCGCCGCGGGACCGATCGCGGAGCTCAAGGGATCGGGGCGCCGCGCCTTCGAGCTTCGGATCAAGGGCGATGCGCTCCGCTTCGCGGAGGGTCTGCGCGCCGCGGGCGCCGACTGCCACGACGACGGGACCGGCGTGATGCGGGTGCTGGTCGGCGACGACCGCGGCGCGCGCGATCTCTTCGCGCTCGCCGCGGCGCACGGAGTGCAGGTGCGCCACCTGCGCCCGAGCGTGCCGACGCTCGAGGACGTGTTCGCGCAGGCGATCGGGGAGTCGGACGCGTGACGTCGGCCGCGACACGGCGTGCCTGGCCGCCCGCGGTCGGCTGACGCTGCGATCATGGGGATTCACGACCAGAGCTACCGCCGCTATGCCGGGCCGCGCACCGAGCCGGGTGCCGCGTGGAGCGTGATCGCCTGGAGCGGCATTCGGGCGCTGCTGTCGAGGCGCCTCTTTCTCCTCGTCCTGCTGTTCGCCTGGTCGCAGTTCGTCGTCCGCGCGGTGGTCTTCTACCTGTCCGCGAACTTCCCGTCGATGGAGCTGATCGCACCTTCCGCGCAGACCTTCCGTGATTTCTTCGATCAGCAGGACTTCTTCGTCTTCGTCGTCACCGTCTACGCGGGAGCAGGCCTCATCGCCAACGACCGCAGGGCCAACGCGCTGCAGATCTACCTGGCGAAGCCGTTGACGCGGGCCGAGTACGTCGCCGGCAAGGCGGGCGTGCTCGTGGTCTTCCTGCTGCTCGTGACCTGGGCGCCCGCGATGCTGCTGCTGGTCCTGCAGACGATGTTCGCCGGCAGCCTCGCGTTCGTGCGCGAGAACGTCTTCCTCGTCCCGGCGATGACGGTCTTCGCGCTGCTGGAGGTGCTGGCGGCGACCTTCGCGATGCTCGCGCTGTCGTCGCTGTCGACGAGCGCACGCTTCGCGGGCATGCTCTACGCGGGCGCGATTCTGTTCACGACGGCGATCTTCCAGACCGTGCGCGGCGTCACCGGTTCGAGCGCCGCGTCCTGGATCTCGTTCAGCGCCAACCTGGCCCAGGTAGGGGACGTCGTCTTCGGCATCGCTCCGCGGCACGACACCCCGTGGGGCATCTCGCTGCTGATCGTCGTGGGCCTCATCGGCGTTTCGCTCGTCGTGTTGCGCTGGCGAGTCCGCGGCGTGGAGGTGGTGACGTGACCGACCCGGTGGTCGCCGTCGAGGGGCTGTCGAAGTGGTACGGGCAGGTGATCGGCCTCAACGACGTCACCGCCTCCATACCGCCCGGCATCACGGGCCTCCTCGGACCGAACGGGGCCGGCAAGTCGACGCTCATGAAGGTCGTGACCGGCCAGTTGCAGCCCAGCCAGGGGCGCGTCGCGGTGCTGGGAGCGCCCATCTGGGGCAACCCGTCCGCCTACGCGGCCATCGGCTACTGCCCGGATCAGGACGCCTTCTACGAGCGGATGACGGGGCTGGAGTGGGTCGCCGCCCTCACGCGCCTGCACGGCTTCGACGACGATGCGGCCGCCGCGGCGGCCCGGAAGGCCCTCGAGACCGTCGACCTCGCCGAAGCCGCCGACAAGAAGATCGGCGCCTACAGCAAGGGCATGCGCCAGCGCGTCAAGCTGGCCCAGGCGATCGCGCACGATCCGCGCCTGCTCGTCCTCGACGAGCCGCTCGCCGGCCTCGATCCGCTCGGCCGGCGACGGACCATCAACCTCATCAAGGCCTGGGCGCGCGCCGGCAAGAGCATCATCGTGTCCAGCCACATCCTGCACGAGATCGAGCTGATGACCCGGAGCATCCTGCTGATCGACCACGGGCGCATCCTGGCGGAGGGCAACGTCCACCAGATTCGCGATCTGATCGACGAGCACCCGCACAAGGTGCGGATCAGGACCCCCGTTCCCCGCGTCCTGGCCCGCCGCCTCCTGGACCTGCCCGACGTGATCGGACTGAGCTTCGAGGAGGATCGCATCGTGGTCGACACCGGCCGGCCCGACGATTTCTACTCGGCGCTGACGACGCTCGCGGCGGAGGGCGAGATCGCGGTCGACGAGGTGACGTCGCCGGACGACAGCCTCCAGGCCGTCTTCTCCTACCTGGTGAAGTCTTGACCGCCCCATCGCCGGCCGTGCTCTCCTTCGGACGCGCGGCGGTCCGCGTCTTCGACCTGAGCCTCGGCGAGATGCTCTGGTCCCGGCGGACGGTGTTCATGGCCGTGGTCGCCGGCGGTCCCATGGTCATTGCGGTGGCGCTGCGGATCGCCGCGACGTCCGCCGCGGTGCGCCTCACCGGCAGCCCCGGGCCGTCCTTCGCGTTGGGCGGACCGGACATCTTCGGCCTCATGATCTGGGCCTTCTACCTGCGCTTCACGGTGCCCGTGCTCGGCGTGTTCTACGGCACGTCGCTCATCGCCGACGAGGTCGAGGACGGGACGCTCACGTACCTCTTCAGCCGGCCCATCCCGCGCGGGGCGATTCTCGTCGGCAAGTACCTGGCATACCTGGTCTGCACGTCGGTCGTCGTCCTGCCGTCGGTGGTGGTCGTCTACTTCTCGGTGGTACCGCTGTTCGGCGGCAGCGTCGGGGCGGGCTTCCCATCCCTCGTCGTCGACCTCGGGCTGATCGGAGTCGGCCTCGCCGTCTACGGCGCCGCCTTCGCCTTCGTGGGAGCGCGCCTCCGGCGGCCGCTCCTGAGCGGGCTGCTCTTCATTTTCGGCTGGGAACCGGTGGTGGTCCTCGTGCCGGGGTACATGAAGAATCTGAGCGTCGCCTACTACCTGCAGGGGCTCGTGCCGCACGCGGCGCCGCAGGACGAGCCGATGACCCTGCTGCGTTCCGCTCTGCAGACGTTCGACGCGGCCCCCGCGGCGTGGGTCTGCCTGCTGGCCCTGGCGGTCATCTGGGCCGTGACGCTGGGCGCCGCAGTGCTGACGGTGGAGCGGCGAGAGTACGTGTTGGAGCGTTGAGCGACGCGGGGACTGCTTCCGGCCGGCGGCGACGGCCGGCGCCGGGTCGGAACCGGCGGGTGCGACCGGACGTATACTCTGGCGTGGGAGGAAGGTGATGACCACACGGACGTGCTGCGTGTGCCTCGGCGCGGGCGGCATCCTGGCCGCCGGGCTCGCAGGCGGTCTGGCCGCCTACCTGCAGGGCGGGCTCCCCGCCGCGGCGGCCGAACGCCGGCCGGATCACTTCCGCTACATCCCCGCGGACGCGCACTTCGTAGCCTTCGCCGACGTGCGGGCCGTGATGACCTCGGATCTGAGCTCGCGGATGCGGGATCGGCTGCCCGTGGACGACGAGCCGGACTTCGAGTCGCGGACCGGAATCCGTGTCGCCTCGGACATCGACGAGGTGGTGGTGTCCCTGGTCCCCGCGCCTTCCGACGCCGCGAACCTGCTGCTCATGCTGAGCGGGCGCTTCGATCGGGAGCGCCTCGAATCCCTGGCCATCGAGCACGGGGGAGCGGTTTCCGAGTACCGCGATCACGCCCTCATCGCCACGAACGTGGGCGACAGCCGCCTGGCGCTGGCTTTCGTGGAGCCGGAGGTGCTCGCGGTCGGGTCCGAGGCGCTCGTGCACGACGCGCTCGATCTCGTCGACGGGGGCGACAACCTCACCGCGAACACGCGCCTGATGACGCTGCTCGCGAGGGTCGATCCGGGCAGCGACGCATGGGCCATCGGCGCTCTCGACCACCCCGGCGCCACGGCCTGGATGCCCCAGGGCCTCGACCCCCGGGCGCTGCGCGTGAGCGCGTTCACGGTCGCCGGGAGGGTGAACGGCGGAATCCGGCTGGCCCTCGAGGCGGAGACGCCGGACGAGGCGGCCAGTCAGAACCTGCGCGACATTCTGCAGGGCTTCATCGCCCTGGCTCGCATGCAGGCCGGTGCGCAGCCGGAGGTTGCCGGGATCCTCGATTCCATGCAGTTGCGCGCCACGCCCGGCGAGCAGGTCGTGCATCTCTCGATGACGTTGCCGCCCGCCACGCTGGAGTGGCTGTGGGATCGTGCCCTCGAGGGTGCGGGCGCCGCCGGCTCCGTCGACCCGGAGCTCCCTCCCCCTCCGGCGGGCCCGGCGGCAGGCGACCCCGGCGGGAACGACGCGCCCGCTCGCCGCCAGGATCGCCAGGATCGCTAGGAGCATCGGGGCTCCCTCGTCCCCCGCGGCGCGGGACGTCTCTTTGGATCCGCGGCACATCTTCTTCTACGGCACGCTGATGCGGGGCTTCGCCCTGCGCGAGCGGGCGGGCATCGAGTCCTGGATCCGATTCGCCGGCTGCGGGGCGGTCCGCGGCGCGCTGTTCGACCTCGGCCCGTATCCGGCCCTGGTCGCGGGTCCGGGAACCGTGCGCGGCGAGGTCTACCTCTGTGTCGACCCGGGGCGCCTTCTCCCTCGCGCCGACGCGCTCGAGCGCTTCGACCCGAGGCGGCCACGGGCGGGCGAGTACCGGCGCGAGTCCATGACGTCGCGGCTCGACGACGGCCGTACGCTGCCGGTCTGGGCGTACGTCTACAACCGGCCGCTCGGCGCCGCCGCCCGCGTCCCGGCGGGAGACTACCGGCGGCGCACCGCGACAGCCGGCGGTCGCGCCGGATGACTTTGCTATGATCGGTTGTTGGGCCGGGACGCGGGTGCGTCGCCATGGAAGAAGACGGTAGATTTCGGAGCGTGGGGGTCGTCGGCTGCGGGCTGATGGGGTCGGGCATCGCGCAGGTGTGCGCCCGCGCCGGGTTCCCGACGCGGGTGCGCGAGGTCGACGAGGCGCTCCTCGCCCGGGGCCTCGGACGGATCGACGATTTTCTCGCCGCCGGCGTCGAGCGCGGCCGGACGAGCCCGGAGGACGCCGCGCGCGTGAAGACCAATCTCTCCGGCACGACGCGTCTCGAGGAGCTCGCCGGATGCGATCTCGTCATCGAGGCCATCGTCGAGGCGGCGGAGGCCAAGCGGGAGACGTTCGCCGCCCTCGAGCCGATCGTCGGCCCCGAGACCGTCTTCGCATCGAACACCTCGTCGCTCTGCATCACCGAGCTGGCGGCGGCGACCGAAAGGCCCGACCGGTTCGTCGGCCTGCATTTCTTCAGTCCCGTGCCTGTCATGAAGCTGGTCGAGGTCATCCGCGGCCTCGCGACCAGCGACGCGACCTTCGAACGCGCGCTTGCGTTCGGCCGGGCCCTGGGGAAGGAGCCGGTGACGGCACCGGACCGACCTGGGTTCATCGCCAACCGCCTCCTGATCCCCTATCTCCTCGACGCAGTGCGGGCCCACGAGTCGGGCGCCGGCACCATCGAGGACATAGACAAGACGATGACTCTCGGATGCGGCTACCCGATGGGCCCGTTCACGCTCCTGGACTTCGTCGGGCTCGACACGGCGTACTCCATCGCGAACATCATGTACGACGAGTTCCGGGACCCGAAGTACGCTCCGCCGCCGCTGCTCAAGCGCATGGTGCTGGCGGGCCGGCTGGGCCGCAAGAGCGGGCGGGGCTTCTACGCGTACTGATGTCCGACACGACAGGCGACGCGCGCATCCGCGGAGCGGTGGAGGTCCTGCTGTCGGAGATCGGCGAGGACCCGGCCCGCGAGGGACTGGCCCGGACCCCCGAGCGCGTCGCCCGCTCGCTGCGCTTCCTGACGAGCGGTTACGGGCGCGACCTGGACGACGTGCTCAACAACGCCCGGTTCTCCGTGAACTGCACGGAGATGGTCTTCGTGCGCAACATCGATTTCTACAGCCTCTGCGAGCATCACCTGCTGCCGTTCTTCGGCAAGTGCCACGTCGCCTACGTCCCGCGCGACAAGGTCGTGGGGCTCAGCAAGATCCCGCGCATCGTGGACGTCTTCAGCCGCCGGCTGCAGGTGCAGGAGCGGCTCACGAACCAGATCGCCGAGGTCATCCACGAGAAGCTGGACCCGCTGGGCGTCGGAGTTGTGCTCGAAGCGACCCACCTGTGCATGGTCATGCGCGGAGTCGAGAAGCAGAACTCGTTCGCGATGACGAGCGCCATGCTCGGCTCGTTCCGGGAGGACGGCCGCACCCGCATGGAGTTCCTCAACCTGCTGAACGGTCGGGGCGAGCGGGCGGCCGCGGCGGAGCCGCTCGACGCGGCCGTGGGGGGCTGCCTGGCCGCGGCCGGGGATTGATGATGCGCGTGGCGCTCCCCATCGCGGCGGCGGTGACGGCCCTGCTGCCGACCGCGGCCCCGACCCGGGCGCAGGAGTCCCGCGTCGAGGCGGCGGAGGTCCGCTGCCCGGCCGTGCTCGGCGTCGGGGTCGCCACCGACGTCGTCTTCTGCGACGTGCCGATCCAGAACGAGGCCGGGCGGGGGATCCTGGTCGTCGTTCCGCGGCGCCGCGGAGAGGCGACCGTGTCGTTCACCCTGCACAACCGCCACACCTTTTCGGAGAGCGAGACGCGCGCCGGCCGAGCGTATACGGAGTACACCGCGGAGATCGCGGTGGCGGCGCTCGACGGGCGCGTGCTCGGGCGGCGCTTCATCCTCAGCGAGTTCCGGTCGGCCGGCGACCTGGTCGATCGCGTCACCGGCGGGGCCGGCCCGGAGGGCGTCAAGGCCGTTGCGCCGACCGGCCGGGAGCGCGTCTTCGTGAGCGTGCCCGAGGAAGTGGACACCATCGCCATCGTCGGGCAGAGCCTCGAGGTGGTCCGCCTCGACAGCCGCGAGACCTTCCGGACGCCCGGCCGGCCGGTCGCGGTCATCAGCGACGTCGAGGTCGAGTACCGGGCTCCCTGAACGCGGACGACAGGAATCCGAGCGTGCATGATCTCGTCATCGTGGGGGCCGGCCCGGCCGGACTCGCAACCGCCATCGCCGCCCGGCGGGCGGGGCTCGACTTTCGCATCTTCGAGAAGGGAGTGCTCGTCAACGCGCTGTTCCATTTTCCGAGCCAGATGGTCTTCTTCACGACGCCCGACCTGCTGGAGATCGGGGGGCTGCCATTCGTGACTCCGCACGGCAAGCCGACGCGCGACGAGACTCTGCGCTACTACCGCCGGGTGGTGGACGCCTTCGAGCTCGACGTGGCGTTCGGCTGCCGCGTGACCGCCGTGACCCCGGACGGAGCGGGCGGCGGGTTCACCGTCCGCACGACGGATGACGCCAACGGGGAGCGGACGTGGCGGGCGCGCGCCGTGGTCGTCGCCAACGGCTGCTACGACCATCCCAACCGGCTCGGGGTGCCTGGAGAGGACCTGCCGCACGTGTCGCACTACTACACGGAGCCGCACGAGTTCTACCGGCGCCGCGTCGTCGTGGTGGGCGGCAAGAACTCCGCCGCCGAGGCGGCCCTCGACCTGTACCGGAGCGGGGCGGAGGTCACGCTCGTCCACCGGCGGGCCGAGCTCGGGTCCTCGATCAAGTACTGGGTACGGCCGGACATCGAGAACCGGATCAAGGAGGGCTCGATCGCGGCGCGGTTCGAAACGCGCGTAGTCGAGATCCGGCCGCGGGAGGTCCTGGTCGAGCGCGACGGCGTCCGCGATACGTTGCCTGCGGAAGGCGTCTTCCTGCTGACCGGCTACCTCGCGGACCTCGACTTCCTGCGCGGCGCCGGCATCGCGGTGGCCGCGAACAACGTTCCGTGCCACGACCCGGAATCGTTCGAGACGAACGTCCCCGGGCTGTACCTGGCCGGCGCGGTCGTCGCCGGCGCCAACCGGGGCGAGGTGTTCATCGAGAACGGACGCTTCCACGGGCAGGTCGTGGTCGACCACATCGCCCGCCGGCTGGGCCGTGGTGCCCAAGCGACCGGCTGAGGCCGTGGTTCCCAGCCGACCGGCTGAGGCCGTGGTGCCCAGGCGACCGCCTCAGGCCGTGCCCGGGCGCCGCCCGTGCCCCTGAGCACCGTCACTGCACGCGCGGTCGCGGGTGGGGGCTTCCTGCGGCTGCGCGCCGCATCTCCAGCAGGCCGATCAGCGACTCGCAACGCGCTGCGACGCCGTCGCGCTCCAGCAGAAGTTGCTTCTCGACGGGATCGAATTCGAGGTACTGCGCGAGCGCGTTGACCAGGTGCTCGTCGGACATCTCCCGCGGCACGCCGGACTCCGAGCCGACTTCGCGCAACCGCCGATCCAGCAACGCCTCCATCCGCCGCCGGCCGGAGCGGAGGCGCGCCCGCTCGTCGGGGTCCGGCCGCTCCGGCAGGGCGTCGACGGAGGCGAGGCGGTAGGAGTTGCGAGGCACCTCCGCGCGCACCCGGAACTTCTCGACCCCCCGCAACACGATGTTGTAGCGACCGTCCGGCAGGCGCGCGGCGTGGGTGATCGCCCCGGCGCAGCCGATCGGGTACACCGGCGGAGTCGCCTCGTTCGACCGGCCGTCGCGGAGCAGCACCATGCCGATGATGCGATCCCCCGCGAGTGCGTCGCGCACCATGTTGCGATAGCGCGGCTCGAAGATGTGCAGCGGCAGGAAGACGTCGGGGAAGAGGACGACGTTCGGGAGCGGGAAGATCGGGATATCCCGCGGAAGCGTGGCGGTGGCCGGCACGTCAGTGGACCGTCTTCGTCTTCTTGTCCATGTAGTCCAACAGGACGTAGCGGCCGAGCGTATAGGGCGTGGTGAAGTAGGCCTTGCCGCGGCAGATGGCGGCGACGCGGCGCACGAACGCCACCAGGTCGTAGCTGCGCGCGAGCATGAAGGTGTTGATCATGATGCCGGCCTTGCGGCACTGGGCGACCTCCGCAAACGTCTCGGCGATGATCGTCGGGTCGAGCCCGAACGCGTTGCGGTAGATGCGCCCGTCCGGCTGGGTCAGCGCCGAGGGCTTGCCGTCGGTGATCATGATGATCTGGCGCATGTCCTTGCGCTGGCGCTCGAGGACGCGCCGGGCGAGGCGCAGGCCGGCCCGGGTGTTCGTGTAGTACGGGCCGACGCGCACGCGGGCGAGCTGCTTGAGCGGGATCTCCTCGGCCGAATCGTGAAACAGCACGACGTTCAGCGCGTCGCCGGGGAACTGGCGCCGGATGAGGCTCGCCAGGGCCAGCGCCACCTGCTTGGCCGGGGTGAAGCGATCCTCGCCGTAGAGGATCATGCTGTGGCTGCAGTCGAGCATCAGCACGGTGGCGCAAGAGCTCTGGTACTCCCCCTGCGCCACCATCAGGTCCTCGTAGCGCACGTCGATGCCGGATGCGTCGGACCGGGAACCGGCGCGACGGACCGCGTTCAGTATGGTTGCGCCGGCGTCGAGATTGATCGTGTCGCCGAACTCGTACGGCTTCGAGGCGCCGCCCGCCTCGATGCCGGTCGCCTGCTCCCGGGTGTCATGACGCCCGACGCTGCTCCGGCCGGTCGACCCCAGCAGGTCGCGGAGCGCGCGGTAGCCGAGGAAGTCGAGACTCTTGTCGGTGACGGAGAACTGTGCGGGCGGGACGTCGGGCCCCGTGCCCGGCCCCGCGCCGGCACCCGGCTCGCCCTCGCGCAGCGTGACGTAGCCCTCCTGGACGAGCCGCTCGACGATCTGCCGGACCAGCTCTTCGAGCTCCGACGGGCCTTCGCCGTAGTCCGCGTCGGCGGGATCTCCGAGCAGGGCCTCGGCCGCGTCCGGAGGCAGCACGCCCCCGTTCAGCAACGCGTCGAGGATGGCGTCGTGGAGCGCCAGCAGGGGCTGGTCGCCATCACCCCCCTCCTGCCCCTGCGGCTGGCCGCGGGGCGAGCCGAAGCCGCTCGCGAGCAGCAGCGTGGACAGCTTCGAGACCAGCTCCTCCAGGTCGATCCCGGCGAGCAGCCCGCCGGTGTAGCGTGTGTAGCGGTAGCGCATCTGGGTCTGCGGACCTGCGGTGCGGCCCGCGCCGACCGGACCGTCCGCCCCGTCAGTTGTACTGCTTCTTCCCGCCGCGGCGGCCCGGCCTCTGCAACTCCGGATCGACGTACGGGGGGCCGGGACGGGCCCGCGCGCGCGGCTCCTCCGTGGCCTGGTAGCTCCAGTCCTCGGAGCGGCTGATCTTCCGCTGCGCGCAGAGCCCCTCGAGCACGAAGTCGACGGCGGCGGCAAGGAGCGGCCGCTCCGCCTTTGCCCCGGCGCCGGCGTGGGCGGCCAGCTCTCGGAGACCCTGGATCTCGGTCACCGCGGCGAGGAGCGCGTTCGAGGAGGCGGTGTCGCTCGCCTGCAGCGTGCCGCCGAGGTCGAACCACTCGACGACGGGGCGGGTGTCCACGCCCTCGAACCAGCCGCCGAACACGTTGGCCACGGCCGCGCCGATCAGCGAGTGCGCCACCGTGTCCGCGCCCCGCAGCTCGCCCTCGTACTCGAGCTCGAACTTGCCGGTGATCGCGGGCATGGCGGCGTAGACGTCGGTGACGCGGGCGACAGGCGGCTCCCCGGCGGCGAGCGCCCGCCGCTCGGCGTTGGAGACGACGTTCTCGAGACACGTGATCGGCAGTCGCTGGCTGACCCCCGAGCGCGGATCGATCTTCTTGTCGGCACGTGCCTGGAAGGCGACCTCCTCGACCACCTCCCGCACGTAGCCCGGAATCTCGACCCGGCCGGCGCCGTCGACCGTTCGTTCCAGCCACGCCTCCTGTGCCGTGATGGCGATGGCGTCGCGCCGGGCGCGCGGGTAGTGGGTCCGGATCTCCGATCCGATGCGGTCCTTGAGAGGCGTGATGATCTTGCCCCGGGCGGTGTAGTCCTCGGGATTGGCGGTGAACGCCAGCAGGACGTCGAGGGGCAGCCGAACGGGGAAGCCCTTAATCTGGATGTCGCCTTCCTGCAGGATGTTGAAGAGGCCGACCTGGATCTTGCCGGCCAGGTCGGGGAGCTCGTTCACGGCGAAGATGCACCGGTTCGCGCGCGGCAGGAGGCCGTAGTGGATGGCGCGCTCGTCGGTGAGGTGGAGCCCGCCGCGGGCCGCCCGTATCGGATCGATGTCGCCGATGACGTCGGCGATCGTCACGTCCGGGGTCGCGAGCTTTTCGACGTAGCGCGCGGAGCGCGGCAGCCAGGCGATCGGCAGGTCGTCCCCCTCGTCCCGCACCCGCGCCCGGCAGGCAGCGCACAACGGGGCCAGCGGGTCGTCGTTGATCTCGCACCCGTCGACCACCGGCAGGGCCTCGTCGAGCAGGTCGGTCAACCCGCGGAGAAGCCGGGTCTTCGCCTGGCCGCGCAGTCCCAGAATGATGAAGCTGTGCCGCGAGAGGATGGCGTTGACGATCTGGGGCACGACCGAGTCGTCGTAGCCGACGATTCCCGGAAACAGGGCCGCTCCCTCCCGCAGCCGGTCCATCAGATTGTCGCGCAACTCGTCCCGGACGCCGCGACGTCGTACCTCGCCCGCGTCCACGGCGCGGCGGAGATCTCCCAACGAGTTGGGCCGCATGGGCCGGATCTTACCCGAATCCCGCCCGCCGCCCTGGCGCCGGCCGTTGCCGAACCGCCCCGCCCTCGCTACAATGCGGGATTGAGTCGGGGCCGGTGCGCCCGCCCGCGCCCGCCCGCTCGACCGGCCGATTGGCGTCCGTGGGGGCCGGAGGATTCCGACGACAACTCCTGGAGAAGACGGCATGAGCACGCTTCCCAAGTATCCCGGCGAGCGCATCACGGCCAACGGCAACCAGCTCGTCTCCTATCACACGGAGGCGCGGATTGCCGACGCCGGAATCTTCTATCCGATCACGCCGTCGACCGAAGGGGGCGAGCTGTACCAGCAGTCGTTCGCCGAGGGGCGGCTGAACGTCTTCGGCCGCAACACCCTGGCCGTCGAGGCCGAGGGAGAGCACGCCGCGCAGGGCGGCGCCATCGCCTACTCGGTGTGCGGCCGCCGGGTGGTCAACTTCACGTCCGGGCAGGGCATCGTCTACGGCATCGAGCAGTACTACCACGCCCCCGGCAAGGCCTCCACGATGGTGGTCGAGGTGGTGGCGCGGGCCCTGACCAAGCACGCCCTGAACGTCCACTGCGGGCATGACGACGTGTACGGCGCCCTCGATGTCGGCTGGATCATCCTGTTCGGCAAGGACGCGCAGCAGGCGGCGGACCAGGCGCTGATCCTGCGCCGCGTCACCGAGCTCAGCCTGACGCCCGGCATGAACGTGCAGGACGGCTTTCTGACGTCGCACCTCGAGCGGACCTTCTACCGCCACGAGTCGGATCTCATCCGCGAGTTCCTCGGCGCCCCGGAAGACATCATCGAGTGCCCGACGGAAGCGCAGCGCGAGCTCTTCGGTCCGACCCGCCGCCGCGTGCCGCGCATGATCGACCTGACCAACCCCGTGCTCCTCGGGCCCGTGCAGAATCAGGAGCACTACATGCAGGGCGTCGCGGCCCGGCGCAACAACTTCGTCGAGCCGATCCTGCAGTTCCTCGAGGAGGCCCACACCGACTTCGGACGCCTGACCGGGCGCTACTACGGGCTCGTGACGCAGTACAAGGCCGACGACGCCGACACCGTCTTCCTCTCCCTCGGCTCGGCGGCCGAGAACTGCGAGGCGGCCGTCGACCACCTGCGCGCCACCCGCGGCGCCACGGTCGGCTCCGTGCACCTGAACGTCTTCCGGCCCTTCCCGGAGCGGGCAGTGGTCGAGGCGCTGGCCGGCAAGAAGAACGTGATCATCCTCGAGCGCACCGACGAGCCCCTCGCCGGCGACAACCCGATGGGGCGCGACACCCGCACGGCGCTCAACAAGGCGCTCAAGCTGAGCGGGCACCCGGTCGAGGCCGGCTTCCCCGAGGTGACCCCCGACCGGATGCCGCGGCTCTTCAACGGCATCTACGGCCTCGGCTCGCGCGACTTCC
>JAPOYG010000616.1 GCA_026706755.1 Acidobacteriota bacterium
GGTGCTGGTAGTACCACCGAATCTCGCCGGTGTCCGCATCCAGCGCCAGCGTCGAGTTGTGGTAGAGGTGCGTGTTCTCGATCCCGCCGAGGAAGAACTTCGGGGCTGGCGACGTGACCGAGGTCCCGAAGTAGACCAGGTCGAGCTCGGTGTCGTAGCTCGGCACCATCCAGGCGCCGACGTGGCGCCGCTCCTCGAACGGCACGCTGCCCCACGTCTCGTCACCCGGTTCCCCCGGGGCCGGAATCAGGCGCCGCCGCCACAGCTCCTCCCCGGTCGCCGCGTCGTGGGCGGTGACGACGCAGGCGTTCGGCCCCGACTCCGGCATGCAGCCCCGCCCCGAGAAGATCTTCCCGTCCCCGACGATGGGCCCCGACGACTGGTGCGCCGGCAGGGTCCGGTAGTCGAGTATCTCCGTTTCCCAGGCCAGGCGGCCGGTCGCCACGTCGAGGGCGAACACGAAGTCGTCGGCGCTGGTGTCGATGATGAAGCGGTCGTGGATGGCGATGTTGCGGTTGATCTGCGAGAGCACCGAGATGACGTGCTCCTCGAGATCGTCGGGATGGTCCCGCCGGTACTCCCAGCGCAGGTCGCCGGTGGCCGCGTCGAGGGCCTGGATGACGTCGCCCGGGTTCGGCATGTAGAGCACGCCCCCGTACGCGAGCGGCGTCCCCTGGTTGCTTCCCTCGTGCAGGGCGCGCGTCCAGACCATCCGCAGGTCGCCGACGTTGTCGCGGTCTATCTGGTCGAGCGGGCTGTAGCCCCACCCGTCGTGCGTCCGGCGCCACATCGGCCAGTCCTCCGGCGCCGGCTCCCGGAGCATGGCGTCCGTGACGGGCACGATATCCGCGGGCGATTGCGCCTCGACGGAGGGTGGCGCCAGGGCGGCGACGGCCGCGAAGAGCACGGGGAGCGGAACGGCGAAGGCGGCGGACGGAAATCGATGCATGGCGGCGCTCCTGTGGCTGGTTCTCTCGGTGCGGCCGGCCCGATGCGGCACGGCGCCGCGCGGAACGCAGCCGACGGGCCGATTCTACCCGCGCGCCGGCGGCGGCGATATCGACCGGTCGGCCGCGCGCGGCGAGGGCTATGATGGGGCAGGGTCCGGGCCGAGACCGGAAGGGACGCATCATGGCGGTAGCCGCAGAGCCGGAACGGGTCGCCGAGGGACGGCGGTACCGCTTCACGGTCGACGAGTTCGCGCGCATGGGCGAGGCGGGGATCTTCACCGCGGACGACCGGGTGGAGCTGATCGACGGGGAGATCCTGGAGATGACGCCGATTGGAGCACTTCACGCGGCTGTCGTGAGCCGTCTCACGGAGCTTCTCGTGACGCGCCTGGCCGGCAAGGCGTACGTGAGCGTCCAGAATCCGATTCGACTGGGCGACCACACGGAACCGCAACCGGATTTGGTGGTGGCGCGGCGCAGAGATAGTCTCTACACCGATCGGCATCCCGAGGCCGGCGACATCCACCTCGTCATCGAGGTGGCCGACTCGTCCTTGCGCTACGACAAGCTGGAGAAGGTGCCCCGTTACGGTAGGGCCGGCATCCCGGAGACTTGGCTCGTGGACCTGGAGGCCGGAGAGATCACCGTCTACACGGAGCCCGGCCCGAGGGGATACGCGAAGCAGCAGGTGCGACCGCGTGGAAGCGAGCTGGCGGCGACGCGGGTGCCGGATCTCACCATCTCGGTTGACGAGATCTTCGGTGCGTGACGGCAGTCCGGCGGCAATCGTCGCCGGGACCGAGTGTCGGGCACTGGTCCGCGAGACGCGGGCGCCTTCGATCCCGCGCACCCACCAGTGACTCACGGGAGGCCCAACGAATGCACCGACGAACCGAGACTGCGCAGCAGGCGGCGGCGCGGCACACCGGGGCGCAACCGATCGCGATGCGACGACTTGCGGTCTCCCTCCTGGCCCTGCTCCTGCCCGGGACGAGCGGCCCCGTCACGGCGGAGGCGCAGCCGGCGCAGATCACGCCCGTCACCGACGCGGTGCTCCAGGACCCGCCCCCGGAAGACTGGCTCATGTGGCGGCGGACGCTCGACTCGTGGGGCTACAGTCCGCTCGACCAGATCGACCGCGACAACGTCGGCACGATCCGCATGGTCTGGTCACGCGGCCTGGGCGAGGGCCTGCAGCAGGGCACGCCGCTAGTCCGCGACGGCGTCCTGTACATGCCGAACCCGCGCGACGTCATCCAGGCCATCGACGCCGTGACCGGCGACCTCCTCTGGGAGTACCGCCGCGACCGGCCGGACGACCTCGCCGACTACATGATCGGCAGCCTGATCGACACGAACCGCAACCTCGCCATCTGGGACGACCTGATCATCGACACCAGCGGCGACGACTACGTCTTCGCCCTCGACGC
>JAPOYG010000674.1 GCA_026706755.1 Acidobacteriota bacterium
CTGAAGCGGGTCAGGTTCACCTGCTGCTCGTCCACCTCGACCTGCGCGAAGTCGGTGTTGTAGGTGAAGTCCGCGGTCAGGTTCTGCGTGATGCCGTACTTCACGTCGAGCCCGGCGTCCCCGTCGCGGGCGTTCCGGGTGGGGGGCGTGGCGGCGAGGTTGGTACTGACGCCGCCGATCGCGTACGGCTTGATCTCCAGGTTCCGGCTGCCGCTCGGGGCGTCGAGCCCGACCAGCGTCGCCGCGTCCGAGACGCGGAAGATCCCGCCCGGGCCGGACCCCGCCGAGAGCGGGAGCGGTGTGACGTAGGCCCATTCGTTCTTGCGCCGGACGTTGCGCCGAAGTTGCACGCCCCAGACCTGCGACGGTCCCGGCCGGTAGCGCAGGGACTGGAACGGTATCTCCATCTCCACCGTCCAGCCTTCCTCGAAACGGCCCGTCCGGACGTCCCAGATCGGGTTCCAGTCGCTGTTCGGATTGCCCTCGTTGGTGATCTGGAAGTCGGCCAGGGCGCCGAGCGGGTTGGTGTAGAAGGCCACCGCGTTGCGGCGGTCGTAGAAGGTGTCGAGGATGACCGCGAAGGTGTCGTTCTGCCGGAGCTGGCGCGTGTCGCGGCGCAGCTCGTTGGCGACCCACTCGCTCGGCGGCGCCGAATCCCAGATGCGGGCCGCAACGTAGAGGTTGGCGGCGTCGAAGAGTATCCACGCCTCCGTCCGCTCGGTGGCGGGCGCGCCCTCGTCGGGCGCCTGCTGGATGAAGCCGGTGATGGCCGGCACCGTGAAGTAGGCGCGCTCGTCGAGCTGCCCGTCGAGCCGGATGCCCTCCGGGAGCTCGACGGCGCGAATCGTGGCTCGCCCCCGTTCGTCGCGGCGGATGACGTCGGGCGGGAGCGGCGGCGGCGGTCCGTCGATGGGGCTCACGCCGAATCCCGCCGTTCCCCGCGCGCCGCCCGGTTCCGGCCCCTGCTCGCTTCCGATCTGCGCGCCGACCGTGTCGGGTGGCGCGGCGCCCTGAGCGGCGACGAAGGCCGGCAGGAGCCAGACGACGAGGGCGGCCGGCGCGAGCCGATCCCGCCCGGCTCCCGCCGGCGACGTCGCGGGCGGCGTCACCCCGCTCTCAGTTCCCGCCGGAGGAGGTCGCCGGCGCCGGCGCCGGGAACGGGTACCCGGGCGGCCCGTACGTGTAGTAGGCCCCCAGGTCGTCGATCTCGTCCATGTCCGGATAGAGCACCCCGAACGCCGGCGCCTCGCGGCTGCCGCGCGGCGAGTACCAGACGGCGCCGTCGCGGGTGATCTGGATCTTGGGCGAGTCGGCGTGGCGCTGCGGCTTCGGATAGAACGTGAACTCCTCCGTGCGCGGGTCGAACCTCCAGAGCGTGGCGCCGTAGTCGCCGTCGGTCCGCTGGCCGACGTCGGGGGCCCAGATGTTGTCCCAGGGGTCGGCAGCGACGTCGTAGGGCTCGGCGTTCTGCTGCGGGATCGAGAACTCGGTCATCTTGCCCGTCGACTGGTCCAGCTTGACCAGCTTGCCGGGCCGCTTGCCGGCCGAGTAGATGCCCCACCAGATGTTGTTCTGCGAGTCGACGTTCAGCCGCCGCGTGTGGCCCGGATGCGTCGGCGCCGTGAACTCGGTCCACGAGTTGTTCGACGTGTCGAACTTGACGATCTTGCCGCCGCTCCAGAGCGCGATCCAGATGTTGTCGTTGCGGTCGGCCACCACCCCGTAGGGGATGGCGTGCGGGGTCGGGATGCGGAACACCGACACCTCGCCGGTGGCGCGGTCCCACTTGCTGAGGGCCCCGCCCATGATCCAGCCGACGTAGATGTTGCCCTTCGAGTCCATGGCCAGCGATTGCATGAACTTCGTCGGGTTGCGCACCATGTCGTCGGGGTCCATCGGAATCAGGTGCTCGAACTCCTCGGACTCGGGATTGAAGCCCAGGAGCCGCTTCTCGGCCGCTCCGGTGCGGCCCCGGTGCTCGGGCAGCCAGATGAGGCCGGACGGATCGATGAGGATCTCGTGGTTGCCGTTTCGGGGAGCGGGGTAGAGGTACTCCTTCTGCTCGCCGGTGCGGGGGTCGAGCTTCACCAGCCGGTGCGGCACGCCGCGGTCGACGAGCCAGACGTTGCCGTCGGCGTCGAAGCGCGGGTCCTGGCCGTAGCGGGCGACCCGGTCGCGGGCCCACGGCTCGGCGTTGACGCCCTCGTCGGGTCCGTCCTTGGGGAGGTAGTACTCGATGTACATCGCCTTCCCGAGGGCTTCTTCATCCACCGGCGTCTGCTGCTCGATGGCCACCCGCCGGCGCTTGCTGTCGGGCCCGAAGTTCTCCACGACGTACGCCAGCAGGTCGTCCCGATCCTGCCGTCCGAAACGGAA
>JAPOYG010000452.1 GCA_026706755.1 Acidobacteriota bacterium
CGGAGAGCGTCAGCTCTTCGCGGCCCATCGGTTGATCTTGTGGATTCGGGGGGCGCAGGAGAAGTTGGCGCGGTGCATCGCAGCGACGAGCTCGCGCAAGGTGTACGCGTGTTGGACCCACGCTTCGATGAGCTCGCCTGCCGTTGCCTCGGCACCCCACATGCGGATGATGCCGGCTTGCCGTTCGGTCGGTTGCTCGGCGCGCACGGCGTCGTAGAACTCCTCCGCGGTTGGGCGCCGCTTCCAGCCGGCGCAGCCGCTGGCGAGTCGGCGCTGGACAGCAAGGGCGTGACGGCCGCGCGGCGTGCCGGGCGCGCACAGTCGGCGGAAGTCGTCTTCGGCCGCGGGGCGGTCGCTGAAGGCGCCCGGCGGCAGAAGCATGGCCGGTCGCATGGGGTTGCGTTCGGCCTGGCGCCGCCCGCGCTCGGTGCGAGTGTCGAAGGCGGAACGCGTCAACACGACGACTGACGATACCCTACTCGGCAGGTCGCGTCCCGATCGGGCTCGATGCGTGACGGGCGTGTGGTCAACCGGGCTGGGTGCGCCTCGCACACCGGCCACCGACCGATCCGGATCGGCGTGCCGACCTCGAACGGGGTACGAGCGTCCCGTCGGCGCGCCCGACTTGCCGACGGACGTGTTGCCGCCTCTGGGCGGCGGTCCGGGCCGGAGGGGCCTGGGCATGGTCGATGCCGGTTCCGATGACGACGGGACGGACGTGGGCTCCGTCCGACAATCAGCTGGTGCTGCCCGTCGCAGGGGACCGACGTTTCATCCTCGGCTGCGCGTGGGCCGCTCCGAGCCGGCTCGGGGACGGCTGGCGATGAAGTCGAGTAGCTCCCGCTCGACCCAGCGGACGGCGCGGCTGCCGATGCGGATGGGCTTCGGGAAGCGGGACTCGGCCATCAGCGCGTAGACGGCCGAGCGGGACAGGGCGGTCGCCGCGGTGACGTCGCGCAGGGTCAGGAGCCGAGGCATGGCGGCGTCGGCGCTCGGCTGCACAGGGGGGGTGTGTCGGTTCGTCGTCATCGGATGCGCTCCTTGCTGCGATGGACGGCCGTGACCTGCCCGCGAACGGGCAGGATCGGAGCGTATCAAGCGCCGTAACCATTTACAAAACAAGGAGTTCCGTCCCGATCTGACTCTCTCCGTCCAGGTCTGGCCAGTGGAGGCCGGCCGGGACTCCGAGGGACCGGTTCGGTCCTCGCCGCTCCGAGGCGGTACGGCCAGGTCGGCAGAATTCTTGGTTGGCGACAGCGTGAGCCGGGCTGTTGTGGCAGTGAGCGATGCCGGTCGGCTCGGGAGTGAGGCTCATCGGCCCGCGGGTTGCGGGGGCCGGGAGCCCTACGGCCCCGGCCGGGGTCGCAGGAGAATTCGGACCGGTCTCGGGGCTGGCCCCCGGGGCTCGCGAGTGTCGCTGCATGTGCCTGTTGGAAAGGGACTTGTGTCTCGTGGCTTCCGAGGGTTTGGAGGTCCGAGATCCGCGTCTCGATTCTCGGGCCGTTCCTGTCCCGGGTCGGCCCCGGGGTCGGCCCCCGGGGTCGCAGATGACCGAGCCGGCTTACCGGATGCCCGGCGCCCTGAACTGACTCCGAGAGGTCAGGAGGCAGCTTCGGTCCCGTGTTCGCGGCGTGGGCGGTCTGAGGTGGCGGGGTTCGGTGTTCGTCGCCGTCCAGCCGGTTGCCGAGCGTCAAGTGCACCAGGTCGCCGTCGTTCACGGCTGCGGTGTGGCGGCTGGAGATCGGCACTGAGGACGGCTGGCGTGGACGTGCGGCGCGTTTCGAGTCGCCGTTCGGTCCAACGTCGCGGAGGTCGTCAACAGCTCACAGAGGCCATCCCGGCGTATCGACGTGCCGGCGGCTTGGCGCAGGGGAGTGGCCCCGCCCCCCGACTTCGAGTCTTTGCGGGCGGCCGCGCCCGGCGGGTGCGGGAGCTGTCGTTCGACTCGTCGCCGGCTGCCTGCATCGCGCCGCCGTCGTGGTCGCACACGACCGCGTGCTCGAAGCCTTCCCGCAGGGAAAAATGAACCCTGAGCGACCCCGTCGGCTCGGGAGTGAGACGCGCGGCGCCCAGTGCACTGGGGGCCGGGAGTCTTACGACCCGGGCGGGGGTCGCTCAGGGTAACTCAGACCTGTTTCGGGGTTGGCCCCCGAGATTTTCGAGATCAGCTGTATGTGCTTATTCGAGTGATACTTGCGGCTCGTGGTCCCGAGGGTTTCGAGGTCCGAGATCCGGCGGGTCTCGATTCTCGGGGTGTTCCTGTCCCGGGGTAGGCCCCCGGGGTAGGCCCCCAGGTCGCAGGCGACCGAGATCCCGGTCGTCTCGCGCGACGCCGCCGGGACCAGGAACTCGAGCGCCAGCTTCACGAACTC
>JAPOYG010000155.1 GCA_026706755.1 Acidobacteriota bacterium
CTCGCCTACCGCCGGCCGGTGACGGCCGGCGACATCGACACGCTCCTCGGCTTCTTCGACAGCGGACGGGAGAGCGGCGGCGGCTTCGACGCGGGGATTCAGCTCGCGCTCGAGCGCATGCTGGTCGACCCGGACTTCCTGCTGCGCATCGAGCGCGACCCGGCCGGGGCGGCGCCCGGGGCGCCGTACCGCCTGAGCGACGTGGAGGTCGCCTCCCGCCTGTCGTTCTTCCTCTGGGGCAGCATCCCCGACGAGCCGCTGCTCGACGCCGCGGAGCGGGGCGCGCTCACGGATCCGGTCGAGCTGGAGGCGCAGGTGCGCCGCATGCTGGCCGACCCGCGCGCTCGCTCGCTGCTCGACGACTTCGCCGTTCAGTGGCTGCACCTGCGCAACCTGGAGGACGTGACCGGCGACCCGGTGCCGTTCCCCGACTTCGACGACAACCTGGTGGAGGCGTTCCGCGAGGAGACGACGCTCTTCCTGGCCAGCGCCTTCGCCGAGGACCGGAGCGTCGTCGATCTGCTCGACGCCGACTACACCTTCGTCAACGAGCGGCTCGCCCGCCACTACGGCATCCCGGGCATCTACGGCTCCCGGTTCCGGCGCGTCGCGCTCCCCGACCGCGAGCAGCGCGGCGGCCTCCTGGGACACGGCGGGTTGCTGGCCCTGACCTCCTATCCGACCCGGACCTCGCCGGTGCTGCGCGGCAAGTGGCTGCTCGACACGATTCTCGGCGCGCCCCCGCCTTCGCCGCCGGCCGACGTGCCGGCGCTGCCGGAGCGGGGCGATGGGGGCCGGACCACCTCCGTGCGGGACCGACTGGAGCGCCACCGCCAGGCACCGGCCTGCGCCACCTGCCACGCGTCCATCGATCCGCCCGGGTTCGCCCTGGAGCAGTTCGACGGCCTCGGGGCGTGGCGCACGACGGACGAGTTCGGGAACCCGATCGACGCCACCGCCACCATGCCCAACGGCCGGACCGTGGCCGGGATGGCCGGGCTGCGCGCGCTGCTCCTGGAGCGGCCCGAGCAGTTCGCCGGCACCGTGACCGAGAAGCTCCTCTCCTACGCCCTCGGGCGCGGGCTGGAGCACACGGACAAGCCCATCGTGCGCGCCATCGTCCGCGACGCCGCGGCCGACGACTACCGCTGGTCGGCGCTAATCGGCGGCATCGTGAAGAGCCCGGCGTTCCTGATGCGGAACGCCGCGGCGGAGTGATTACGCCGGGAGACCCTCCATGCGCACGAGCAGTCCCGAGAGTCCGTCCGCGATCAGGCGGTTGGAATGACCGTGACGACAGGGCACGGGGTAACCGTCGGGAAACGCGTCCGACACCCGGCAAGACCCGAGTGGGGAATCGGTCAGGTGCTGGACGTCGAGTCCGCCAAGGCCGAGGTGTTCTTCGTCGAGGCCGGCAGCAAGCTCATCTCGTTGCGACACGTGTCCCTGGCCGTTCTCCATCCTCCGCCGAGTCACCCGTTGCTGGACCGCATCGACACGGACGCCGTCGGCGGGAGCGGCTACCGGAGCATCAGCCAATCCATCGAGGGTTTTCTCGAGGCGTACGACGGAGGCTTCTACGGCGCCGACTATCTTCGCAGGGAACGCAACTACAAGGTCGAGGCCCACGATCTGGCCACCACGATTCTGGCGCGCGCCGAGCTGGAGCCTCTGGTGGCGAGCGGCGCGTTCGCGGAGATCTGTCATCGCGCGATGCGGGTAGTCAACAAGACGAATCTGATCTTTCCGAACGAGAAGATGGCTCTGAAGGACGGGCTGAAGCCGGCCGGCAGCCAGCGTGTGTTCGCTGTTGCGCTGCGCGAGCTGCTGCACGGCGAGGACGACGTGCCGTCGCGATTCCAGCGCTTCGCAGCCGTTCTCGGGAACATGGGAGCCGGAAAGTGGACGGTCGCCACCTACTTTCCGTTCCTGCTGTTCCCCGACGAACACCAGTTCATCAAACCGACCTATACGAAGAACGCCGCAACCATCTGCGCCTTCGAGATCGGCTACACGCCGCGCCCTGACTGGCCCGCCTACGAGCGGATGTTGCGTTTCTCGAACTACTTGAAGTCGGAGTTGGCGCCCCTGAAGCCGCGGGACAACATCGACGTCCAGTCCTTCATCTGGGCGATCGCCCAGGCGTGGGTGACACGGGTGAGGAGAACGACATGACCATCAGCAGGAAATCGCTGCCGCGCCGGACCGTGCTGCAGGGCCTCGGCGCGACCTTGAGCCTCCCGCTCCTCGACGCGATGTCCCCCGCGCTCACCGCGCTCGCCAGGACCGCGGCGAAGCCGGTCCATCGCTTCCAGGCCATCTACGTGCCGAACGGCATGGCGATGCAGTACTGGTCGCCG
>JAPOYG010000486.1 GCA_026706755.1 Acidobacteriota bacterium
CGGATATTATGCAGCGACCGGACGATGGACAGGCCGGTGATCCGAAGAGAGGACCAACCATGCGAACTCTGGTGGCGACAGCCGTCGCCGTGGCGGTGGGCGGGCTCGGTGCGGCGATGAACCCGAACGGCGAGCTCCTGGCGCAGGCAGGCGGCCGGCCGAGCGTGGAACACCGGTCGTTCGACATCGAAGGCCACGGCGCGATGCCCTACGCGGTGTCCGTGCCCGCCGGCTACGACCCGGCCACGGCGCACGCCCTCGTCCTCGCCCTCCACCCGGGCGGGGCGCAGGGGTCGTACTACGGCAGCCGCAACATGCGGACGATCTTCGAGCCGGCGCTGCGCGGCCTGAACGCCGTGGTGGTCGCGCCCGACGCGCCGACCCGGCGCTGGGCGACCGACGTCTCCGACCGAGGCGTCATGGCGCTGCTGAACGAGATCGCGGAGGAGTACAACATCGACCGCTCGCGCATCCTCGTCACCGGATTCAGCCTCGGCGGACGCGGCACCTGGTTCTTCGCGACCCGCCATCCGGACTTCTTCACCGGCGCCATCCCGATCGCCGGGCGCCCCGGCGACGACCCGCTCGACGCCCTCGGCGACATGCCGGTGCACATCATCCACAGCCGCGCGGACGAGGTGGTCCCCGTCGGTCCCGCCGAAGACGCGGCGGGCCAGCTCCGCGACGCGGGCGGGAACGTCGTGTTCACGGCGCTCGACGGCATCGGCCACTTCACGATGGGCGCCTACGTCCCCGCGCTGCGCGACGCCGGAGAGTGGATGGCGCAGCAGTGGGCCGAGCGCTGAGATCCTGAACCCGACTCGCGACGGCGAACGCCCGCGCGGACTCACCTCGCCGGACGAGGCGCGCCGGGAAGATCGGGGTTCACGCTCGGCAGCACCCGACTCGCGCCCCGCACGAGACGGGCATCACGCGTCAGCAGCGGCGCGGCGAGCATCCGCGCCAGCGCGACGTACTCGGCGTCGTAGGTCTTGGCCCACCCGAGCTCGACCGCGAGCCGGCTCGCCTCGCCGTAGAGGCGGCGCGGAGAACGCCTTCGAATCGGGCCCCCGGTGATGCGTGACATGGCTGCGTCCTTGAGGGCGGCGCTGATCTCGCCGCGGTACTCCATCTCCCGCAGCACGGAAGTGCACTCCGACCAGAGCAGCGCCGGAGCCACGAGCGTCGCCGCGGCGTAATGCGCGAAGCCCCCCTCGGACGCCGCCGCATGGAGCGCGGCGCTCGCGTCGATGACCAGGATGCCGGAACTCAACGAGACCCTCGCGAACGACGGAGCGCCGTGACGAAGTTGGGCATCGCTTCGCCGGTCACCGTGCGCTCTTCGCCACCGGCGGGCACGACCTCGGCCGCACCCGGGTCCATCAGGGCATCCTCGTCGATGAAGTGCTGCGTCCCGACCCGGCGAGCCGGCAGCTTCCCTTCGCGAATCCAGCGCCGGACCGTCTCCGGGTTCCTGCCGGTACGCCGGGCCGCTTCCGGAACCGTGATCATCATGTTGTAGTATACGACGACAATCGTGGCCAACTCTCGGGCCGCATCCGACCGCGCACGCGGGAGGGTGCCGTCCGCGGCGTCGCGGGCGGGCCGCGCCACGCGAGTAGAATCACCGGATGAAGTACCGACGGCTCGGCACCACGGGGGTCTACGTCTCGGAGCTCTGCCTCGGGGCGATGACCTTCGGGACGCAGTGGGAGGTGGTCGGCGCGCTCGGGCAGGCGGAGGCCGACGCGCTCGTCGGACGGTCGCTCGACGCCGGCATCAACTTCTTCGACACCGCCGACGTCTACTCCACGGGCGATTCGGAGGAGATCCTCGGCCGCGCCCTCTCCGCCCGGCGCCGCGAGGTCGTGATTGCGACCAAGGTGCGCGGCCGCATGGGACCGGGCGCGAACGAGGTCGGCCTGTCGCGCCTGCACGTCATCGCCGCCTGCGACGCGAGCCTGAAGCGGCTCGGCACGGACTACATCGATCTCTACCAGATTCACCGCGGCGATCCGGAGACCGACATCGAGGAGACGCTCGGCGCGCTGAACGACCTCGTCCGCGCGGGGAAGGTCCGCTACATCGGCTGCTCGAACCTGCAGGCCTGGGAGCTGATGAAGTCGCTCGGCGTCTCCGAGCGGCGGGGGCTCGCGGCGTTCCGCTGCACGCAGTCGTACTACGCGCTGGCGGGGCGCGACATCGAGCACGACACCATCCCCCTCATCCGGGATCAGGGCCTCGGGCTGCTGGTCTGGAGTCCTCTCGCAGGGGGCTTCCTGACCGGCAAGTTCACGCGCGAGGGGGCGCGCGACGCCGACGCGCGGCGTGCGAGCTTCGACTTCCC
>JAPOYG010000343.1 GCA_026706755.1 Acidobacteriota bacterium
CTCATCACCAGCGGCGAGGTGCCGGAGATCGCGGTCGCGTAGGCTCGCTCACCCCTGCAGCGATCGCACGGGCGATGACCTCCAGGGCTTGTCGAACCGTCCGGGCGCGCCACGTCCGGTTCGTAGGACAGAAGCACTCGACCAGCTCCCGCTTCGCTCGCTCGTACGGACGCGATCCCGGCTCCGAGAAGCGGTGGGCGCGATTCTCCTCGCGCAGGGCCCGGAGCACGCGCAGGGACGGATGCGTCCCGATCTCCACGCAGGCGAATCGGTAGCGACGTCCTTCCGCGTGACGGCCCAGCCATGCGCCCATTACACCGCGGGCCGCGTAGGCGCCCTCTTGAGCGACGGAGACGACGCGCACAGGGGCGAAGCGCGTCCGATACCAGCCCAGGTCGGGCGCGTGGACGGACTCGACGAGGATCTGACATTCGGCGCGGCGCCCGAGGCCGGTGTGCAGGTCCAGGTGCACGACCTCGCCGGCATCCCGCGTCCAGTCCCAGAAGCGCTCCCGGATCAGGCGCGTCGAGGCCTCCGGCCCGCGACCGCCGAAGAAGAGACCCGACGGGTGCTCGTACTGGCCCCCGGCCACGGCAGCGCGGAGCGCGGGCAGGCCATGGCGGCAGACGGCCCAGGCCGCCCGGACGAGGAACAGGTCGGCGCGGGATGGCGTCGTGTAGGGATTCAGCAGCCGGTGCACGCGGTCGTAGAGGGGCGGCGTCCCGTCATACGGCTCGCCGACGGCGAGGAAGTTGCGGTTGAGATCGACGTTGTGCTCGTTGGCGCGGCGGCGCCAAGCGAAGCCGTAGGGGTTGACGGCGTGCACCAGCACGACGGCCGTGCCCGGCGGGATTCGGATCCTGCCGGCGCAGACGCTTTCCAGCCACGCCAACTGGACCGCCGACCCGAAGAAGCCCTCGACGCCGTGCAGCCCGGACGACACCACGACCGCGCGCGCCGGCCGGGCGGCGCCCAAGGTGGCGACGTCGACGGCCAGCGTCTCGCCGGCGGGACCGCGTCCCGGGAACGGGATGCCCTCGAGCACGCCACGCACTTGCCGGGCCGCGTCGCGGAATCGCCGGCGAGCGATCGCGTAGCTGGAGGAGAAGGCCGACGAGGCAACCCCCGACGGGCCAGCGCCCGGAACGGTCGTCGTCGCCCCGCCGTCGGCCGTCAGTAGAAGAGCATCGCGACGACGAAGAGCACGACCGCCAGCGTCACGACCCACTGCCAGATCTCCTGGGTGTCCTCGGCCGGGATCAACTGGAAGGTGACGCTGCGGTGCGAGTTGATGACGTTCTGGAGGAAGCTGTCGGCGGAGAGGCCCGCGCTGTCGATGATGAACGAGCTGCCCCCGAGGCGGGTCTCGAGCATGCCGAGACCGTCCGTGTTGAGGACGGTGCGAATGCCCTCGAGGTCGGCCTCCAGGGTCTCGTCGTAGTCGACGCCGCGCACGTACTCCTGCAGCACGATGTCGAGCTCGACTCCGGTCCGCGAGCCGATGGCGACCGGGTAGACGGTGAGGCCGCGCCGCCGGAACTCCGTGAGCGCCTCGTCGAGTCGCGCGAGCTGCTCCGCGTCGGCCGCGAAGTCGCCGTCGGTCAGGAGCAGCACCAGGCGGTCGGAACGCTCTTCCGGCTGCCACTCCTCGTCGCCGCTCTCGAAGCGGTCCTGGTTGTCGAGCGACTGGTAGATGTGCTCGAACGCGGCGGCCACGTCGCTGTCCCAGGGGAACGCGTCGCCCGAGAGCGACCCGGGTGGCGCCACCTGCCCGACCTGCTCGATGAACCGCTCGGCGTTCGACGACATGTGGACCTGCCGCAGCGCCGTCGTCCCGAAGACGAAGAGCGCCACGCGGTCCCCGGGCGTCAGGATGTCCTGGGTGTAGAGGTTCAGCACCTCGCGGACGGCGAGCTCCAGCCGTGACGGGCCGAGGTCCTGGACCCACATCGAAGCCGACGCGTCGATCGCCACCACGACGTCGACGTCGCCCCGCTTGAAGCTCGAGCCGCCGAAGACCCAGAACGGGCGGGCGGCGGCGACGGCGAGGACCGCCATCGCGGCGACGGCGAGGAACCAGAACTTGATGTGCCCCAGGAGGGGATACGACGAGCCGTGCGTCCACGCGGGCCGCAGCCGCAACCGGATCGCGAAGACGAGGAACCCGATCAGGAGCAGCAGGCCCGCGATCGGCAGAACCGCCAGGTACTCGGGGTTCTGGAACTCGACACTCTCACGCAGTGCGGATGGCACGACTCCCTCGATCCCGCTCTGTCCTGCCGCCTAGCGCCGCCAACCCGTCGCAGGCTCCGGGTCGGCCCCAGCCCCCACCGTCCCAGGAGCT
>JAPOYG010000245.1 GCA_026706755.1 Acidobacteriota bacterium
CGATGGCAATGAAGGCAGCCAGGTTGTCCAGGTCGAGGTCGTGCCCGGCGTTGACTCCCAGCCCGAGCTCGGTCGCGCGGCGTGCCGCCCGGGCGTAGATCTCCAGCCGGGTGCGGCTCTCCGGGTCGTCGAGCCCGTGGCGGGCGACGGCTTCCGCGTAGGGCCCGGTGTAGAGCTCGATGCGGTCGACGCCGCAGGCCTGCGCGCGGTCGATCTGCTCGGGCTCCGGGTCCATGAAGACGCTCACCCGGACGCCCCGGCTCCGGTAGCGCGAGGCGACCTCCGTCACCCGGCGCGCGGCGGCCGGGTCGGACAGGTCCCATCCGTGGTCGGACGTGAGTTGCGTGTCGGCGTCCGGGACCAGCGTGGCCTGGTCGGGTCGCGCCTCCTCGATCAGCCGGTCGAAGCCCGGGTAGCCGTTGTCGCGCGGTCCGGCGGCGGGGTTGCCCTCGATGTTGAACTCGATCTCGGGGTGGTCGGCGCGCAGCATCGAGGCCAGGCCGTGCACGTCGCCGGGCCGGACGTGGCGCTGATCCGGGCGCGGGTGCACCGTGATGCCCCCGGCGCCGGCGGCGATGGCCGTCCGCGCCGCCCCGAGGACGTCCGGCCGGGCCCCCTCGCGCGAGTTGCGGAGCAGCGCGATCTTGTTCACGTTGACGGAGAGCACGGTCATGGCTCTGAGCTCTGATTCCGGCGCCGCCACCCGGCGCCGCGGTCCGCGCGGGCCAGTGTAGCGTCAGTCGGTTCGGAGCGCGGTGACCGGATGGACGCGGCTGGCGCGGCGGGCCGGCAGCCAGGCGGCGAGCAGCGCGGCGGCGGCGAGGACGAGCGGCACCCCGACGAACGTCAGCGGGTCGAGCGTGTCGACCTCGAACAGCAGCCCGCCGAGCAGGCGTGCCGCGACGAACGCGAGGACCAGCCCGAGCGCGCCGCCGGCGACCACCAACCGGAGGCCGCCCGCGACGAGCAGCCGCACGACGCGCGCCCCGTCGGCGCCGAGCGCCATGCGGATGCCGATCTCCCGCGTCCGCTGCGAGACGCCGTGGCTGACCACGCCGTAGAGGCCGATGGCGGCCAGCGCCAGGGCCAGCACCCCGAAGGCGGACAGGACGAAGGCGGAGAGCTGCTGCGGGAGCCGCATCAACGCGAGGTGGCGGTCCATCGTCCCCGTCTCGAACACCCACAGGTCGGGGTCGACCTCGCGCCCGGCGCTCAGGAGCGCCAGCGCCGTCCGCTCCGGGTCGGTCGACGTCCTGGCCACGACCGTCAGGGAGCGCGAGAGCCGCTGCGAGTAAGGGAGGTAGACCAGGTTGCGCGGCGCCTCGCCGAGCGACCGCACCTTCGCGTCGGCGGCCACGCCGACGACGAGCCAGGGGGGATCCCCGTCGTCGCGCCGGCGGACGAGGCGGCCGACCGCGTCGCCGTCGTCCCAGAAACGCCGCGCCATCGCCTCGCTGATGATGACGACGGGCTGCGTGTCCGGCCGGTCGGCGTCGCGGAAGTTGCGGCCGCGGACGATCTCGATGCCGGCCGCCGCGAAGAACCCGGGGTCGACCTCGGCCCGGTCCGCGACGAAGGCGCCGTGATCGCCGGGCGGCTCGAAGCCCGCCACGTTGAAGTCGCTCGTCCGGGTGCTTAGCGGATTCAGGTGCAGGCGGCTGATGGCGCCCACCGCGTCGACGCCGGGCAGCTCGCGGAAGCGGTCGAGGAGGCGCCGGGTGTAGACGCGCGCCTCGTCGGGCGAGAACCGGGTCGCCGGCGTCAGGAAGGTCAGGATGGCAGTCGGCTCGCGGCCGAAGCCGGGGTCGACCGACTGCACCTGCTGGAAGCTGCGCAGGAAGAGCCCGGCCCCGACGAGCAGCACCAGCGAGATCGTGAGCTGCGCGACGACCAGCGCGTTGCGCCAGCGGAGCTGCCCGGGCTGCCCGCCCCCCGCGCTCTTGCTGCGGAGGGCGCCGGCGACGTCCGGCCGGGTGCTCTGGAGCGCCGGCACCAGGCCCAGCAGGGCGCCGGCCACGAGCGAGACGCCGAGCGTGAACGCGAGGACGCGCCCGTCGAGACGGAGATCGAGCGCCACCGGAATCGGCAGCGGGAGGTCCACGGTGGCCAGCAGGTGGAGCAGCCAGACCGCGAGTCCGGTGCCCGCACCGCCGGCCAGCAGGCCGAGCAGCGTGGTCTCGGTCAGCAGCCGCCGCACCAGCGACCCGCGCGACGCGCCGAGCGCCTGGCGCACGGCAATCTCCTTGCGCCGGTCGAGGGCCCGCGCGAGCAGGAAGCTGGCGAGGTTGGTGCACGCCAGCAGCAGCACGAGCGCGACCACCG
>JAPOYG010000302.1 GCA_026706755.1 Acidobacteriota bacterium
CCGGGCCGCATCGGCGGGCCGGAGTTGGAGCCCATCAGGCAGCGGTCGCCGAGGCTCCGGTCGGTGTAGTGGTCGGCGAACCCGTTGCGGAGGTTGAGCCGCCGGATGCGGCGGGCCTCGACGTACTCCGGGGTGTACGGGATGCGGCCGTCGGGCGGGTCGATCACGAGCGATGTCCGCTTGTCGCGGGTCAGCTCGATGCCCCGCTCGTACCAGAACTCGTTGTAGGAGAGGACGCCTCCCTCGGCGCGCGGCTGGTAGCCGGCGCTCGGCGCTCCCGCGATCGGGTCGAAGAGATCGCGGTTCAGCCGCGTTCGTTCGGACGCCTCGAACGCCGCCGCTTCCTCCGCCCCCAGGGTCTGGCGACCGGCGAGCGCCGCGGGCCGCTCCAGCGGAGTCAGCGTCCGGAAGGTGAAGATGCCGGAGATGTCCGGCTGGCCGTCCGGCGTCCGCATCGGCAGCCCATCCTCTCCCGTCTGGGCGGCGACGGGGAACGGCGCGACCAGGACCGCCGCAAGCGCGGCGGCGAGCACGGCAACGGGTCGATGGTTCATGCTGGGACCTCCTCGTGGAATCCGCATCGCGCTTCATCCTATCGCGATCTCCCCGCCCGGCTTCGCTCCGCGCCGCTCGCTCGGCCGGGGCCGGTTGCGTGACTGAGCGGCGCACGCGGCGAGCGCGCAGCGGACGCCGGCGCGGGACCGCGCACGTCTTCGCCATGGTCCCGCTCCTCTCCAGGTGTCGTCTGCGCAGGATCGCCCGCTCCGTGACGTCGGCGCCAGGCGCTGCGGGCGCGATTCTGCTCGTGCTGTCGCCGGTGGCCGCGTGGTCGCAGGAGAGCGGCGGCGCGCCGGATCCCGTGATCGGCGCCATCGAGATCGACCGCCGGGAGGTCTTCGACGACCGGGCGGGCGGGATCTTCGCCGCCCACCGGATCGCGAATCGGATCCACGTGCGGACTCGCGAGCAGGTGGTCCGCCGCGAGATCCTGTTCGCGCCGGGGGATCCGGTCGACCGCGAGCTGATCGAGCAGACGGAACGGAATCTGCGCGCCCTGTCGTTCCTGCGCGACGCCCGCGTCGAGACGGTCGACGTCGACACCGACGGCGACGGCCGCCCGGAGCGGGTCGACGTCCGGGTGACCACCTGGGACCGCTGGTCGCTGTCGCCCAGGGTGGACTTCGAGCAGGTCGAGAACCGGACCAAGTGGGAGCTCGGCGCGTCGGAGCGGAACCTGCTCGGGTTCGGCAAGACGGTCATCGCCTCGCGTCGGGTGAACCTCGACCGGACCATCGATCGCGTCACCTACCACGATCCGCAACTGGCCGGATCGCTCGTCCGGATGCAGGCGGCGGTGGCGAATCTGAGCGACGGGCACGAGCAGTTCCTCGCCCTCGGCCGGAGCTACCTCTCCCTGCGCGATCCCTGGTCGGTGACGGGCAGCGTCCGGCGCTTCGCGCAGACGGATCCGCTCTACGAGGACGGCCTGGAGGTCGACCGCCTCGATCACCGGGGGCGGGCCGGGGACCTGGAGGTGGGCCGTGCCCTGAGCCGGGGGGACACGCATGCGCTGCGCCTGCACGGCGCCTATCGGGTGCGGGCGGCGGAGGTCGGCCTGGAGCGCCGGCGGTTCGGCATCGCCGAGATCGGACTCCGCTCGGTGTCGCACCGCTTCGTGCGCCTGACCCACGTCAACCAGTTCGAGCGCACCGAGGACTTCAATCTCGGGGCCGAGTCGCATGCCACGCTGGGGCTCTCGAGCGCAGCCCTTGGGGGCGCGGCGGGCGGGGCGCTCTTCCTCGCGGCCGGCCACCGTCAGGGCGTTCGGTTTCGCGACGGCCACTTCCTCCTGCTCGGCATCGGGGCGGGCGGTCGCCGGGAGCGCAGCGTCTGGCGCAACGTGCAGGTGGCGGCGAACCTGCGCTACCTGCAGAAGCACACGGCGCGGACGGCTCTCGTCGGGAAGATGGACTACCTGCACGGACACCGTCTCGATCCCGAGGTCCAGCTCCGCCTCGGGGCCGACCGCGGCCTCAGAGGCTACCCGAACCGCCAGTTCAACGGAACGAGGTCGCTGTTGCTCACGGCCGAGGAACGCTGGTTCCTCGCCGACGACGTCGGGCAGCTGCTCTCGATCGGCGTCGCCGCGTTCGTCGACAGCGGCTACGTCTGGCCTGCGGATCGGCCCGTCGACCTGTCGGATCTCAAGACGTCGGTCGGGGTCAGTCTCCTGCTCGGAAGCCACCGGCTTGCCTCGCGCGGCGGCGTGCGTTTCGACCTGGCCTACGGGCTCGACCCGGTGGCGGGGGCGAAGCGCTGGAT
>JAPOYG010000283.1 GCA_026706755.1 Acidobacteriota bacterium
CTACCCGGCGCTGCACCGCCTCGAGCGGCGAGGCTGGATTGCGGCCTCCTGGGGTATGTCCGAGAACAACCGGCGGGCGAAGTACTACGTCCTGACGGCGAAGGGACGCCGGCAGCTCTCGTCCGACGTCGAGGCCTGGCGCGCGCTCACCGCGGCCGTCGGTCACGTGCTCGACACGCCGTAGCCGGCCGGGGCGATGCTGGACGACCTCCGCTTCCGCCTGCGTACCCTGTTCCGCCGCGGCGCCGTCGAAAGCGACCTGGACGAGGAACTGCGCTTCCATCTCGAACGCGCCGCGGACCGGCACGTGGCGCGCGGACTGCCCCGCGAGGAGGCGTATCGGCGCGCGCGCCTCGCGTTCGGGCCCCTGGACGTCGTCAAGGACGACTGTCGCCAGAGCTGGGGGATCCGGCAGCTCGACGTCCTGCGCGAGGACGCCGCCTTCGCGCTGCGGCTGATGCGGAAGCAGCCGGTTCTGTCCGCGGTGGCGACCGCCTCGCTCGCGGTCGGGATCGGGCTCAACGCGGCCCTCTTCGCCCTCCTGGACGCGACGCTTCTGCGGCGGCTGGCGGTCGACCGGCCGGAGCAGCTCGTCGACGTGTACACCAGCAACGCGGACGGCCGCGGCTGGTACGGGGTTTCCTATCCGGACTATCTGGATCTCCGGCGCGGCGCCCCCGCGCTGACCGGGCTGGCGGGCTATGTGCCGGCGATGGCGGCCGTTGCGACGCGCGATGCATCCCGCGCGCGGCCCGGAGAAGCGGTCACGGGCAACTACTTCCACGTGCTCGGCGTGCGGGCCGCGCACGGCCGGACGCTGCTGCCGGACGACGACCGGCCGGGCGCGGCACCGGTCGTCGTGATCTCCTCGGCCCTCTGGACGGCGGCGTACGACCGCGACCCGCACGCCGTCGGCCGCGCGCTCCGCATCGGAGGCCGGTCGTACACGATCGTGGGAGTAGCCCCCGAGTCCTTCTCCGGCCTGACGGCGCCAATCCTGTCCGCCGCCTTCTGGATGCCGATCGTCCGGATCGACGACGTCCAGCCCGTGATGATGCAGAGCGGCTCGCCGGCGCCCGGAGCCACGAGGCTCGAGAGTCGCGGCCTGCGCTGGATGCTGCTCAAGGGAAGGCTTCGCGAAGGGGAGACGGTCGCGGGCGCCGCCCTCGGGTTGAACCGGGTGATGCGCGCGCTCGATGCCATCTACCCGGCTTCGAACGCCGGGCTGCGCGCGACCGTGTTCCGGACACGCGACGTGGCGACCCACCCGCTGTTCGAAGACCGCTTCCGCGCGGGCGCGGCGAGCCTTGCCGCGCTGTGCGGACTCGTGATGCTGATCGCGTGCGCCAACGTGGCCGGGCTCCTGCTGGCGCGGGCGTCGGCCCGACGACGGGAGATGGGTCTCCGTGTCGCGCTGGGGGCGAGCCGGGAACGTCTGCTGCGTCAACTGCTGATGGAGAGCACCCTGCTGGCTCTGCTCGGAGCGGCGGCCGGCGTAGCGCTCGCCTGGGGCCTCCTGCTGGCCCTGGGCACGGTCCGCGCGCCGCTGCTGGTCCCCGTGGCGCTCGACCTGCCGCTGACCGGACGCATGCTCGGCGCGGCGGTGGGCGCGGCGGTGGTGGCCGGCGTTGCCGCGGGACTGCTGCCCGCATGCGCGGCAACGCGGTCGGGGTCACCGGGCGAGCTCGTCGGCCGAGTGCCGTTCGGGGCGCCGGGAGCCCCGCGCTGGAGCCTGCGGCACGGGCTCGTGGCGCTCCAGGTGGCCTCCAGCCTCGTGCTCCTCGTGATGGCGGGTCTGCTCGCGCGCAACCTGCTGGCGGTCAGCCGCATCGAGCCGGGGTTCGCGGCGCGGTCCATCGCTTCGGCTACGGTCGGTCTCGGACTCGGCGGCTACAACGAGGACGAGGCCGCACGGTTCCTCGAGCGCGCCCGGCAGCGGGTGGGTGCGCTGCCCGGGGTGGAGGCCGTCGCCGCAGCCAGCCGTGCGCCGCTGTCCATCAACTACCACCAGACGCGCGTCCGGCGGGCCGCAGACCGGGGACCGGAGACCGCAGCCGTTCCGGTGGAGATCGTCACCGTGGGGGACGGCTACTTCGACGCGCTCGGCGTTCCCATACTCGAGGGCCGGGCCTTCGACGCCGACATCGATGCCCGGGGTGCGCCGCGGGTCGCGATCGTCAACGAAGCGTTCGCCCGTCGCTTGTGGCCCGATGCACGCGCCGTCGGCCGCAGAATCCGGCGGTGGGACAGCGAGGGGCCGACGGTCGAGATCGTCGGTGTCGTCCGCGATTACAGGGTTCGATTCCTCCACGAGCCGCC
>JAPOYG010000018.1 GCA_026706755.1 Acidobacteriota bacterium
CCCCGCCCAGGGCCTTCCTGCACTCGCCGATCATGAGCGACAGCGACAGGTCTGCCAGTCCGTCCATCCAGTAGCCGCCGCCCACGTCGCTGTGGATGCCCGGCATCCACACTTCCAGGATGCGGTCGCCGCCAGCGGGGTCCCGGTTGACGAGCGTGGGCGTGAAGGCCACCCGCTCCTCGTCGAGAGCCACCAAGTGGACGGCCCGCCGCACCCGCTCGTTCAGGGTGCCGTTCTCGAACAGCACGTCGCTGCTGATCGCCTCCCCCCGGCGGTGGATGCCGTTCATCGCGGCCACGGTGTCGTAGACGCCCAGGAACGCCACCTCGCACTCCTCGTCGTCGGCCAGGATCTCGCTGACGAACTTCCGCGCCACCGCGGCCCCGCGGCTGAAGCCGAACACCACGATCCGGTCGCCCGTCTCATATCCCGACGCCTCGAAGTCCTCCTCGGCCTCGTTCAGAATGCGCCGGGCATCGCCGAAAGTCGGCGCCATCGCCATGTTGATCCAGCTTCGGACCCGACCGACCAGCGGGATGGCAAAGCCGCCCTCGCGCGTGCCGATGCCGTTGTAGTAGTACGTCTTCTGGCCGTTCCCCGCGGCCGTCTCCACGGCGCTCTTGCCGGCCTCCATGCAGCCGCCCATCATGACGTGCAGCTTCAGGACGTTCGTGATGCTCTCGTCCTGCTTGAACTCGTTCGCCTGGCTCGGCTCGTTTCCCGTGCCGTCGAAGCTGAACACCAGCGTCTTCATCGCCGTCCTCCCGCGCGACCAAGGGCCCCGGGCCCGTTCGCGACTCCCGCGGACGGTGCCGCGGCCATCCGCATCAGAGCAGTTGCGTCGTCAGCGCCGCCAGGAGCGGCGCGAGGGCCGAGACGACGACCTCGGCCTTCTTCGCCGCGCCTGAGTAGAGGGCGCTCGTCTCGGCCCCCTGTTGCAGGAGCTCGCCGAGCGGCACGGGCGCGTGCGACCGCAGAGCCACGGCGTGCGGCGCGTACACCGCCACCAGCGTCAGCGTCATGACGATGCCCCAGAAGATGCTGACGACGTTGGCGAAGTCGACGTACTCGGCGCCGCCCGCCGGAGCGGCCTCGCCCGCCGCGTAGAGGGCCTGCGGCAGGCGGAAGTACAGCGTCAGCAGCAGGGTGCTCGCGACGAGCAGCGCGCTCATGGCGACGAGCGAGTGGACCAGGCGGTCCGCCGCATCGCGGGCGGCCTGGCCGCGCTCGCCGTCGTCCCTTCCCCTGGCGCCCTCGACGATCGCCGCCGCGTGGCAGGAGCCGGCGCACACCGCCGCAACCCCGAACGCGACCGGCAGGAGGATCGAGATCAGGTGGCGGGAAACGCCTAGCGACCACGCGTCGCCCGTCATGGCCGCCGCCACGGGGCCGCCCGCCTGCTCGTAGATCCGCACGACCGAGTCGTAGGCGATGGAGTAGAGCTGCAGGTCAACGGCGCCGAGGCCCGCGAGAACGGCGTGGAACCCGATCCACGCCGCGACTGCCGCAACCGCCAACCTCCGCTTCCGGTCCGCCGGCAACGGGCTGGCGCCCACCCCGCCGCAATAGTAGGCGAGCAGGGCGAGGCAGAGCGCGACGTAGCCGACCGTGAGCGCGGACATCATGATCATGCCCCGCGCGAACCGCGGCTGCGCCTCGACGCCCTGCACCAACCGGCCGACCAGGAACTCGACGACTTCGGGACCGACGAGCAGCTCGACCGTCAGGACCGCAAGCACCGCCGGAACCACGCCGACGAGAAGCCTCCACTCCGAATGTCCGGCCAGCCAATGCATGGTGCCGCCTCTCGAATCGCCCGGTTCCGTCTCCACCCGCGTCTGTCGCCGGAACCGGCCGAGCACCCCCAGGATAGCCGGGTCTTGACGGATCCTGCCGAGCGGCGGTCGCGGCCATCACGGCGGAGGCGGCCCGGGCCGGGGAGCACGGCGCGCCTACCGCCGCGTTGGAGAGCGACAGTCGTCCCCCCGTGGTTCAGGCCCGAGTGTCGGGCAAATCGCTGGCAGGGCCTCCGTGCGCACACGCTACAACCCAACCCGAAACGGCCCCAACAGGCTGGCGCCGCCGGCCGCCAGATCCCGTCTCTGGCGCCCGATCACGCCGCGGTCGAGAGTCCGGTTTCGTCCGCGCGCGACTCTGGACATCCGCCGGAACCGCGCGCCACAATGGGGGGTGGAATGCAGGGTTTACACCCTGCCAATCAGCCAACCCTTTTAATTGCAATAACTTACAAGAAGTGAGTGGCGGAGAGGGTGGGATTCGAACCCACGTGCCGGTTACCCGACAAGACGCTTT
>JAPOYG010000570.1 GCA_026706755.1 Acidobacteriota bacterium
CCCTGCCCGAGTAGCCGGGACGCGGCGCGCTCCGTCCGCGGCGGCGACCGGCGCCGTCAGCCGCTCTCGCCGTGCGGCTCGCACCAGGCGATGCGCCCGACGATGCGCTCGCCGTCGGACAGCGGTTGGGACAGGTACGCCGGGTTGTCGCTCGTGGCGAACCAGTGGCGGCCGGTCCGCTGCAGGCGGCGCACCGCGAGTCCCGAGTCCATCTGGAGGGCGAACAGCGCGTCGTCCTCGGGCGTCCGCTGACCGGTGTCCACGGCGACCAGGTCGCCGCTCTGGATGGTCGGCTCCATGGCGTCCCCCACCGCGCGGAAGCACATCAGCCGCTCCGGTCGGGCCCAGTCCGGCAGGGCCTGCGTCGCGACCGCGATGGAAACCTCGGGCGTCCTCTCCGGCGCCGCGCCGGTCGCCGGGGTCTCCCGCGGGGCGTCGGCAACGAGCGGGATCACGACGACGGAATCACCCGGCTGCGCGCTCCCCCCGGAGGAGTCGCTCCCGGAGACCAGATCGGGCAGCAGGGCCGCGGCGGACGCGGCCCGATCCACGAGGCCCTTCACGACGCCCATGCCCTCGCGGAGCTTCGATGCCATCACGTCCTTGTCGATGACCTCGATGGCGTCCGCGACGTCGGCCTCCCTTGGCAGGTGGAGGGCCTTCGCGATCTCCGGCGGGAGGCTCGGCCGGCCGAGTCTCCGCCGGCGGGCGGGGCCGATGTAGAACTCCAGCCCCAGGACCGACGACATCAGCTCCAGGGTGGTACTGCGCGCCGCTCGACCCTGGAGCAGGCTGCGAAGCTGACCGAGGGGAATCCCCGTCCGGGTGGAGAAAGGCCGGAGCCCTTCCTTCTGTACCCGCTCCTGGACGGCCCGCCGCAAATAGTCGACGCCGTATCGTGTCACCGGTGACACGATACCCGAAAATGCCGCCGTGGGAAAACCGCCCGTGGATATGTCGAAAGCTGCCGTTGTCTCAATCGTGTCGCATGTGGCATTCTATCGAGCTATGGATGACACGGCAGCCCACCTAGTCGCGCTCTGCGACCTCTTCGCCGAACACACTGGCCAGAGCGTTTCCACGGTGTCCCGTCGGGCCACCGGCAGCGGGGACACGATCGCCCGCTTGCGTCGCGGCCGCTCCATCACCACGCGCCGGGCGGAGCGTACCTTCCAGTATCTCTCCGAACACTGGCCGGAGACAATCGAGTGGCCCGCGCACATCCCGCGTCCGGCGCCGCGGCGGGCGTCGGACGAGCCGCCGGAGGTCGCTCGCTGATGCCGTGCGGGCGGCCCCGAGTCCCGTGGCGCGCGCGGTCCGTTGCCGCCGCGTCTCGGGCCGTTCGCCGCGCCCGGACGCGAGCAGGGCCTCGGTCAGGGGTCGACGATGCAGCGGTCGCGGTCGCGGTTCGGGGACCGCCGCTCCGGGCGGCGCCCGCGGCCCGGAGTGCGGCCGACTATAATCGGGGCGTGCCGGTGTCGAGCCCCGTTCCGTCGGCCGCCGCCTCCACCGGGCTGCGGATCGAGCCCCTGACGCCGGCCATCGGCGCGGAGGTCTCGGGCGTCGACCTCGCGCGTCCCCTCGACGACGCCGCGCTGGACGCGCTGCGGGGTGCCTGGGCGCGGCACCTGGTCCTCTTCTTTCGCGATCAGGACCTGACGTTCGAGCAGCACAAGGCGCTCGGCCGCCGCTTCGGGGAGCTGCACATCCATCCGGCCGCTCCCAAGGACGCCGAGCATCCCGAGATCCTCGTCGTGCACGGCGACAACAAGGTCGAGTTCGTGGCCGGCAGCGTGTGGCACTCCGACGTCTCGTGCGACGTCGAGCCCCCGATGGCGAGCATGCTGCGCGTCGTCGAGGTGCCGTCGTCGGGCGGCGACACGCTCTTCGCCAGCATGTACGCGGCCTACGAGGGCCTGTCGGACCGGATGCAGCGGATGCTGTGCGGGCTGACGGCCGTCCACGAGGGGGAGCAGTACTACCGCGGGCGCTACGGCGCCGGCGACCTCCGGGACGGCAGCTACCCGTCCGCCGAGCACCCCGTCATCCGCACGCACCCGGTCACGGGGCGACCCGCGCTCTACGTGAACGAGGGCTTCACCACGCGCATCAAGGAGCTGCCGCTGGCCGAGAGCGACGCGCTGCTGGCGTTCCTCTTCCGCCACTGCGCGCGGCCCGACTACCACTGCCGCTTCCAGTGGCGCGCGAACTCCATCGCGTTCTGGGACAACCGCTGCACACAGCACCTCGCGATCTGGGACTACTATCCGGAGACGCGCCACGGCTACCGCGTGACCATTCAGGGCGACGC
>JAPOYG010000410.1 GCA_026706755.1 Acidobacteriota bacterium
GTGAACCAGAGCGTGCCCTCGGCGTCGCGGTCGAGCTTCGGCGTGTGGGCGGCGAGCTCCGGGAACGGGAAGTAGGTGAACTCGTTCGTCGTCTGGTCGAAGCGCACCAGCGAGTTGTAGATCCCGTTCTCGACCCACAGGTTGTCGTCGGCGTCCGGCCAGACGTCGTAGGGGTTGCCGTCCTTGAGGGGCAGCGTGTACTCGGTGACGGCCGACGTCACCGGGTCGATCTTCGAGATGGCGTTCCCGAAGTAGTGGGCGGCCCAGATCTTGCCGTTGGCGTCGATGGCCGGGCGGCGGGCCGGGTTGGCGAGCGGGTAGGACCGCCACGCCGCCGTCTCCTGGTTGTACATGAAGATGGCCGGCGTGTGCAGGCCGACGGCCCAGACGCGGTCCTGCCGGTCGACGACGATCCCGTAGCCGCTGAAGCCGGCCAGCGGCTCCCACTCGGTGAAGTCCTGCGCGGCGAGGTCGAAGCGGCCGATGCGGCCCGCGGAGGCGAAGTAGGTGTACCAGAAGCTGCCGCGGGAGTCGACCCAGACGCTGTGGGGGCCGGCGCCCTTCGTCGGCATCGGATAGCGCGTGATCTCGCCCGTGGCCGGGTCGAGCTCGCCGAAGTGATCTCCGGTCAGCTCCACCCAATAGACGCGGCCGCGGTGCTCGACGATGCCGTGCGGCGTTACGTTGATGTTCTCCGCGTTGTCGATCCAGTACTCCGTGGTGCGGCGCTCGTAGTCCGGGTCGCGGCTGTCGAGACGGATGATGGAGTTCGAACCGTTACCGGAGACCCAGATGACGCCCGGCTCGACCAGGCTGGCGAAGACGCTGTGGATGCTGCCCCGCGGGGGAGCGCCGTTCGCGAGTAGGCGCTGCGGGCCCCGGTTCAACTCGTACTCGATGTAGACCGCCTCGGAGAGCGCGTCTTCGTCCCGAACCAGGGGGTCGAGCTCCAGGTCACGGGGCTCCGAGCCCGGCCCGAAGAGGGACGTCAGGTACTCGATGATGAGCTCCTTCTCCTCCACCGACACCAGGTCGTGCGTCACCTGCGGGACGCCGGGCGCCATGTTGGCGACGCGGCCGTCGATGTCGAACATGCGCTCGACCGCCGCGCGCCAGCCGCGCTCGTTCCGCGGCCCGCGCCGGTGGAAGCCGGCCGGCCCGTGGCAGCCGAAGCACGAGCGCAGCATGATGTCGCGGGCCGGATGCGCCGGGTAGAGCGTGTCGAAGTCGACGATCTCGACCGCGCGGTCGTCCGCCGCCCCGCCGCCGTAGTCCCGCTGCGCCGAGGCCCCGCGCGCCGCCGCGCCCTGCTCGGGTCCGACCCCGAGCGCCGTCATCGCGATGTCGACCGTCGTCCGCGCGCCCGGGCTCACCTCGACCGTCAGGGTCGGCGCCTCGAACGCCTCCTCGACCACGCTCACGTCGTAGGTGCTCGGCGGGAGGTTGTAGATCCGGTAGCGGCCGTCGTGCGTGTAGACGGTGTAGGCGATGCGGTGCACGGTGTCGTGCGCCTTCACGCGCACCGCGCGGACCTCGCCCGCGTCGGCGGTCACCCGCCCCGCGATGACGCCGGTGGAGTCTCCGTCCTGAGCGAGCGCGATGCCGGCGGGCAGCATGCCCCCGCCGGCGAGCATCACAGCCGCGACCGCCAGGATCGCCGCGCCAGTTCCGAGCCCGATCGTCGACTGGGTCTGCATGGATCTCCTCCTCCGCCTGGTGCCCCGCCAAGCCTACAGGAGTCCGAGCCGTTCTGCGGCGCAGCTTCCCGGTGCGCCCAGCGCCCGCACGCCAGCCCGATCCGCGGCCGGGGCGCGACTGGGGCTATCGAGTCGCGGGTGTAAGATTCGGTCGATGGCTCGGCTAGGAGTCTGCGCCGCGGAACGCGCGCTGCGGGTGCGTCGCGCGAGCGCAGCTTCCCGGCGCGCCCGCAAGCACGCACTGGTGGCGCTCTCGCTGGCCACCGCGCTGGCCGGGGCCGGCTCCTCCAGCGTCCTGGCCGCGGCGGGGCGGTCCCCGGGGGCCGAGCCTCGCCTTGGGCGCACGGCATCCGAGGCGCATCAGACCGCGCCTCCCGCAACCCTCGCAGCAACGCCGCAGCGCGCGCTTCTCGACCGCTACTGCGTGACTTGCCACAACGAGCGTCGCCGTACGGGCGGGCTGGCCCTCGATGCGCTCGACGTCTCCCGCGTCGGGGAGGCGCCGGACGTATGGGAGCGCGTCGTCCTGAAGCTCCGCGGCGGGATGATGCCGCCCGCCGGCCGTCCGCGGCCCGCTCCGGCGGAGTACGAGGGCTTCCGCTCCTGGCTCGAG
>JAPOYG010000284.1 GCA_026706755.1 Acidobacteriota bacterium
CTCTCGCGCGCGGCTGGCCCCCAAGGAACGGAGACGATTCATGCTCCCCACCGACGCTCCAATGAAACACCCGGCCAGAACCGCTCGGTTGCTCGTCGTCGCGGGCGTCGCGGGCGTCGCGGCACTAGTCGCCGGAACCGCGCCCACCACGGCCCAGGCGCAGGGCACGCGCTTCCTCCGCCAGCCCGACGTCAGCGCGACGCACATCGTCTTCGTGCACGCCAACGACTTGTGGTCGGTGGAGCGCGAGGGTGGCCACGCCGTCCGCCTCACCAGCTCTACCGGGGCCGAGACCGACCCCGCGTTCAGCCCCGACGGGGAGTGGATCGCGTTCTCCGGGCAGTACGAGGGCAACGTCGACGTCTACCGGATGCCCGCCGACGGCGGCCAGCCGGAGCGGCTGACGTGGCACCCGGCCGCCGACGTCGTCCAGGGCTGGACGCCCGACGGCGACGTCCTCTTCGAGTCGGACCGCGACGCCGCCCCCACCCGGCGCTCGCGCTTCTACCGGGTCCCGCCCACGGGCGGGCTCCCGGTCCCGCTGGCCCTGCCCCAGGCGCATCGGGGCGGGCTCTCAGACGATGGCGCCCACGTGGCGTACCAGGAGACCGGCTACTTCGACCCCGAGTGGCGCAACTACCGCGGCGGCCAGGCGCTGCCGATCAGCGTCGCGTCGACCGCCACGTGGGACCGCGTCAACCCTCCGTGGGAGGGCGAGCGGCAGATGGACCCGGTCTGGATGGACGGCGTCGTCTACTACCTCTCCGAACGCGACTGGGCCAGCAACGTCTGGGCGTTCGACCCGCGGACCGGCGAGGAGCAGCAGCTCACCCGCCACGCGGACTTCGACGTCAAGTCGCTCGGCGCCGGCGAGGGCCTCGTGGTCTACGAGCAGGCCGGCTACCTCCACGCGGTCGATCCGCGGTCGGGCCGCGCGCGCAAGCTGGAGATTCACGTCGCGGGCGACATGAACTGGTCGCGGGCGCGCTGGGAGGACGTCCCGGCCGCCCGCCTCCGGGGCGCGCGGCTCTCCCCCACCGGGAAGCGCGCGCTCTTCGAGTGGCGCGGGGACATCTTCACCGTTCCGGCCGGGGACGGCTCGTGGCGCAACCTGACCCGCAGCCCGGGCGTCGCCGATCGCAATCCGGCCTGGTCGCCCGACGGTTCGTACGTCGCCTGGTTCAACGACGCGGGCGGCGAGTACGGCCTCGTCGTCTCGGAGCAGAACGGCGCGAACCCGCGCCGCGTCGAGATCGCCGACCCGTCGTTCTACTTCCGGCCCGAGTGGTCGCCCGACGGCGCGAAGCTGGCGTTCACCGACACCCACTACCGCCTGCTCGTCCTGGACGTCGACTCGGGCGCCGTCGAGCACGTGGACACGGACCGCTTCGCGCATCCCGAGCGCTCGATGAACCCGGTCTGGTCGCCCGACTCGCGCTGGATCGCCTACGCCCGGCGCCTCGGCAACCAGCTTCGCGCCATCTTCGTGCACGACACCGAATCGGGGGCCACGCACCAGCTCACCGACGGCACCGCCGACGCCGTCACCCCCGTGTGGGACGCCTCCGGGATGCACCTCTACTTCCTCGCCTCGACGAACTACGCCCTCAACACCGGCTGGCTCGACATGACGTCCTACGACCGGCCGGTGACCCGCGCCCTCTACCTGGCGCTGCTCCGCGCCGACGAGCCGTCGCCCTTCCTGCCCCGGAGCGACGAGGAAGGGGTGGCGGACGACGACGACGCGGACGAGGCCGGCCGGGGCGACTCCGCGGACGCCGCTTCCGGGGACGCGACGTCCACCGATGGCGGCAGCCGAGACGACGCGGCGGTGGATGGAACCAGTGCGGCCGCGACGGCCGGGGACGACGCCGGAGGGTCCGCGAGCGGCGGCGACGGCGACGCGCCGAACGTCGAGATCGACGTCGAGGGGATCGACCGCCGCATCGTTGCCGCCCCCGGTCTCCCGCTGGAGAACTACGCGGGGCTCCTGCCCGGCCCCTCCGGATCCGTCTTCGTGCTGGAGGTCGAGGCGGGCGCGACGAGCGGAAAGCTGCGGAAGTACGTCGTCGACGACCGCGAGGCGGCGGACTTCGTCGAGGCGGTGCAGACGGCCGAGGTCTCTCACGACAGGAAGCGCCTGCTCTACCGGTCCGGATCGACCTGGCGCGTCGTCGGGACGGAGCAGGCGCCGTCCGGCGACGACGGGACGCTCGACCTCGGCGGCATGCGGGTGCGAGTCGAGCCCACCGCCGAGTACGCCCAGATGCTGCGCGACGGATGGCGCTTCATGCGCGACTTCCTCT
>JAPOYG010000100.1 GCA_026706755.1 Acidobacteriota bacterium
CTGGCCGAGCACTACGGCTTCACCGACGTCGACGGGAAGTCGCCCCGGCCCCTCACCCTCGCCGACGTCTGATCGGGCGATTCGCAGCAACCGTGAGAACCTTCGAGTTCCGGAGCCGCGAGGTGCTCGCTCGACCGCGGGACGAGGTGTTCCCCTTCTTCGCGGACGCCCGGAACCTGGAGTACCTGACGCCCCCCTGGCTCCGCTTCACGATGCTGACGCCGTGGCCGGTCGAGATGCAGCCGGGCGCGCTCATCGACTACCGCCTGCGCGTGCGCGGGGTGCCGCTCCGCTGGCGGAGCGAGATCACGGCCTGGGAGCCGCCGTACCGCTTCGTGGACGAGCAGCGCCGCGGGCCGTACCGGCTCTGGATCCACGAGCACCGCTTCGAGGAGACGCGCGAGGGAAGGACGGTGGCTCACGACGCCGTGCGCTACGCCGTGCCGGGCGGATGGCTCGTCGACCGCCTGCTCGTCATGCGCGACCTGGAACGCATCTTCGAGTATCGCCGCGCCGTGCTCCGAGACCTGTTCGGGGTGCCCAGCCGGGGACCGATTCCTCGGGCCCCCGAAGCTAGCCGGCCAGACTGACCGCCGCCCCGCATCAAGGCGTGACCCAGATCGGCGACGACCAGGCGCGCTCCTGGATGGTGGCCGGCAGGTCGGGCCGCGGTTCCACCCCGGCCCGCACCGCCTCCCACGTCGACCAGCGGCAGGTCGGGTTCTCGAGGACCCGGACGTAGTAGACGGCCCGCTGCGTGGCGTCGAAGTCGGGATCGCGCCACAGCGTGCGGAGCTCGGCGTCCCCCACGCCTTCGTCGATGCTGCAATCGTCGAGGCTGACGACCGCGCCGTTGTCGGGGCAGCGGTGCGTCGCCGGGTCCGCCGTCAGACCGTCCGAGCAGGCGACGTCGTAGACGCGCTCGTGCGTCTCGCCGCCCGCGACCCACCCCTTGACGACCTGCAGCCGGGCGAGCGGCGCGCTCCGGGCGTCGCGGCTCGCCCAGACGAGGAACCGGGGCACGCGCCGGCCGGGCGCGACGAGCTCCGCGCCCATCGGAACGCCGCCATCGTAGGCGGCGGCGACGAGAGCCGGGTCGTCCGCGAGCCCGTCGGGATAGTCGTAGCCGGCGAAGAAGCGGACCCGGATGCGCGGCCCCGTCGTGGCGAAGGTCTCCCGGCGCCGGAAGGCGTCGAAGATCGACTCGCGCGTGTTCTCCTCCGCCCAGACCCCCGCGAGCCCCGAAGCGCCCCGGATGGCGGCGAGCCCGTCGCTGTAGCGGCGCCCGTCGCCCCGGGGCGGGTCGAACGGCAGCGATACGCCCTCGCGCGGGACGCCCGCAGCGGTGAAGTAGCCGGACTCGCTCGGGGGGCCGGCGCCGGCATGGTTGTCGGTGGAGCCGATCAGCCCGAAGCGGAACGGATTGAAGCCGCGCTCCTCCTCGAGGAGCATGCCGTTCCGGTAGGCCTCGCGCACGTAGCTCCCCGGGGCCTGGCTGGGGGTCGGGTCGCCTCCGAATCCGGAAGGGGTAGATCTCGAAGTCGGCCCACTCGTCATTGGGCGAAAGGGCCGGATGGGTGTCCGACGTCCCCTTGGTCTGCGTCACCTCGACGAGCGGCTCATTGCGCGTGCGCGTCTCGGCGTAGGCGGCGTCGAGCGGTTCGCCGGCGAAGGTCGAGAGCCGGAACATCAGACCGTTGGAGCCGTTCGAGTTGTGCGGGATGGCGATCGCCTCCATTCCCGCGGCACGGTTGCGCTCCATCCACGCCCACAGCTCCTCGGGATTCACGGAGTCGAGCCGACTGAAGGGGAGCTCCGGGACCGCGCTGCCGCGGAAGACGACGTTGCGGTGCAGGTTCTGGTTCTCGGGGCTGCCCGTGAACTCGTAGGCGATGAAGGTGGTGAAGCGGCCCGGCTCGTAGTGGCGCTCGGCCGCGGCAACGGTCTCGCGCCACGTGGAGCGGACGACGTCGAGGTCCAGCAGCCCCTCCCGGTGGCCCAGGGTGTGGGCACGGATCTCGCGGTACGCCTCTCGCCGGTCCGCCCCGGTGAGCGCTCCCGACCGGATCGCGGTCACCAGCTCGGTCGCGGGGTGGGTCGAGACGCCCTGATCCGGATCCATCATCGCGGGGAGCATGCCGAGGAAGCTGGCGTGGTCGGTCACCGCGTAGAAGTCGAGCGGCGCGTCGAGCCGGATCTCGAACCCCGCCGGATGGGTCAGCGGCTCGCCCCGGGCGTAGCGGTAGGCGTCGTCCGGCGTGGCGCGCGTCCCGTTGAGGAACGCGTCGTAGGAGAAGTT